>NZ_AP029028.1:2433308-2737472 GCF_037076565.1 Herbaspirillum sp. DW155 | reverse complement strand
ATGGCGTGTTCAAGGAACAGGTGTGGTATGAGAGCGTCGTGGCCGTCAATCGCTACGGCAGTCGTGGCCAGCTGCAGCAGATCGTGCTGCACCCCATCGAGATGCATTGGCAGGGTGAACGCGATGCCGACCGCGGCATTCCGCGCATCGCCCACGGCGAGGACGCCCAACGCATCCTGCAACGTCTGCAACGCTTGTCTGCCGCCTATGGCACCCGCATCGATATTGTCGGGGAAGTGGGCATCGTCAGCCTGACCTGAAAGAGACCGTAGAAAAAATGCTGCCTGCCGGGAAGGCAGGCAGCATCGTCAGGCGCAGATCATTGATGACGCGTCAGTTCAGCAGCACTGGCGCGCACTGCTTCAATGCGTGATGCCATCGTCGTCGGTGGAGGTGGGTCTGCTCCACAGCTGCGGGATCTTGCTGGCATGACCGTGATGCCGCCTGGCCGGCGGAGGGTCGAGGAACTGATCCTTGCGCCAGTCCATGGCCTTGGCGGCCAGATGGGCCAGAATCGAACGCAGCATGACGGCATCCATGCCGCCGAGCCGGTAACGGTTGGCAAAGACGATCCGACCGGTCGCCGGCGAGAGCGTGTAGATGGGACCGTTGCCGGCATACATCAACAGATTGGTCTCCAGCAGCGCGCGATAGGCCTGGGCTTCGCGTCCGGCTTCCACCGCGCCGAAATCACAATAGACCAGCAGGGTGTCGGGACTGAGCTGCTCGTGGTGGGCCAGTGAGAACACGACATCGTTCACCGCCACCGGTCCGCCTTCCAGAATACCCTGCGCACCCTTGATCTGGCACAGGTTGCAGAGCTGGTGGATCAGTTGTTCATAGTGCTGTCTGGACATGGATGACCTCGTTGTTCTTCGTTATCGGACCTAGCGTGCAAACTTCGTTTCCAGTCGCGCCAGGTTGCGGGAAAACTCCACCGCCATCTCCGCCAGGGCCTGGGTCGGATCGATCAGTTTGATGTCGCCGTAATCCTTGTCTTTCAATGCCAGGGGAATTTCGGTACATCCTTCCACCACGGCCGAGAGCTTGTGCTCCTTGCCCAGTTCCTGAACCGCATTGTCCAGCAGTCTGGTTCCCTTTTCCATGTCGCCGAACTTGACCCCTTCGTAAATGCCGGCCATCACGTTGTCTTTCTGGGATGCCGGGGAGGGCAGCGCCCACTTGATGCGGGGGCAGCCATACTGCTCCATGCGCGTCGCCGTGGTCTGGTAGAGCTTGCTGTCGATGGTGCCGTTGGTGGCCAGCAGACCGACCGACTTGTCCGGATCCAGATTCTGCTTCTTGAGTGCCCACATGGTGGCTTCGGCGATATGCAGCAGCGGCACCTTCAGTTTTTCAGAAAGCACGCCGTGGTAAGCGTGGAAGGTATTGCAGGGAAAGATCAGAAAATGCGCCCCCGCGGCCACGCAGGCCTGTGCCACGGCGAGCGCGCCATGATAGGGATTGCTGGGGTCGTTCTTGAGCAGATGGGCGCGCCATTCGCCGGCGTTGTTACGGTCGCCCGTGAAGCTGTTGAGATAGGCAGTGCGGTCCTTGATCAGATTGGGGATGTTCATCGTGATGACCTGCATGTGATCCTGGTCGGATTTCGGGTCGCCCACCTCCTTGGCTGTCTTGAAGAGCTTCTGGGTGAGGTCCAGCGTCGCTTCCGGGCCCATGCCGCCGACCACCCCGACCGGGACGAAGTTGACGCAGGGCGGCAGCGGTACCTGGGCCGTGTCGATATCCTCGGTGCGCAGGCGCTTGGGGGAAGACCCCTCCTGGAAACTGCTACCCAGATCGAGGTGCCTCTTCCACTTCTGTTGGAGGATGGGATAGATGTCGTCGTTGTTCAGTTGCAGGGCCGGTCCCCACGGAACGACGCGCGCTTGCAATGCGGGCGCACGTTCCTGGACCGGGGCTTGTTCTGAGGAACCCGCCTGGCTGGTGTCGCCGGGCGAATGATGTGAAATGGCAGCCATGATTATCTCTGAGTCGAATGGATGGAGCAGGGCGCAAGCCCCGTGCGGCGCCGGGCCGCACGGGATTACGCGTCTGACTCTGCGGAAATTACTTGTCCAGGATGGTGTCGCTCTGGTCGACGTTGGCCAGGATGTGCGACACCAGGCGAGTTGACCACTCGCACAGCTCGGTCATCTCTTCCTTGCTCACACCGACCAGATCCAGCGTGGCTTCACTGCACAGCGGCTTCATGAATTCGGACGCGGGCAGGCCGGTGGCCAGCACCTGGGCCGAGACGCTGGCGAAGCTCTTGGAGAAGTCGCCGCTTTCACCTTCGCGCAGTTTGGAGCCGCCATCGATCTTGATGATCGCCGGCACCGCCTTGAGCTGAGGGCCCTTTTCCTTGTCGGAGTAATCCGAGTACACGGCCACGCGAAATTCGTATTTCATCGACTTCAGCGGCGAGTCCTCCTTGGACACACGGTCGGCGGTCAGGTACTCGGAGATGGTGTACGGGAAGCCGCCACGGTCACCATAGGTGCCCTTGACCGATTCGTAGGACTCCCTGATTTCCTGGCGGATCAGTTCCGGGGTCTCCTTCTCGGCAATGTCGAAGGCGCGGATACCGTCGCCATGGCCGGTGCCACTGGGCTTGATGATGACGCGCTTGCCCTCGGCCAGCATGCTCAGCACTTCCTTCTCGACATCTTCCAGGGTGGAGGCCTGACGATTGACGATCTCGCGCGAGAAGCCCGGATAGGCCGCACCCTCGGCCTTGTTGAACTGGTTGGTGAACGCGTAGGCGTGGCCCTTGGAAGCGGCCGGCACATAGCTGATGTTGTTGGAGGTGAATTTGCTGGTATCGAGTTTCTTGCCGCTGCCTTCATTGAGCGCATTGATGTTCAGCACCAGACGGTCGTTGCCGATGAAGCTGACCTTGCGGCCATTGAGGAAGGGCGTGCCGTCGTGGATCTCGATGGCCTTGGCCAGTTGCGCGGTATAGCCGACCAGCACGGTGGGTTGGGTGGGCTTGTCCCAGTTGTGGCCGTTGAGGATGTTCTTCATTTTTTCCACGCCATCCTTGTCGCGTCCCGGTTTTTCCAGTGCCTTGCTGTTCTCGATGACCGGCTTGCCGTCCTTCATGACCAGGGCGTCGGCATCGAAGCTGTCCACGCCCAGTACCTGCACGCCCAGGACCGGCTGACCGGTCTTCTCGGCCTGCTCCTGTTGCGCTTGCGTGATGGTGGTCTGCATGGCATTGGCGATCATCAGCTTTTCGTGGATCTTCTTGCTTTGCCCGAACGCGGGCGGATCTTCACGTCCGGAACAGGCGACCAGGAACAGTGCCGTCGGTTCTTTCTCAAGGATGTGGCTGACGTTGCCGAACGAACTCATCACGGTGTCCAGAGTGTTGGGCTCCATGGTGGTGATGTTGCCGTAGCCGGTGCCGTTGAGTTCCAGCAGGGTGGCGCGGAACTCGCCGGAGTCGGCGACCTTGTAGGGCATGATGTCCAGCGGTGCCACCACGAATTCGGTCGGTTTGATGTTGGCGGGCAGCGGCACGGCCGAGGCATCGCCAAAATGTTTGGCCAGTGCGGCGTCCTGCCCGCGCTGGGTCTCGAAGTTCTGTTCCAGCTTGACGTCGCGCACCAGGTCGGCTACACCGGGACTGGTCATCATCTTGACGAAGCCGGAACCCAGGCGCTTCTGCAGCAACGACAGGTTCTTGGCCGCCAGGCCATCGTCCTTGCCGGTGATGTTCTGCAGGATCTCGGCGACCACGGGATCAGAGACGGCCCGCAGCGAGGAGGCACGCGAGCCGGAACCGGAGATGCGCGGGGTGCCGCCGGTTTCAGTGGGCGTCGTGGCGCGGGTGGGGGATTGGGAGGAGGTGTCGGCGTAGTCGTCGTAATCGCGCTTGATGCCGCTGGTGGATGGAATGTATGCCATTTTTTTTTCTTGCCTGTGTATTCTCAAAATTGCGTGATGAACCGGAGGCAGTTGCCGTGTAACAGGGGCATGTCCGCACCAATGGGAGGGCGGTGTGTGCATGTCACGTCAAGGGTGCTTCCGGGGTGAATGGCGGGAAATTCATTGAACCCGCGTCATTGAGTTGAGGCCCGAAAAGGGCTGGTTCCATCGTGGCAATAAAATGGGAATGGCCGGGCGATCCGGCCGCTATCGGGTGGCCGGCAAGGGGGCGTGGGCAGGCGTAGGGAACGAGACGGGGAGGGAACCGGGCACAGTGGCGCGCCCACTCATGTCGACTCATGTCGAGTCAACTTCACCTCAAGGAAAGGAGTACATCATGTCGCTCATTGGCGGTCTGTTTCATGCACTGACGCATCCCCTGGATACCCTCATGAACCCCGTCGGCACACTTCATCGAGGGATGCACGGAAGACAGCAGCCCCAAACCGGAAGACATCAAGTAAGACGGCAGGCCGGAGCAGGACGTTACAAGGACGTCGTGGAGCCGGCTCTCAGCGGCGGTGCTGCAGGTGCTTGCCCCGCTGCGGCACCGCCTGGCCGACGCAATACGCGGGCCTACAACAACAAGCAAAAATGACGATCAGCCGTTACCGACAATTGATTGAACAACTGGGCGCACATTTCGGAATGCCTCTACAGGGAACCATGCACCAGGCCACCACCATGCAGGTGAAGGGGGTGGAATTGAATCTCTACCACGGTGGACTGATCGTGCCGGACAGCGTGCTGCTGTCTTGCGAATTCGGCCCGCTGCCTCAGTTTCAGCGCGAGAAAATATTGCTGCGCCTGCTGGAGACCAACATGTATCTCTTCAACGCCAATTGCCCCGCCTTCACCTATCAGGCGCAGAAGGACAGCATCATCCTCATCTGCCGCTTTTCACTGAGTTCGGCCTCGCTGGAATCGACCCTGGAACTGTTTGATTTCCTGGTGAGCCTGGCACTGCGCTGGCGGCGCGACCATTACCTGTTTGGTGAGGACGGAACGGAAATCTGAGTGAGCCAGGATAGCGCAGCGTGTAATGCGTGCGCTCGCTGGTGACGCAACACGCAAGCAACGACGAGACCCCGGCATGCCGGGGTCTCGTCTGCTTTGTTGCGCGCCTGCAGGCACTGCACAGGCGCTGCGATGGCTGGATCGTGCACGCCATCGCGCAACCCTGCTAAAGGATCAGCCGCCCTTGATGTCGCCGCCGCCGGCGTCGCCGCCGCCAGCATCGCCGCCCTTGGCGGCATCCAGGGTCTGGGTATCCACGCCCAGGGCACCGGCCAGCTTCTGCTCTTCACCAGGGCTGATGGTGCCTTTGGTCAGTTTCTTGAGCAGCTTCTTGATCTCGTCATCATCGCCGCCATTGCCGCCACCGTTGCCGGCGCTGTTGGCACCGCTGTTGGAATCGGGTTTCTGCGATTGCTGCGCTCGGTTTTCCAGTTCCTTTAGGATGGCATCCTTCTGCCATGGCTCCATACCATCTTTGCCCAGGGCCTTGAGCAGGTCGCCGGATGATGCATTTTTCAGGGTCGACGAGAACGAATCCATTTCGGCGCCGGTCGGGATGCTGCTGACGCTACCAGACGAGATACTTAAGCTCATGTTATTTCCTTGTAAGAGTTGAAGGGAACATCATTACTGCCCCGATAGGTTGTTTCGGGGGGCGCAACGGTTCCGTGCGACTCTTTCATTTCGTCACATCGCCTCGCAGCTCGATTGCAGGCGCCTGCCATGAATGGAACCGCACCGCCGGAAAATCCATACAGGAAGACTGGCGGACATTCCGCCAGCTCGCTGCACAAAGAAAATGATCTCGCCGACGGAACTATCGGCGTCGGCTTTCCCACCCATCGATGACCGTTCTGCTGTTCCGGTAGTGCGGTACTTTTTTTTACCATTCATGGAGGTTGTTATGGCTGCTGTAGGTGGTGCTTCTCTTGCAGGTTCTGGACATGCAATTGCGGATCAAAGTATGGAAAGCGCAGCTGAAACCGCTGTCAATGCCGTTACCGCATATACCAAATTCGTGAAGAAAGGGGAGGATAACGCCATCCAAAATATTTAAGCTCGGTAACGACCGGAAAGTTTCCGGCAGGTGGCGGTATCCGCAGCGGTGCCGCCACTGCCACTGTCGATTCTTTTTTCAAATGACGTCCTCATGAAAGGAGACGCTGATGAGCACTTATCAAAGCCAGATGATGAATTCATCCCAGTCGTACGGCAATCCCAGCCTGCGTCAGGGTGGTGAAGATCCCATGGTGCAGAATGCCCGGGCCGGCTCGGAAAATGCCATGGAATTCCAGCTGTGGGTGTCTCAGCAAGCTACATCGCTGGCCAAGCTGAAGATCTTCAGCGCCATGGCCAAGAACGTCAACGACCAGCAATAGGTGGTACGTACCAGGCGCGACTGCGGCAAGGAGAAATCAAGGAGAAATGGATGATCAGTAATGCGACTTCTTCGGTTGGTGTGGGTGATGGCGTTCGCAAGGGGGCTGAGCGCTCCATGCAAGTCGAGTCGGCCATCAGTGCTGCGGTGACAAACGTCGACAATGTGACGGTGTTCACCAAGTTCATCAAGAAGGCCGAGGATGCGGCGCAGGCGGCTGTCTGATCAGCGCTGCGCCTTCTTTACCTGCTTGATCTGACAGGATGACGACCACGATGACCCATTCACGTTCGCGCGACGCTGCGAGAAACGGCCACAGCATCTCAGCTGCGGCCCTGCCTGTGGACACGCTCCAACAGCCCGTGTTGGATGAGCATTTCCCCTGGCACCGCATTCGTCGCATGCCCCGCAAATAAGCCAGCGGATCAGTACAACGGCATGCAGTGTGTCGCATGCGCAGCGCCTGCCCGGGGTATACGGTGCGGCGCATTTCTTACGACAGAAAGGCAAACGCAATGGAATGGAGCAATGGCTATGTGCATGGCATCGACTATCCGGTCAGTTTCTTCGCCGAGCAAAGCCCGGTTCATTTGAGTGTTGGCTGTGTGGTGCACGGGGTGGAACCGGTGCCGCTGGATCGGCCCTTCACCTATATGGAACTGGGTTGCGGCCAGGGCCTGACCTCGGCGGTGCTGGCAGCGGCCAACCCGCAAGGGCGCTTCTATGCCGTTGATTTCCTGCCCACCCACGTCCAGACCGCACGCGAGCTGGTTGACGCCGCATCGCTGGACAATCTGACCGTAATCGAATGCAGTTTCGAGCAGATGGCGGGCGGCGAGATCGATCTGCCGCAGTTCGATTTCGTCACCATGTACGGCGTCTACAGTTGGGTCGATGCAGCCAACCGCAGGTACATCGCCGAATTCCTGCGTCGTTACCTCAAGCCGGGCGGCATCGCCTACCTCAACTACAACGCCATGCCGGGTTGGAGCTCGGCGCTTTCCCTGCAGCGCCTCCTGCGCGAATTCGGCCGTGACAGCACGCTGTCCTGCGAGCGCCAGGTGGCACAGGGACGCGCACTGGTCGAGGCGCTGCGCGACCAGAAAGCCGCCGCCTTCGCCCGTGCTGACAGCGACGGACTAGGGCTGCGGCTGGAGATGTTGGGCGGCAAACACGTGGATTACCTCGCCCACGAATATCTGAACCAGGGATGGGATGCGCTGTATTCCATCGATGTGATCCAGGCGATGGCTGCGGTCAAACTGGATTATGTCGGCTCGGCCCTGCTCGAGAACAGTTTCACGCAGCTGTACCTGACACAGGGACAACGCGACCTGCTGGCCGGCCTGCCCAACAGCGGCATGCGTGAGCTGGCATGGGACCATTTGCGCAACAGCTCTTTCCGCGAGGATATCTACGTCCGCGGCGCGCGCATGATGAGCCCGGCTCGCCGTGACGCCTGGCTGGAACGCTGCGGCGTGGCGCTCACCCTGCCTCGCTCACGGATCAATCTGGAACTGACGCTGGTGATCGGCAAGATCAACGCCGATGCGCGCCTGGCCGATCCGATGATCGAGGCGCTGCTGGAGCGCCCGCATTCGCTGGTCGAACTGGCCGC
The DNA here is from genome assembly GCF_037076565.1 of Herbaspirillum sp. DW155. Lineage (NCBI taxonomy): Bacteria > Pseudomonadati > Pseudomonadota > Betaproteobacteria > Burkholderiales > Oxalobacteraceae > Herbaspirillum > Herbaspirillum sp. DW155. The sequence continues at coordinate 2,729,526 of NZ_AP029028.1, read as the reverse complement.
TCTGCCGGAAATCCGCAGCCGGGGATATGGCTTGCGCGAGGTCGCGTCGATGGCTGGCTTATTGATGGCGGGCAGGCAAGCGGCAATATTCTTTCTTTCCTCGGCCGGGAACGATCAGGCTCCGGCAGCGCGCCTGAACCGGGTGATCGCAGCCCGTTCCCGCGAGTGCGATCATTTCCAGGCGCTGGCGTCGCCATTGCTGGGCAATGGCGTGAAATCCAGCCTGCTGCAGCGGGTCGCTTACGATCAGGCCGGGCATGCGGTGCTACAGCCGGAAGGCTGGGTACACGCCATGGCGCAAGCCGTGCAGCGCCAAGGTGCCAAGCTCGAACGGGCGGGCGTGGCGTTGGAAGCACCGCACGAAATAGATGCCGAACTGCGCTATCTGGCCGAGGCCATCGCCGAACAACGCATGCCGGTCTGGCGCAACCTGAACATGGCACCGCTGGCTGCCACTTCCTGAGGGACGGTGCGCGTCAAGGAGAGGGCGGGAACCCACCTCATCCATCGTGGTGAGATGCGTTCCCGGCGCATGTCATTTCTCTGCACGGGTTGAAGCGGCCTGCTGACGCTGCCCACAGGTCTCACGACGGACAACGACCGTTCCGTGAGCTTCCTCATTTCATCGCGAGATCCTGCCCAGGCGCAAGCACCTGCAATGAAGGGAACCGGTACAAGTCTGTCGCGACTCAGAAATCAGTTCAGCGACGTGATTTCCGCACCGCTTCTTTCTGAGGACAACAACATGAGCATTTACAACAATTTCAGTTTCCGGTCGGTCAGCGACTATTTCTCTGTCGGCGGCGAGGGCCGTGCCAAGATTCGCGAAGGGCAAGCCAGGCTGTCCTCGTCATTCAGCGCCATGCGCAACAGCGACTGGTACAAGAAATGTACCAAGTTCGATGCCCCTGATCTGTCCCGGCGCATGCAGAGCCATCCGCGTGCGCAGCAGGCTTATGCCGAGGCGCGTCAACGATTGGCTCAGTTGCAGGTGCAGATGAGCGGGCTGATCCAGAAGCTCTACAGCAAGCTCAAGCAATACGGTATCTACGCCAGTCATCAGCCCCATGATGCGGAGCGTGCCATCCATCGGCGCTGGCGTAACTTACTGCCGCCGGGCGCAAGCATTCTGCCGGGTGCCCATTTCGATGCCAGGGAACGGGTCGAGCGAATGGAGTGGCACAGCGAGGGTGTGAAATGGAACGCGACCCATCATGTCGATACCGGTGAACGTATCTCCGTGACCGACTGGAGAAGCGGCGCCGATGGCTGGCAGCAGCGTGACGAGATCGAACACAACTACCAACGCCGCTGGACCACCAGCCGACGCGAGGGACCACCGCTGCAACATTTCAGCATCTTTGTTCCGGTCGTTCCGAATAACGAAGGCTGGTTTGTCGGCATGATCCGGGATCATGCGAACGCTGTCGAATGGAAGACCTACTTCCATCCCGGACGGCAAACGCATTATCGTTGTACGGCGTGGAGCGCCTCGGGTGATCAGGGAGTGCTCTTGCGAACCACCTACGACGAAATGACCAAGACGACCTGGCACGAAACCTACAATCAGACGAACGGAGCGCACCACTCCAGGTCGGACTGGCGTACTGCGGAAGATGGCGTCAGCCGGGAGCGCACGGTCAAGGATCACGTCACCGGAGAGGTCTTCGTCGAGGTCAACGAAGACTTCAACCGGACCGGCTTCTTCGATCAGGAATACGCCGGACAGGACTTGCACAAACTGGCAGCGGAGTCTCTTGCCGCACTGGGGCTGGAACCGGACGAGCGTGACCAGAGCACGATCAAGAAGCACTACAAGAGGCTGGCCTTGCGCTGGCACTCCGATAAACAGGTGGGTAAAAGCGAGGCGGAAAAGGCGGTAGCGCAGCAGATGTATGAGCAGATCGATCGCGCCTACAAATTCCTCGCCAGCCCGGCCTTTGCCAAACTGTGAGCGCCAGGATCCGACATGGAACGTGACGAATCGACGATGTACTTTTCCTATCCCGATCCGCAGCTCAAGCGGCCACTGAAACGTATCCCCATCCAGCTGCCGCCGGATCCTCAAACGACGGCGGCATGCACTGACTTCACCGCGCTGGCCCAGGCAGCGCGCGCATCCATGGAGCAGGCGTCGGACACCGCGCAGCAGCAGGATCAGCAGGGCATACGACAGCTGGAGGCGCTCAGGAATATCGGCTTGTCCGAGCAGGAGATGGAGCTGCTGCGCAAGCAGCTCCAGGAGGGCATTTCAGCCGTGATCGATGAGGTTTTCGCGGTGCTGGTCAAGACGACGGAGGCGCCGGTGCGGCTCGGTGGCCAGGTCGAAGAGATGGATCTGCGCACGCTGAAAAAAATCTCGCGCGATGGCGAATCCCTGATCCGCAACGGTCGCGAGCTGGCCGAGGATCTTGTCATCGGCAGCCTGGTCAACTGGGGCAACGAAGTGTGGGATCCGAATGATCCTTCCACCAGCGCGGCCTCGTCCGGCAACCTGCTGATCAAGATGCTGCAGCAGTAATTCGACAGCAGGCATGGCTGTCTTCATCCGACGCGTCACGAAACCGCGGCAGGCGCGCTTGTCGTCGGTCGTATCTTCAGGAGACGGCGGCCAAGTGAGCGCTGGACGCCTGCATTCAAAAAAAGGAACCGGGCAAGACGCGGCGTCACTCATTCGGGAGTCCATGGGTGTTGCGGCAGTGGAAGGCATGGCGTTGGGGAAGACCCTCTCCAGCAATGGGTGCTGCCGCGCGCCACGGGCGTGCGGATCGTCCACCATCTTTTGGAGAAATCTATGTCGGTAAATATCACCACCACGACCACCACCACGACCACCTACAACATTGATCAGGAGAATCTCCTTCCACGTGCTCTAACGGATGGACAGCTCGATCCCGAGTCCAGCGATATCCTGTTGAAGGAGGGCGACGACGCGACCTCCGATATGGTCAACAATCTACCCATCCCCGACAACTTCAAGGGCGCGATCCTGAGCCTGATGGGCCTGGGTGGCGGACGCACTGCGTCGAGTGCGAGCGCAGCCAATACCATCCGCAACTTCCAGCAGGAAAACAATACCGGTCTGCTGTCGGCCAAGCAGATGAGCGATATCGCCGATACTGGCTATTACCAGGACAAGAACGGCAATCTGAAACCGGTCTCGGCCGATGTGCAGGCCGCTGCCCAAGTCTTGATGGCCAATGGGGGCGCGCTGTTCAAGCAACTGGAATCGGCCAACACCGGCAAGCAGGATGGCCTGCTCGGTCCCAAGGATTTCCCGGCTGCCCGGCGTCAGGGAATCCTGTCGGACGATTCCGGTACCAACCGTGCGACGCCGCGCAACGGCCTGGCGGACGACTTTCTGCTGCAGGCAGTGATGCGGGGTCTGCTCTCCAACGGTCAGTCGGGTTATGACGCCGGCAAGACGATGGACAGCTTCATGAAGGACAACAAGATCGATCTGCTGTCGGCCGATGACGTTCGTGATATGGCCCAGACCGGCTACTACAAGGACAAGGATGGCAACCTCAAGCCCCTGCCTGAAAACGTTCGTGAGGCGGCCGAGGAACTGATGGAAAATGGCGGCGAACTGTTCAAGAAGCTCGAATCGGCCAACACCGGCGTGCAGGACGGCCTGCTGGGACAGAAGGACTTCGATGCCGCCGTCAAGAACGGTAGTCTGGACGGATTCAACAATACCCGCAGCATCGGCAGCTGGAATGCCCCCACCAGCGTCGCCAGCAACAACGTGTTGCCCTCGGCCTACAGCGCGGGCAATACGATGGATCACTTCCTGAAGGACAACAACATCGATCTGCTGTCGGCCAACGATGTGAAGAACATCGCCGAGACCGGCTATTACCAGGACAAGGACGGCAAGCTCAAGGCCGTTCCACCTGAAGTGCAGCAAGCCGCTCAAGCGCTGATGGCCAATGGTGGTCAGCTGTTCAAGGAACTGGAGTCGGCCAACACCGGCAAGCAGGATGGCCTGCTGGGACAACTGGACTTCACCGCCGCCGTCAAGAATCGCAGCCTGGACAGCCAGAACGCCACGCCCACCATCGCCACACCCAACATCGTGCTGCCCTCGGCCTATAGCGCGGGCAATACGATGGATCACTTCCTGAAGGACAACAAGATCGATCTGCTGTCGGCCAATGACGTGAAGAACATCGCCGAGACCGGTTATTACCAGGACAAGGATGGCAAGCTCAAGGCCGTTCCGCCTGAAGTCCAGCAAGCCGCGCAGGCCTTGATGGCCAATGGCGGTCAGCTGTTCAAGGAACTGGAGTCGGCCAATACCGGCAAGCAGGACGGGCTGCTGGGACAACTGGACTTCGCCGCCGCCGTCAAGAACGGCAGCCTGGAAAGCCAGAACACCATGCCTACCATTGCCACGCCCACCAACGTCCTGCCGTCTCCCTACAGCGCGGGCAATACGATGGATCACTTCCTGAAGGACAACAACATCGATCTGCTGTCGGCCAATGATGTGAAGAACATCGCCGAGACCGGCTACTACCAGGACAAGGACGGCAAGCTCAAGGCCGTTCCGCCCGAAGTGCAGCAAGCCGCTCAGGCCTTGATGGCCAATGGCGGTCAGCTGTTCAAGGAACTGGAGTCGGCCAATACCGGCAAGCAGGATGGCCTGCTGGGACAACTGGACTTCGCCGCCGCGGTCAAGAACCATAGCCTGGACAACAATACCTCGACCTTGCCGACCGGTTCCCCGACCATCGTGGCCGACAACACCGTCCTGCCGTCTGCCTACAGCGCGGGCAATACGATGGATCACTTCCTGAAGGACAACAAGATCGATCTGCTGTCGGCCAATGACGTGAAGAACATCGCCGAGACCGGCTACTACCAGGACAAGGACGGCAAGCTCAAGGCCGTTCCGCCTGAAGTGCAGCAGGCCGCTCAAGCCCTGATGGCCAATGGTGGACAGCTGTTCAAGGAACTGGAGTCGGCCAACACCGGCAAGCAGGATGGCCTGCTGGGACAACTGGACTTCACCGCCGCGGTCAAGAACGGCAGCCTGAGCGGCAACGCCACCATGCCCACGATCTCGCAACCCAACACTGTCCTGCCGTCTGCCTACAGCGCGGGCAACACGATGGATCACTTCCTGAAGGACAACAAGATCGATCTGCTGTCGGCCAACGATGTGAAGAACATCGCCGAGACCGGCTACTACCAGGACAAGGATGGCAAGCTCAAGGCCGTTCCGCCTGAAGTGCAGCAGGCCGCGCAGGCCCTGATGGCCAATGGCGGCAAGCTGTTCAAGGAACTGGAGTCGGCCAACACCGGCAAGCAGGACGGCCTGCTGGGACAACTGGACTTCGCCGCCGCCGTCAAGAACGGCAGCCTGAGCGACAACACCACCATGCCCACGATCTCGCAATCCAACAACGTCCTGCCGTCTGCCTACAGCGCGGGCAACACGATGGATCACTTCCTGAAGGACAACGAGATCGATCTGCTGTCGGCCAATGATGTGAAGAACATCGCCGAGACCGGCTATTACCAGGACAAGGATGGCAAGCTCAAGGCCGTTCCGCCTGAAGTGCAGCAGGCCGCGCAGGCCTTGATGGCCAATGGTGGTCAGCTGTTCAAGGAACTGGAATCGGCCAATACCGGCAAGCAGGATGGTCTGCTGGGACAACTGGACTTCGCCGCCGCGGTGAAGGCTGGTCAGTTTTCAGCTGGCTAAGTAAATAAGTAAAGGACGGTGCCGGGCCGGATGACATACGGCCTGGCACCCTCTGAGCGTTCAGTAAACCGATAGGAAGCATCATGTCAATTGCTCGTATCAATACCCACGGGCCATCCCGTGCAATCGACTACGCCTTGTTCCTGCGTGACTACATCGACATGCAGGAAACTCAGTCCGCACAGGACTCGGCCCCGCTACCCGCCGCAAGCGTCGCGGCCGCGCCGCCGAGCGCACCGGCCAAGGCGATCGATCATCCCCGGCGTGGCACCCGCGCTTTTCTGGAGCGGGCACCCGGTACACCGCGCAACCGGGTCAGCAACAAACGCCGCTACGGTGATTCGTCAGAAATCGTCCAGGGCGACATCGCGCACTGGCAGCGCATGGATACGCAAGCCAGCAAGTCACTGGATGCGATTCCGCAAGGCGACGAACTGGCGCGCGGCATGCGCGTGGACAAGCCTTACATGCGGCGCATCGGCGAGGGCAGGGCAGGCAGGTCCAAAGACGGCCCGGCGGCCGCTGCCTCAGCGCCGCTGAACAGGGCTGCGATGAAACGGGCGAGCGGAGTCGGCCAGGCCATGCGCGAACGCGCCCAGTTCATCCGGATGCACGGTGTGCTGTTGGAGGCAGCATGGCGGCCCGTCGCTCACCCGGCACAGGCCTGAGGTCCGCCGCAGCTGTAGCGGCAAGATCGTTTCAGAAATCAATCTGCATACATCCCGGTTGGAGTTCAGCATGAAAAGGTATCTGTCTGGCATCGACGCCATGGAGCGCGAGAACGGGCCGCAAAAAAACCGCAAGCGCCGCAGGACGCCCTCCCTGGAGCACTTCGGCGATGGCGAAGAACTACGCCTGGACGAGCATTTCCCCTGGCATCGCATTCGCCGTCTGCCACGCAAATGAAACGCCTCCGGGCGCGGTCCTGGCGCAGCTGTGGGTCGGTACGCAGCAAGCGGCCGTCGTCATCTCAATTCATCACGAGGGATTCAAATGCAATGGCATGAAGGCTATGTTGCCGATATAGACCATGTGGCCACGTTCTTTCCCGAGCAGAGTCCCGCCCAGTTGAGTTTCGCGTGTCTGCTCAATGGCTGCGAACCACCTTCTCCGGAGCGGCACTTCCGCTATCTGGAACTGGGATCGGGCCAGGGCCTGACCGCCAATATTCTGGCGGCGGCCAATCCTCAGGCAGATTTCTATGCCGTCGATTTCAATCCGGCGCACATCGCGGGCAGCCGGCAACTGGCCGAGGCGGCAGGACTGCAGAACATCCGCTTTCTGGAAGCCAGCTTCGCTGATCTGGCCGAGAGGCTGACGGCGCTGCCGCCGCTGGATTTCATCACGATGCATGGCGTCTACAGCTGGGTCAGTGCTGAAAACCGCCATTGCATCATGCGCCTGGTCGAGCGCTACCTGAAGCCGGGCGGGGTGGTCTATCTGAGCTACAACGCCATGCCCGGCTGGGCACCGAGCTTGCCACTGCAGCGCCTTCTGCTGGAACATGCGGGCCGCTCTCCGGGCAGCATGCAGGCAAAAATCGACAAGGCGCGCAGTCTCGTGCGGGCTCTGACGGAAATCCAGGGCGGCTATTTCACCAGGACCACCAGCGCCAATCTGCAGGCCCATCTGCGGCTCGCCCTGGAGCAGGATGCCGGCGGTGCGCCCGACCTGGTTCACGAATACCTGAGCCAGGGCTGGCAGCCGCTCTATCACATCGATGTGGCTCGCGCTGCGGCCCAGGCCAAGCTGGAGTATGTGGGGTCGGCCGACCTGTCGTGGGCATTCCCCGCGTTGTACATGAATGCACAGCAACGCGACCTGCTGCAGCAGATCGAAGACTCCGCGCTCCGTGAAACGGTAAGGGATTATGTCAAGAACACTTGCTTTCGCAAGGATATCTACGTGCGTGGCAAGCGTCCTCTGAGCGACCTGCAACAGGAGCAATGGTTCGACCGCATCGGCCTGGCACTGACGGTGCTACGGGAGACGGTGAGCCTGAAGATGAGTTTCCCCCTCCATGCCCACCAGATCGATGCCGAGATCTACGGTGCCATGCTGGACGCGCTGGCGCCGGGGCCCAAAAGTCTGGCGCAATTGCGCCAGCTGCGGTGTCTGCAAGACCGGAGCCTGACCGATATTGCGCGTCTGGCGGCCTTGCTGGTCGACACTGGACAGGCCGCGCCTTATTTCCTCCAATCCACCGGGCAGGACCGCCGACCGGCGCTGCGCCTGAATCAGGCGATCGCCCAGCTGGATAGCGGATATCGCGTATTCGCGTCGCCCTTGCTGGGCAGTGGCGTGGCCACGCCACTGTTCCAGCGGCTGGTCTACGACTCGCTGGCCGATCCGCACACCGCCACCATGAGTTCCACGGACCTGGCCAGCCGGGTGCTGCGCCGGGTCGAGTCGCAGCATGTGCCAATTCTTCTGGAGGAGCGCGAACTGGTGAGCGCGGAAGAAAAATGGCGTGAGGTACAAGAAACCGTCAAGGCCATCCTGACCCGCCGCCGCCCGTTCTGGAAGCACTTGCTGATGTTGCCGGATGCGGCACAGGCCGGCGCGCATTGATCGACAAAGAGGAACTATGGAGTGCAAGCAAGCGTATGTTGCCGGCATCGGTGATCCGAGCGGTTTCCACCGGGAGGCAAGCCCGGTGCATTTGAGTTTTTCCTGCGTCCTCCATGGTGTGGAACCGGTAGCGCTGGATCGCCCGTTCAATTATCTGGAGCTGGGGTGGGGACCGGACCTGGCCGCCAGCGCGCTGGCGGCAGCCAATCCCCAGGGGCGCTTCTACGCAATTGATTGCAGACCCGCCCAGATGCAGTGCGCGCGGGAACCAACACAGGTCGCTGAACCGGACAAGCTCCGCGTACTGGAATGCAGCGTCGCTGAGATAGCTGCCAGGCTGACCGAATTGCCGCCGATGGATTTCATCGCCCTGCGCGGCCTCTACAGCCGGGCCGGTGCCGGCCAGCGCCAGTGTATCGTCGACCTGATCTCCCGCTGTCTCAAGCCGGGCGGCATCGTCTGTCTGAACTATGACGCCATGCCGGGATGGAGCCCCTCCTTGCCGCTGCAGCGCCTCATCCGTGAACGGGCCTGCAGCGATGGTCCTGCCACGCACAAACAGATGTCAGCGGCACGCGAGATGGTGCAGCAACTGCAGGCAGCGGGGGCAAGCTTTTTCGATGGCAATCCCAATCTGCAGTACCGGCTCGATTCGCTGCGCCACGAAGAGGGCGGCTATCTGGCCCAAGCATGCCTGAGCGAGGGGTGGACGGCGTTCTATCATGCCGACGTCGCAAGGGTGATGGCCGGGGCCAAGATGGATTACGTGGGCCCGGCAGACCTGGCGCAGGCCTTTCCACGGCTCTACCTGACGCTAGAGCAGCAACAGCTGCTGGCGACGGTGGACGATCCCATCCTGCGCGAAACGGTCAAGGACTACCTGTGCAACACCAGTTGGCGCTCGGACATCTACCTGCGCGGGGTGCGGCGCATGACTTCTTCGCGGCGCGAGCATTGGCTGCGTCAACTCGGCCTGTCGCTGGCCAGCCTGCCGGACAGCCTCACGCTGGATATGGATTTGTCCATCGGCATGGTCAAGGCCGATCCTCGTTTCTATGAGCCGGTGCTCAATGCGCTGGTACGGCGACCACACAGTCTGGTGGAGCTGGCCGAGATTCCAGCCCTGTTCCCGCTGCGGCTGGAAGACATTGGCCAGATGGCCGCATTGCTGACAGCCTCGGGCCAGGCCGACGTTCATTTTCTCGGTGCCGGTGAGCTGCCGGTCGCACCGGTGCCGCGCCTCACTGCTGCCCGGAGCGATGCGATCATCATGCGGGATGCGTCGGCAGGGCGCATCTTGCACAAACGCTGATGCGTGCGACCAGGGCGCGCTGGTGCGCCCGGATATTGCCTGGCGTCATCATTGCGGGGCGTTGAGAAGCCGCGCCGGCCCACGGCGTTTCGCGGTTAGAATAACGGCTGCATTGGGCGGGCGCCCTGCGCCTGGCCAGTCATGGCCCGGGGAGGACCGTTGGCCATTCCCGTTTGCAACGATAGCGAGACGCCACCATTGGATAGTGAAGAAGAGAAGTCTGGTCCGTCCGGCGAGACCCACATTGAACGGGTCAACCGCCTGCTGCGCGAGCTCATCGGCTTGACCGGCCAACCTGATGCGAGCGTGGCGGTGCTGGAGTTGCAGCTGGGCGAGATTTTCACGCGGACCCTGATCGATCCCGACACCTCGGATCACCACCTTGCCATCACGGCCTTGCTGCCCCGTTGCGAGCAGCCGCATTACCTGCCGCGCATGTTTTCTCCGCCGGGCGCACCGCCCCTGCCACCGCAGACCGATTTCCTCTGGCATGCCGATCAGGGCTGCTATATCGTCGTGCAGCGCATCGCCGTGGACGCATTGGCCGACGAACGCAGCATCATGGATGCCATCCTCCTCACCGCCGACATTGCCCGCGACTACCATCTGGCGATCAATGCCGGTGCCGCCTCGGGCGGCTAGGGCATGTTTCCGCTGTTTCCTTAACGACGTCCTGTAACGCAGCTACGCTCAGGCGCGCCTGCCCCGAACGAACAGGGCAGGCCCATGTCTCGCATCAGGCGTACAGACTGTGGCTCAGCGGCGCGCTGCCATATTTGCTGCGCACGGTGGCGCGTACGCGCGAGACCCGTGAGCGCACTGTACCAATCGGAATGTGCAGATGCTCGGCGGCTTCCTCGTAGGTCGCATCGCCATCGAGCACGGCTTCGAAAGTGGCGCGGATCTTGACGGGCAATTCGTTGAGCAGGTTTTCGACCTTCTCGGCCATCTGGCGCATTTCATAAAGCACGGCCGGATCCGCGTGCGTATCGACAATCTGTTCCATGAAATTCTCATCGACGGCATCGCAGCGGTCGGCGATGTTGCGACGGACCTGGTTGCGTGCCAGGTTGAGGGCAATGCCGAACAGCCAGGTCGAGGGCTTGGAGAGCCCGGAAAAACGATGCGCGCATTTGCTGGCTTCGATGAACGTGTTTTGTACTACGTCTTCGGCATCTTCATGGCTGCCGACATAGCGCTGGATGAAGCGCAACAAGTGAGTTCTGTGTTCGGTATAGAGTTGAACGACATCGATGGGGACGATTTGAGCCGCCGCTTGTTCCTGGGCGTACTCGTCATGTTGCTCTGCGCTGTCGTGCAGTTGTTCTTCCAATGCTTGATTCATTTGGTCCTCCTTGGAAAATCGAGGGGTGGGTGGGGGGCAGGGTTACGCCGCGTTGGCGGGCGAACCTTGCTGGTTGGAGCGGAAGATAGCAGCGACAGATCAAGTTTCATCAAAACGGTGAACATTCATGAGACTTTGAAAAATGTTGAGGAAGCTCTTCATCATTGATGAGAAATTTCCGGAACCGGAGATGTTAGGGTAGCCACCGACAAGATTGCGCGCCCGTCACCGGGGCCGCAGTGAGGGGAAGGAACCATGGACGCGGGCCGAACCACTCAGGGCCATGAACATGAAAATCACCCCCTTCGACAGCCTCGACAACCTCAGCCCGGACACCACCCTGCCCAGGCCGCATCTGCGTCACGGCCATCGTCCCGGCATGGATCCCTTGGGCAATGCCAATACAACGACCGAGCTCAGTCCGCTCGATGCGCTGGAAGTTCTGGCCGGGGTTCAGGAGGGACTGGCGTTCAGCCGCAAGAGCCTGCGGCAGCGCCTGCGCGCACCGGTGCGCGCACAGACCCAGCAAAAGCTGTCCACGCCCGCACGCAAGTCCAAACTCAGAGTGGGCGAGAAGGAACACCGCGACGAGGACGAGGAAGAACTGTTCGCGCCAATCGAACAGACCCTGGATCTGCTGCGCAACGGGGCGGACCGCGAGCGCCAGGCGGAGGTGGAGGCCATGCTGGCCAGGCATTTCGATCCGCTGCAGCGCTACCACGTGTTCTACGAGGCCTTGGAACAGATTGAACAGAATCCGCAGGGTGGCGGCAAAGACCGGGCGATCAAGAAGGCACTCACGGCGATGATGAACAATCTCACCGAGCGCCATCCCCATGAGCTCAGACGCGCCTTGCAGCAGAGCGATGAGATGGTCAGTTCGCTCGAAGCGATGGCCGGCGAGGACGGTATCTCCGCCAGCGGACCCAGCACGCGCGAGCTGCGTTTCCTGATCGGCGCAAAGTCCAAGGGCAATTTCGATGCGCCGCTGACACCACTGACCATGCTCAAGGCACTGATCCGCAATTTTGGACCGACCAAGTGCGAGCAGGCGCTGAGCAGCTTGCGGGCACGCATGATGGCCGGCTTCTGAGCCTCTTCACAAAATGAAATGAAAGCGAACACCAATGCAACGAGTACTGACATGGCCCGCGCTGCGACAACACCGAGGCGAGGCCGCGGCATGAATCTCCGATTCGATTTTGCCGTGGCCGAGGCGCTGCGACGCAAGCTCCTGGATGGGTGGCAACCTGCCCACGGGAGCGAGCTGCAGGGCCTTGGCCAGCCATCGGCCATGTTGCGCAGACCGGAATGTTGAAACAACGCGGGCACGCGCAGCGTACCGCCGTCCTTCACACGGAGCGCTGATGGCAGCGCCTGCTGAGATGGCGGGCGCATTTTTCATGCAATTCTTCGTCAGTGTTTTCATCCACTCGCCGGAACAGGAAGACTCAAGATGAAATCGGATTTGCGCAAGAATCCGCATCGGAGCATAGGGCGCTACTGGCTCACGATGTCCGATGCCTCGGCCTTTACGCTGGTGCGATCAGGTATTGCCATCGCCGATGAGTTGCGCGTGGCGTTGTGCGACAAGGAAAAGCTGTTGGTCACGCAAAGCAGCGCGGAATTGGCGGTACTGATGCTTACCGCAGCAGAAGCGGGCTGGGGCAAGGGCAAGGTGGCGCATCTGGTGTCGCAGATAGTGGATGTGCGCAAGCTCGACAACCACGGCAAGGGCAGGGTGTATCTCCTGATCCGGGATGCCATGACGCGCTTGCCCATGATTCTGTGGCCGCAAGAAAAAATGCAGATGCGCCGCGAATTGCTGGAGGAGCTGACCCGTCAGATCAATCTCTACCAGGACGATGCGCCCAGCGTGATGACCCGAGACGAGGTTCGCGAGCGCCAGTGGCGTGAATCGGTGCTGGCCATGCGCCAGCGGGAAACCAGGATCAGGAGCTGAGAGCCGCGAGATGGAAGAGATTCTCACCACGATGATTCATGACGCCAGCTTGCAGAAGGTGGTAGCCACCCGGCGTCGGGAGGATGGCCTGGTGCTGTTCGTCTATCCGCTGGCCGAGGGCGTCATTGTCGGGATGGGCGGCACGCGCGAGGGGGCTGCGTCTGCCAGGCAGATCTTGAGCCGACGCGCAGAAGATCTGGAGCGGTATGGCGCCTGGTTGCCCGCCATGTTCACCGACGGCAGCCTTTACGTGCTGCAGCGACTGAGCAGCGTCCATGAGCAAGTCCCGCCACTGGACGATGCGGCGCTGGCCATTGCAGAGGAGTTGCTCAATTGATCCATCAGAAACTCGGTGCCAGTGATCCGGGCTATCTGCCCGGGTTAGATGAACTTGGGGATATCCATAGCCTTCCCCAGCTGCCGGTCACCCGCAAGGCGCTGCCGGAGTTGTTGCCGGTCGAGCGGGAGAATTCGCTGCCCCCCCTGGATCTGCCGGTCGATCCGGGGATGGTGGTGCTCAACCGTCTGCTGGGCCCCGAATGCTCCTTCGACAGCCCGGCATGGAGCCTCAACCCGGTGCCGTGCATGCGCCAGCTGCAGAAGGTGCTGATCGCCCATTCGTTGCAACTGCCTGAACAACAACGCGGCCCCTGCCTGGCCTCAGTACGCAGGATCAACGACAACATCGACTGGCGTCTGCGCCTGCAGCAGATGCGACGCAGCCACGCCGAGGGACCGTCCATTCAGCAAGACCAGGAAAATGATGAGAAGAAAGAGACCGCATGATGCCCTCTCCGAGGAACGGCTCATGGCCATCGCTCTGGTCTGGGGCTACTTCAGCGCCTATCAGTACGAAGCGGCCTTTGAGCTGGCCCAGGGCTGCCTGCAAGTGTGGCCGGACGAACCGAAACTGTTCCTGATGGCCTCCTATGCGGCGACCGAATTGCTTGAGCCGGTGGACCGACAGCGTCTTCTGAGCATGCGCAACACGGAAAACGCAGCCTGGATCGACCTGATCCTCGCCAGGCTCAATGCAGGTGAGGCGTCCCAGGCGCTCTGCGCCACCAATCGCTAGGGGAAGGCATGCAAGGAATCGGGATACTGATGGCGCTCAACAAGTTTGCTGCCAAACTTGCCCAGCGCGCCGAACTGATCGTCGCCGCCTTCGTCATCGGCATCGTGTTCATGCTGGTGCTGCCCATGCCGGTATGGCTGCTGGACATGCTCATCGCCTTGAGCCTGTGCATCTCCGGCCTGATCGTGATCGTGGCCATGTACATGCCCGGGCCCACGGCCTTTTCCACCTTCCCGGCGGTGCTGCTGCTGACGACGCTGTTCCGGCTGGCCATCTCGGTCTCGACCACGCGTCTGATCCTGCTGGAAGGCGACGCCGGCCATATCGTCGAGACCTTCGGCAACTTTGTCGTCGGCGGCAACCTGGTGGTGGGTCTGGTGATCTTCCTGATCCTGACGGTGGTGCAGTTCATCGTCATCACCAAAGGTTCGGAGCGGGTCTCGGAAGTATCGGCACGCTTTTCGCTGGATGCCATGCCCGGCAAGCAGATGTCCATCGACAGCGATCTGCGCGCCGGTATCCTGACGGCCGAGGAAGCCAAGGAAAAGCGCGCCAAGCTGGGTCAGGAAAGCCAGCTGCACGGAGCCATGGATGGCGCAATGAAGTTCGTCAAAGGGGACGCCATCGCCGGCATCTGCATCGTGGCCATCAACCTCATCGGCGGCATCTCCATCGGCATCATCCAGCGCAATCTGGATGCTGCAGAATCGATGCGGGTCTATTCCATCCTCTCCATCGGCGATGCCCTCATCGCGCAGATCCCGGCCCTGTTGATCTCGCTGGGCGCTGGCGTGATCACCACCCGGGTCAGCAAGGATGAGGAAGCGGGCAAGAGCACCAATATCGGTCGCGATCTGGTCGGCGAGTTGTTTGCCGAGCCACGGGCTCTGCTGACGGCGGCGGCCATCATGCTGTTGTTTGCAGCCATCCCCGGCATGCCCAGCATGGTCTTCGTCATCCTGGCGCTGGCGCTGTTCGTGGCCGGCATGGTCGGGGTCCTCAAACCGCTGGCCGATGCCCAGAGCAAGCTGGAGGCCGAGGAGATCGAGCGCGCCAACGCCGGCATCGTCGACCTCACCAATTTCTCGGCCACCACCCCCTTTACGTTGCGCATGCCCGAAGCCATGCGCAACACGCCGGAGGCCGAAATCATTCGCTCGGCGGTACGCATCATGCGCAACGGATTGCTTGAGCGGCGTGGCATCCCGGATCTCAAGCCCATCGAGTTCGAGTTCCATACCGCAGTGCCGGAAGGTCGCGTGCAATTCCTGATGGCCGAGGTTCCCCTGATCGATGAACCGATCATGTTGGGCTGGGGTGCGACCCGCGAGAATCTGGAGCGGGTGACCGAACTGGGCTTCGAGGCGCACGAACGCAATATCGCCGGATCACGCCGCCGCCGCGTCTGGCTGCGCCTGGACGATGAAGAAAAACTGGCCCAGACGGGCGTGCCGGTACAGCGCTGGGAACACGTCTTCTCCGCCGATATCGAGGTGGAGATGCTGCGCAACTGCCAGATGTTTGTCGGCGTCAACGAGGTCATCCGCTTCACGCGCTGGGCCGAGCGGCGTTACCCCGAGCTGGGCAAGGAGGTCATCAAGTCGGTGACGCTGCCCCGGCTCACTGAAGTGGTACAGCGCTTGACGCGCGAAGGCGTCGCCCTGCGTAACGCCCGCCTGCTGCTGGAAACCACGCTGGACTGGGCACCCAAGGAACGCGATCCGGATGTCATCGCCGACTATGTGCGGCTGGCATTCAAGCGCCAGCTCTGCTTTGAAGTCGCCAGGGAGGGACTCATCGAAGTCATCCTGCTGTCTCCGGAACTGGAGGACAAGCTGCGCAATGCGATGCGCCAGACCAGCCAGGGCAGCTACCTCGACATCGATTCGGAGCTGGAACAGATGTTTCTGGACCGCCTCAACGAATTGTCTTCCAACGTCAGTACCCCCATCACACCACCGGTACTGGTGACCGCCGCCGACATCCGGCGCTCGGTGCGCAAGCTCATCGAGGAAGAATTCTTTCCGGTGCCGGTCTTCGCTTTTTCCGAGCTGACCCAGCATGCCAAGGTGAAACCGGTCGGAATGATCGAGATCTGAGCCGGGCAGGGCAGCTCGCCACTGCACCACCGTGGAACTTGTTGCCACAGACCGACATAAAGAAGGGTAGGTCTTCTCCGTCCCGCCCCGCTGCAACTCTGCAGTCAGCCTGGATGCCCGCAGTCGGAAGGCGGCGACGGTGAAGATGTCAGGGGCCGCCATCACGGCGCTCATCGCAATTCATCTGTTGGAGCAACAATCATGGCTTTTCATGTCAACTCCTCGGGAGCACCCGAGATTCATCACGATCATGCCGCAGAGACCGGATCCCCGTCCCTGCTGGCCAAGGTCTCGCGTCAGGCGGTGTCGCTATCGCGGCGGTTCATGGTGGCGTATGCCGCCTTCAATCTGAAACATCTCGAACACACCATGCGTGCATTTTCCGCACGCAATGGCGAGGCGCACGATACCCGCAGCTTCTACGCCGGTATCTTTGCGCACGCAAGGCAACGGCTGCAAGTCAAGCAATACAGCGTCGAACAGGACCTGCTCAGGATCTTGACACTGCTGGAGGCGCGGGGGCCGGGCACACCGCATGGTGCGCATGCAACGGCAACACCGCCGGCCTTCACGGACGTGCTGGAAGCCTTGGCAGGCCAGCGCCAACGCGACGCTGAGGCCGCCGCATCGGCGGCAGAGCGGCATGATCACCGCGGACAAAGCTGATGACACTGACGTTTCAGCACACCGTCCTTTCGCCTATCCCTATCGCTTGATTCAACGGAGTGTAAGTCATGAGCTTTTCTGCAAAAGAAGTACCAGCCCAGCCGCCCGCCTCACCGATGACCCGGGAGCAGGCGCAGAACATCATCGACCGGGCGAGCAAGGACAGCTTTCTGGCACAGGAGATCGATCAGCTCAGGGAGAAATGCTGCCTGTTCATCGGGGAAGTCATGCAGGAGGTCAATCAGGCGCTGGCCGAAAAGGAAAAACGTACCCCGGCCCTGCTGCGCAGCAAATCTGACAGCACCATTTCCTTGCAAGCGGCCGGCCGCGAGCGCGAGAAGCTGGCCAAGCAGCGCCGCGAACTGGCCGAAGCCATGGTCATCGGGGCCTTGCTCAACAGTGACAATCCCGGCTGGAATCCGCTCGACCCATCGACCGCCAGAAGCGGCGGAGGCAGCCTTTTGCTGGCACTGCTCAAAAGTGCCGAGTTCTGAGCCTGCAGAGGCAACCACATCACCGGTTCACTCTTGAATTTGATGGAGCATTGTCATGCATGAAATGCGGATTCTGAATGGTTATCTTCGCGGTGCAACTATCCCGCTTGGCGACCAGGTCTGCATCATCGGTGCCAGCGACGAGGCCGATGTGGTCCTGGCGGACCCTGGCATTGCCACACGCCACGCCAGTGTGTCGCTGAGCCCCGAGGGCTGGACACTGGAAGCGCTGGACGGCCAGCTGCGCAATGCCGAGGACAACCACCAGCGTGATTTCCTCCAGCTGGAGGTCGACGATTTCGCACGCCTCGGTCCGATCTGGCTGACCGTCACCGAAGAAGGCACACCCTGGCGTGATCCTCCGCCGGAGCCGGTGGACAGCGTGGCCGAGGTGCCAGATGCGCCGATCCCGCACGCCGCGGAAGACGACGAGGAGCACCACGCGGTCATGGACGGCACCGTGATCAGCGCCGATGAGGCTGCGGCCATGCCGTCGGCAGAGACCTTGCCCACCGCATCCACCAACACCAAACGCGGGCGTCGCCTGTTGTTGCTGCCCTTGTCGCTGGCCGCGTTGCTGTCGGCGGCAGCGGCCTATGCCATCACCCGCCATTACCCGGCCGGTGCGGAGCAGAGTTTGAGCGCCAATGAGCGGCTGCTGCCGCCGATTGGTACCACCGCGGCCATGGAGCCGCCCGCTGCCAAGATGACGCCTGAACAGTTGCGTGCGGCGTTTCGCAAGCGGCTGGCGGAGGTGGATCTGCTCAAGCGTTTCAATCTGCAACTGGACGATCACGAGTGGGTATTGCAGGCGGCCCTGGATGAAGACGAGAGCGAACGCTTCCAGCGCATGCTCAGCAGCTTCGTGCGTGCGCATGACATTGACTTCCCGGTCAGGGTCAAGATCGGCAGCGCCGAATCGATGTTGCCGTTCCGCATCCAGCAGGTGATTTCCGGCAGCAATGCCAGCATCGTCACCGAGGATGGCCGGCGTCTCTATATCGGCGACGAATATCGCGGCGTCGTCCTGGCCGGCATCGACAACAACCAGGTCAGCTTCACCGGCCGCCACAACATCAACGTCCGATGGTAAGCCCGACGCTAAGCCCGACGCTAAGCCCGATGCCAGCCAAGACCGCAGCCGTCGACGATGCCGATCCGCTGGAGCGGAAACTGCAGCATATGCGCCGGCAGCTCGGCGCATGGCGCCAGAGTCTGCCTCTGCGACCGGGGTTCGTCAGCTTCGGCAAGGTATCGCAGGTGCTGGGCACCCTGGTGGAAGCCCATATGCCACCGGTCCAGATCGGTGAACTCTGCCATCTGCTCGACCCGCATGTGGAAGGGCCGCCCATCCTGGCCGAAGTGGTGGGTTTCACCGACAAGGCGGCGATCCTGTCGGCCTTGAGTCCGCTGGAAGGCGTCTCCAGCAGCACCATCATCGAACCCTTGCGGCGCGCCCACAGCATCGAGGTCGGGGATCATCTGTTCGGTTGCGTGCTGGACGGATTCGGTCGCTGGATGTTCCGCGCCCCGGCAGCGGCGGAGAACGTGGCGACCTGGCGCGCCATCTCGCCGGTCATGCGCGACGCCCCCAAGGCCACCGACCGGCCACGCATCTCGGTGCCGCTGGCCACGGGCGTACGGGCCATCGACGGTCTTCTGACCATGGGGACGGGACAGCGTATCGGCGTCTTCGCCGGGCCCGGATGTGGCAAGACCACGCTGATGGCGGCCATTGCGCGCGGCTGTGAAGCCCAGGCCATCGTCTTCGGACTGATCGGCGAGCGTGGCCGTGAGCTCAACGAATTCCTGGAGCATGAATTGGATGCCGAACTGATCCGCAAGACCGTGGTGGTCTGCGCGACGTCCGACCGTACTTCGATGGAACGGGCGCGCGCGGCCTTTACCGCTACCGCCATCGCCGAGGCTTTCCGCGATCGCGGCATGAAGGTATTGCTGCTGGTGGACTCACTGACCCGATTTGCCCGTGCCCAGCGCGAAATCGGCCTGGCCGCCGGCGAGCCACCGGCCCGGGGCGGCTTCACGCCCTCGGTCTACACCATGTTGCCGCGTCTGATCGAGCGCGCCGGGGGGACGCCGCAGGGTTCGATTACGGCGATGTATACGGTGCTGGTGGATGGCGAATCGGTATCCGATCCCATCGGCGACGAAGCCAAGTCGCTGCTGGATGGCCATATTCTGCTCACCCGCAAACTGGCCGAACAGGGGCATTACCCGGCCATCGATGTGCTGGCCAGCATCAGCCGGGTGATGAGCAATGTGACCACCCGCGAGCACCGCAAGGCGGCATCGCATTTCCGGGAACTGATGGCGCGCTATCAGGAGATGGAGCTGCTGATCCGCCTGGGTGAGTACAAGAGCGGTACCGATCCGGTAGCCGACCGCGCCGTCAAGCTGCGGGACGAGCAACTGGCCTTCCTGCGCCAGGATACCAGCAGCAGTGCTCCCTTCCAGCCGACGCTGGACAAGCTCATGGAATTGCAGGCATGACGACCGCACATCAGATCGCGGGCGGGATCGGGCGTCGCGGCCGCCGTGAGGTCATCGATGTACCCGAACGCAAGCGCGAGGACCGGCGGCTGGATCAGTTGCTCCACGTGCGCAAGCAGCGTCTCGGGCGTCTGGAGCGCGAGCGCAACGAAGCCCGCCAGGCCTGGCGGGCCTCGCGCAATCAGTTGCGGCAGGCACGGCAACTCTGGCGTGACATGCTGGCCCGCACCCAGGAGCAGTGGCAGCAGTCGCGTCGCGAGTTCATGCAGATGACACTGACCACCGGCCAGTTCAATCGCGCCAAGGCGCTTTACAAGCGCATGCAGGCGGAAAGCGCCCAACTGTATCTGCGCTGCCAGGAATGGGTACAGCGCTGCCGCCAGGCACGCAGCGTCTTTTTCGAGGCACGGCGCAAGGTGCTCGAAGCTAACCGGCAGCAGGAAAAACTGAGCGTCTTGCGCGACGAAATGCGTGCGCAGGCGCAGATGATGGAGCAATGACGGATGTCACCTCAAACCATTTCTTCGGTCATGGAGCGCCTCTGTAGCGAGCCGCTGCCGGTGCAGCGCTCCCCGGCCAATCGCGCGCCACCATTCATGGCGCACTTGCCGCCGGTACGGCCGGCGCCGGCGGCGGCTCCCTCGCATGCTCAGCCCGGCACGCAGAACAACCAGCGTCCACGGACGCCCGCGAGCCCCCGGCGGGTGACCCGGGAGCGTTCGGCCATGTCGGGCAGCGGCGAACGCGCACCGGCCAGTGCCAGCGATACAGCGCGTATGGAAGGCTGCATCGTGATGCCAGAGGACAGACAGCAGGAGCATTCCGGGGAGGACGACAGCCAGCCCGAAGAGGGACTGGGCAGCACGGACGCGACGTCAAATTTCGATACCGAGGCCTTGCTCGATCTGCTGCCTGTACAGGCCCAGAGCGGCGTCTTCGAGGTCATGCTGCCCGGTGGCGAGACGCTGGCCGTGCTGACCGACCTGAGGGAGTCTCTGGCCTCGTTCCTGCTGGCAGCCGGGAGCGATCGGCTGCGCGAGATCCTGCTGGGCAAAAGAATGGAACTGGAAAAGGGGCTGGCGCGACGTATGGGCAGAAGCGTGCGACTGGCCGTGCTCTAGCTGGATGGCCAACAGACCGGGTGCCAGCCCTGATGCGGACACCTACGATCAACCATGCAGCAGGATGCCCCATTCATGTCCTATACCGTTGCCGGCGACCTGCCGGAGCAGAACGGCGAGTCTGCCCGATTGACCACGAATCCTCTTCTGCGCCGCGCACCCAAGGTCTCTGCCAGCCTGGCGGCGCTGACGCGCAAGGTCGGACGCGGGTTGCTCATGGTGCTGCCGGACCAGCAGGCCGAGCTGACGCTGCGACTGGCCACAGACAATGCGGCGTCGCAGACAGCAGACATCCCGCTGCTGCTGTCAGGACCGGCCGGCTCCGTGTGGCTCGACGACGGCATACGCTGGTTGCGCGTACTCACCGGCATCGACCTCACGGCGGCACTGGCCGATCCATCAGCGCAGGAATGTCCGCCGTGGCTGACCGCTGCCGTGGCCGCCAGATTGCAGGGCAGCCCGTTGTACCGGACCGCACGGATCAGGTCTGCACAGATAGCCGATGCATCACAGGTCTGCACCCTGGAATTGAGCCTGCAGCAAGACGCTCATGTGATGCTGGGCAGTCTGCACGCGGCACCGCAAACCTGGCTGCGCTTGCTGGAGGACTGTGACATCACCGCACTGCGCGCGCCAGAAGACGATTTTTTGGCGATCCCCTGGCACCAACCCGTGGTACTCGGATGGCACCGACTAAGCGATGCGGCCTGCGCCGCACTGGTGCCGGGGGACATCATCTTGCCCTCCCGTCCTGCCTTCCAGAGCAATGGCACGGGCAGGCTCAATCTGGCCGGGCGCAACTGGCGTGTACGTTATCTCGCTCCCGCGCAACTGCAACTCATCTCACCGGAGTCAAGCTTGGATATGGAATCAGCAGAGGATCTCGATTACGACGCAGCGCCGGATGCCCCCGCAGGGGAGGACGTCGCGCAAGCCGACGCGCCCGCCGCGCTGGAAGCGTTGTCGCTGACGCTGACCTTTGAACTGGGACGCATCGCCTTGCCGCTGGGAGCGCTGCGCAGTCTGGCACCGCAATCGATTCTTGCCTTGCAGTCCGGCCAACCGGGCGACATCGGCATCTTCTGTGGAGGCCGCCGGGTAGGACAAGGCGAAGTGGTGGATGTGGATGGCGCGCTGGGCATTCGTATCGTCCACTGGGGTGGGGCATGCTGAACAATCAGTTCGACGTCGTATCGTTTTCTGTCCTGCTGGCCCTGCTGGCGCTGATCCCGCTGCTGGTGGTGACGACCACCTCGTTCCTGAAAATTTCGCTGGTGCTGCTGGTCCTGCGCAACGCCATCGGGGTGCAGCAGGTGCCGCCGACACTGGCCATCTATGGTATCTCGCTGGCGCTGAGCGTGTTCATCATGGCACCGACGGTACAGGAAATCGGGGTGCACGCATTACAGATGGAGTCCTCGCCGGTCGCTTCACGGACCACACCATTGCTGGTGAGGGCGCAGGAATCATTCGAGCCGCTGCGCAAATTCATGATGAAGGTGAGCCGACCGGAACAGCGCGAGCTGTTTCTTGCATCGGCCAAAAAACTCTGGCCCAAGGACGTGGCCAAGGAGGCGCGCCCCAGCGATGCGCTGATCCTGATCCCGGCCTTCGTGGTATCGGAACTGCAGGCCGGCTATGAGATCGGTTTTCTGATCTATATCCCCTTCGTGATCATCGATCTGCTGATTTCGAATCTATTGATGGCGCTGGGCATGCAGCAGGTCAGCCCGCAGACCATCACCATTCCGCTCAAGCTGCTGCTCTTCACACTGGTGGCCGGCTGGGGCAAGTTGCTCAATGCGCTGGCGCTGTCCTATGTGTGACAGGTCGTCCGGGATGGGCACAATTTCACGAGAAAGCGAAGATGGCTGATACGCTCAATTTTTTCCAGCAAGGCCTGTGGATGGCAGTGATGATGTCGGCACCGCCGCTGGTCATTGCCACGCTGTGCGGCGTGGTGGTCTCACTGATCCAGGCGGTGACCCAGATCCAGGACCAGACGCTGCCCTATGTGGTCAAGCTGGTGGCGGTGGCCGTCACGCTGGCGACCATGGGCCGCTGGATCGGTGTGGAACTGCTGCGGCTGGCAGACCTGGCCATGACCATGGTCCCCGACATCGGCCGCTGAGACTGCAGCGCCCATGCAATCCTCCACCCTGATCGACCTGCATGCCGTGATGGTGACCGTTGCCATCGTCACGCCGCGCGTGCTGGTGTGCCTGGTGATTCTGCCCGGCTTCGGCCTGAACGTGCTGACCGGGATGGTCAAGAACGCCACCGCCATGGCCATTGCGCTGCCGGCTGCGGTACCGACCTTTCTGTTCGTGCAGGACCGCGTTCCCGATTTCCTGCTCTCGGCCATGCTGGCCTTCAAGGAAGCCATGATCGGTCTGCTGTTCGGTGTCCTGATGGCGCTCCCGCTGTGGGTCACGCAGTCCATCGGATCGATCTTCGACATGCAGCGCTCACCCATCCAGATTCAGGCCAACAATGCCAGTGTGGACCGCGATGCCAGTGCCATCGGTGCCATGCTGCTGCAGGCGGTGGTGCTGGTGATGGTGCAGGCCGGACTGTTTTCGGCACTGGCGCGCATCCTGCTGGAGAGCTACGCCCTGTGGCCTGCCTACACCTTGCTGCCGCCTTTTGAGGCCGGGCATTTCGATGTCCTGGTCAAGCGTTTTGGCGAGTTCCTGTGGTATGTCGTGGTGTATGGCGCGCCGGTCATCATTCCCCTGATGCTCATCGAATTCGCCTTTGCCATCATCGGGGTATTCGCCTCCAATCTGCAGGTCTCGTTCGCGTCCGCCCCCATCAAGAGCCTGGTCGGCTTGCTGATCCTGCTGATGTACTGGGCCACTTTTTCGCATCATGTGACCGGCGATTTTTCCCATCTGCTGGACCTGCTGGCCAGCCTGACCGATGCGGGGAAGCGATGAGCGACGAAAAGAACGAAGAACCTACCCACAAGAAGATCGAGGATGCCAGAAAGAAGGGCCAGATCGCCGTCAGTCGGGATCTGGCGCGGCTGGCCATGCTGGTGGTGGTGGCCGAACTGGCGTTGTCCACCGAATCGCTCTGGCGCGGTGCCATCTCCAACCTGATGGAGGCCGGCATCCATGGAGTGGGACAGGATTTCATCCCGGTGGCCATGTCCATCCTCAGTTCGGCCGGCATCTTCGTGGCTATCGTCGTGGCTACCTGCTTTGTGGTCTGCATCGTCATCGGCGTGGCCGCGCACTGGGGCCAGTTCGGTATGCTGGTGGCCAGCGAGGCGCTTACGCCCAAATTCGACAAGCTCAACCCGGTCAATGGTCTCAAGCAGATCATCTCCAAAAAGAAGCTGGTGGAGCTGATGACCACCGTGGGCAAGGCGCTGTTGATCGGCTGGATCGTCTACGTGCTGGTGCGCGGGAATCTGGCCAACATCGTTTCTCTCTCCAGCGGCGATCCCAAGGACAGCTATTACGGTTTTCTGACCATCCTGCGGTCCATCTTCCACGTCGTCATCGTGGTCTGTCTGTGTCTCGGCCTGGTCGACTTTGCCATCCAGAAGTACTTCCACAAGAAGGAACTCATGATGGACAAGGAGGAAATCAAACGCGAGCACAAGGAGTCCGAGGGCGATCCGCTCATCAAAGGGCAGCGCAAGCGGCTGGCGCGTCAGTGGGCCAATGAGGCACCGGCGGCCAAGACCGCCAATGCCAACGCCGTGGTGGTCAATCCGACCCACTTCGCGGTGGCCCTTTACTACGATGCGGGCCAGCAGATGGTTCCGCAGGTACTGGCCAAAGGCAAGAACGAGACGGCGCGGGCCATGATCCGGCGCGCACGCGAATGCGGCATTCCGGTGATTCGCCATGTCTGGCTGGCCCGTCACCTGTACGCCCACTGCGATGAGGATACGGTGATTCCGCGAGAAAGCTACGAGGCCGTCGCCCATGTCTATGCCGTGGTGCACGAGCTGGTGGCCAGTGCCCGCACCGACCGCCACGTCGAGCTGGAAAGTCACGGCATCAAACCGGATTCATCGGAAGGGCCGCCATGATGAAAATGCCCGACTACCTCTGCAGCGCCGAGCAGCCGACAACGCCGGGGACCGCCCGCGAAAACCTGTCCCGACGCACCATCAAGGCGACGCTGAGCCATACCGTCACCCGGGTGCGCGTGAGCGGCAAGGAGAGCCCCGACAGTTCGGAGACCGGTGCGGCACGTACCGGCATCGGAGACATCACGAGTTTCAGTTGCACCGTCCAGCTGGAGATCATCGGTGATATGCAAGCGAACGCATTACCTGCATCGCCTGCGCCCGAAGCAAGGTCCGGGGAGGCTGGCGGTCTGCTGCCGGGCGAAGCGGACGGGCGGTGCGATGACAACGCCGGCATGGCCACGGGCGGCACCGAACGCCACGCGGGAGAAGAGACCATCATCGGCAGCGGTGATCGCGCCCATCATCTTGCGCTGAAGTACACCCAGGTCTCGGTGTCCTTGCGACCTTCCCGCATAGTCACGCCGCCACTGATCGCGCCCGGTGCGCCCTTGTCGCCGAGCCAGCGGCAACGTCGCTGCCTGCAGTCCGGGTTCTGCGATCCCTCCTCGCCGCTGGGCTGCGGCGGGCAATTTTGCGACCTGCTGCCCGACTTCTGAGCGCGGGCAGGGCGGAACCAGCAGTGCGCCAGCGACCACTCAGGAAGGAGTCAAGAGCTGCCATTTCCTGGAGAGGCGAAAACATGAGTGTGATGACAGAGGCTGGCAGCGCCGGCTATTCCTTTGAAACGCTGGGCAAGAACAATAACGTGACGCTGGACCTGCAGCCCGTCAATGCAGCCGACAGCAGCGATTTCCGTGCTGCCCTGGCGCGTCATCTGAACAACGATCCGGCGCATATCAAGACCGACAACGCCTCGCTGGGTTCGGCCATCGTTGATCGCACCACGCACCTGGCTGCGGAGATCAAGCAGGACCAGCAGTACGTCTCCAAGCTGCTGGAACAGGCCACCCGAACCGGCGACTCGATGCAGTTGATGAAAGCGATGATGGCACTCAATGATTTCCAGCTGCGGGTGCAGACCGTATCCAAGGTGGTCTCCAAGGCGGTGACCTCGGTTGATTCGCTCACCAAGCTCCAATAAACCATGCGCCTGCGACCACTGGCCAATTTCCTGCCCCTTCGCCCGCGATCACATTGCAGCAACCGGCTGCTGGCACAGCTGCCGCGCCTGGCGGCGATCCTGTTGCTGCTGCTTCTGCTGTCGGCCTGCTCCCGATCGGTCAATCTGCAGGCCGGCCTGTCCGATGGCGATGCCAACGAAATCGTTCTGGTGCTCAATCGCAAGGGCATCAGCGTCGAGAAGCAGAAGAGCAAGGAGGGCGTCACGCTGATCGTCAAGGAAGATGATCTCTCGCGCGCCACCGAAACCATGAACGAAGCGGGCCTGCCGCGCCGCAACCTGTCCAACCTGGGGGAGGTGTTCAAGAAGCAGGGGATGATTTCCACCCCCATGGAAGAGCGTATCCGCTACATTCACGGGCTCTCCGAGGAACTGGAGTCAACGCTGCAGCAATTCGACCACGTTATCTCGGCGCGCGTCCATGTGGTCCTGCCGGAGCGGATTGCACCGGGCGAACCGATTCAGCCGTCGTCAGCGGCGGTATTCGTCAAATATCGTGCGCCGCTGGACGAGGATATGGTCATGCCGCGCATCCGCAAGCTGGTAGCCTCCAGTATTCCTGGCCTGAGCGGCGAGGAGGGACGTGCCAAGGTCTCGGTGGTGATGATGCCCGGCGAGGTGCCCACGGCAGGTATCGAATGGACCACGCTGGGGCCCTTCGTGGTGGCCGTCTCCTCAGTAAGGGCGCTGGGCCTGACCCTGCTGGGGCTGGTCTTGCTGGTCCTGCTGGGGGGCGGCTGGCTGGCATTCCTGCATGTACAGCGCAATCCCAAACTCATGTTGATGATCGCCCGGCTCGCCATGCGCAAGGCCAAGTCCGCAGATCCAACCGAACCGACCACGACCAAGGCCACGGCTGCGCCGACTTCGCCAGCCCCCGCAGCCGCAACGGCGACGGCGGGCAAGGCAGGGCAGGGTAAATCGTGACAGATCTGGTTCCCGATCCTGCACCACCGATCTTGAGTCAGGCCTTTCTCGACTGGTGGTTCGCCCCGTGGCAATACCTTGATCTGGCCGTCTTGCCGGGGATGAGCGCCACTCTCGTGGCAAGGCGCGACAGTTATCGTGCCTGGTGTGAACGCGCCGCGCTGGCCCCGGACCTGCCGCGCCTGTTCGATCCCGGCTGGCAGAGTGCGGCCAGCCAGCAGGGGCAGGAGTTGCGCCGTCGTGCCGGACTGTTCGGTGGCTTGTTCGCCGCGCGAGAGCACCAACAGTCGGTTCTCGGTACGCTGGCGCGCGACCAACAGACCTGGTGTCAGCGCGTCTCGCTGGCCCAGCCGCTGACGCGCTGCGTGCCCCGGATCAGCAGCCCCGACGGTGCTCAGGCAGATGCCGTCCTGATCGGACTGGCCGAACTGGCGTGGCGGCTGGAACAGCATTTTCCCGGCATGTGGGCGCGTTTGCGCGGCTTGCTGGATCCATCCGAACGCAGCCGCATCGACAGCGCCTTGCCCGCTGCGGCCCACTCACCGGTGGCCGAATCAGCCGCTGCCGCCCGGCGTGCACTGCGGTGTTGGCAATCCTGTTGCACGCGTGCGCAGCAAGAATGAGATCGCCCGCGTTTTATGAAAGTGATGACCCATGAGCGACTTTGCCGTGCAGCGTGTGACCGTGCCGGATCAATTGCGTGCGCACCAGGGTGTGCTGCGCCTCACCGGGCTGACCGTGACCAGCGATGCGGCGCAACTGGCAGAGCAGATGCTGGCGCAGGCCCGCGACGAGGCTGAGCGGATACGCGAGCAGGCCGCAGAAGATGCCCGGCATGCCGTAAAGCGACAGCAGGAGGAAGTCGCGCAACGCGGGACTGCGTTGCTGGAGGGATTGCAACGAGCGCAGCACGACATGCTGGAGCGCATCGAAGAGGTCGTCGTGGATCTGGCGCAAGACGTGATGGAGCGCCTGCTGCTGGAACTTGCCCCGCGAGATCGCATCGCCGCCATGCTGCGCAGGGTACGTCAGGAGGCGCCAGCCAAGCTGCACGAGGCGGTACTGTGGGTCCACCCGGACGACCAGCAGCTGCTGCCGGCTTCGCCCTGGGAGGTCCAGACCGATTCCGCGCTGGCCCCGGGCAGTTGCCGCCTGGAGGCGGCCAGCGGGGAGTGGCGCAGCGACTTTGCGCTGGCGGTGCAGGCTTTGCGCGATGGTCTGGCCGCTGCCCGCACCCACCTCGGAGCCCAAGATCCTTCATGAGCCGTGGTGGCAGAGCACATCGACCCGGCAGACAGAGACCTCGCAAAAAATCCGAACTGAAGTCCAGGCCGCTGCCACCTATCCGCCGTAAGCCCCCTGTCATCCACATGAGGAGATGAGCGTCATGTCGAGCAATCCGGTACTGCAGAATCTACGCCACATGGACAAGAAGTTCGATGAGATCAGCCAGAAGATCAACGACTTCAACCGCCAGCAGGTCGACGGCGAGATGCCCGATCCGGCCGCCTTCATGGATCTGCTGCAAAAGCAATCCGTCACCAAAAGCGCCATGAGCGCCCAGTTCAATCTGCTGCAAAAGCCGTTGAAGACCGTCCTCAACGAAACCAAGTAACACGATGTCCACCGAGAGCCCAGACCACTGGCTGCAGACCCTGCCGCTGGATGAACCGGTCGTCATCGATGGTGAGACGGTGTTTTTGCGGGTACGCCAGGAAGGTGCCGAGCTGGGCGTCTACCTCGGCGGCCGACCCAGCGACAGTGCATTGGCCGAGACCATGCGCGTGAGTTTCCAGAGCGCCAGAGAATTCGAAGCAGGTCTGGCCTGGGAGCCGGAAGGCGGACTGGTGCTGTCGCGCTGGGTGGCCGGTGCAAGTGGCTGGCATGACCTGGCAGAGCCGCTGGAGCAGCTGCTCAACCAGCTGGCCTTGTGGCGCGCCGCCCTGTCCCGCGCCCCTGCCGGCCATGACAAGCGCACCAGGCGCGATGAAGAACGCTTCTACAAACTGTTGTCTCAGTCCGGGGGAATGAAATGAATAGCCGCGAGTGGATCAAATCGTGGGGCATGGGCATCTTGCTGGCGGCGTTGCTGCTGTGGGGGACGACACTGCATGCAGCCGTGCCGGCAGCATGGAAGGACAGCGGCTTTTCTATCAATGCCAACGGCATGACGCTCAATGGTGTACTGGAGGATTTCTCCCGTACCTATGGGGTGCGGCTGTCGATGAGCGGCGAGGGCGACCGCCTGGTGAAAGGGCGGCTCAAAGCCGACAACGGTATCGAGTTTCTCAACCGGCTCGGAGCGACCTACAAGTTTCGCTGGTTCGTCTACAACAACACCCTCTACGTCGCCTCGGCCAGCGACAACACCTCCGAGCGGCTGGAGGTGGGCGAGGATGCCGTGCAGGACGCCAAGGCTGCGCTGGTCGGGCTGGGTCTGTATGACGAGCGTTTCGGCTGGGGCGAGCTGCCGGACGAGGGCGTGGTCATCGTCAGCGGCCCGCGCAGCTATGTCGATCTGGCGCGTAATGTGCTGCTGCCCGCCAGCGACAAAAAAGTGCCCCGCAAGGGACGGCAGATCATGATGTTCCGCCTCAAGTACGCCACGGCGATGGATCGTGTCATCACCTCGCGCGGCAAGACCGAGACCATCCCCGGCATCAAGACCATCCTCAGCAACCTGCTGTTCGGTCCCAACAGTGGCGAGAAATTGAGCGGTTCTACGCCACGCTTCGATGCCGCCAGCAATAAACGATCGCGCCAGCCCAAAAATGAGCGCGCCGCCATCGGCGAGAGCACCGGCGAAGGACTGGGGCCGCTGTTTTCTGCGCCCGTGGGCAATGGCAACAACCTGATGATGCCGGGAGGCGCGATGGACGGTGGCCGCAGCGGTGGTACCGGTGACTCCGGACGTGCCAGCGAAGAGGAGGGACGTCCGCGCATCGAAGCCGATCCCAGCCTTAATGCCATCATGATCTACGACAACATCAACAAGCGCGACATGTATGCCTCGCTGATCGCCGAACTGGATGTCCAGCCGCAGCAGATCGAGATCGAGGCCCTCATCGTCGATATCGATCGCAGCAAGCTCTCCGACATGGGCGTGGAATGGGGCGTGCGCGCCGGCGCGGTCAACAGCACCATCAATGCCACTACCGCCGCCTCGGAAGGCATGAACCTGCCATTGCCCGGCGCCACGCTGCTCATCAGCAATGCCGCCCGCTTCTATGCGCGGCTCAAGGCCATGGAATCCAATGGCGATGCCCACGTCCTGGCCACGCCCACGGTACTGACCCTGGACAACGTGGCGGCCGTGCTCGACCTCAGCCGTAGCGCCTACGTGTCGCTGGTGGGCGAGCGCGTGGCCGACCTCGCCGACATCACCGCCGGGACCAAGCTGCGCGTGATCCCGCGCATCATCCATGATGGCGGGCAGACGCGGGTGAGACTGGAGGTCGACATCGAAGATGGCTCCTTGGACAGCAATGACAGCGGCAACAGCGGCAATCCCAACAATACGGTATCGACCAGCGTCACCCGCTCGACCATCAGCACCCAGGCCATCATCGACTCGCAGCAGACCCTGATGATCGGCGGCTATCGCGCCGAGGCATTGAGCAAGAACAAGCAGAAGGTGCCGGTGCTGGGAGACCTGCCGGTGTTGGGCGGGCTGTTCCGCAGTGAATCGCAGTCCACCAGCACCAAGGAACGACTGTTCCTCATCACGCCGCGCATCACCGGCACCGACGGTCTGGATGTGTCCACGACCAGGGCATTGCGCGAAAAGTCGCCTGACCAATCGGCTGCGCCGGCCACTCCCGCCACTCCCGCTGCGCCAGGAACAATGCCGGGTGCGCCAGCCGCACCGATGCCTGCGCTGCCTCCAGGCATCCCCGGCACCACGACCGGCCCCGTGCTGCCGGTAGGACCGCCACCGCATGCCGCTGGTGCGAGCGAGACGACAGTGGCCAGCGCGACGCCCGCCACCGCGGCGGCCACCACCGCATCCGATACCCCTGCCGCTCCGGTAAGCACTGCTGCAGCTGGCCCTTTCAGCCCCATTGGCAACGGCTTGCGCCTGCCCACACGAACGCGGGTCCAGTGCAAGCGACCCGCCGGCGTCGGAATGATGTAGGTAATTACGGAATGGTGACAACCTTGTTGCAGAAGAGGGCAACGGGCCTTGAGAACGATTTGATGAGGAAGCGAACGTTCGGTCTTTTTAAGAAATACCGGGGAGGATTCTAAGAAAATGCCGGTCATATTTTTTGAGAATCTCCGTCTTGAATCTTCTTTACTATCAACAAGAAATCAAACAAACAGAAGCCAGCAAGGTAAAGGTCGCTCAGCCAGTCTCGAGGAAAATTGCGGACAGATGCCACTTTCTGTATCGCCGCAACACCCTGACAAGAGCATCGGGCGGTGAAGAAATCAACCAAATGACGCATAAGGGTTAGTCATGTATTCAGAACAAATTACTTACAAATGCATGAGCAGAGTACTAAGTATTTTCTCCTTTACGCTGGGTTGCACGCTGCTGGCCGGTAGCATGCAGCCAGCCCATGCGCAGACCTCCACCGAGCATCTGTTCCCCGTGACGGGCCGGTTCGACCTGCTGGCGGGCGACGGCGGCTTCTCCGATGACTGCGATACCGCGACGGGGCTGGCCGCCGGCGACAATGGCGTGATCATGCTGGCCAAGCTGGATGGTCAGAAGACGCGGGCAACCGGGAAGGGCAAGAATGGCGGCGCCATCGCGCCCGCAGCGGATGTGGAGCAGCTGCCGGCAGCGCTGCCGCAGAGTCCGACGGCGCCGGATGCGCAGGAGACCTGGGAAATCATCGTCTCTGACAAGACCCTCAATGCCGCCCTGGCACGCTGGGCCAGCAAGGCTGGCTGGCAACTGGTGTGGGAGCTGCCGGTGGACTACGCGGTCGAGACCCGTACCACTGTCCATGGCAGTTTCGAGGAAGCGGTCGGGGCCGTCACACGCGGCATGGAAAGTGCCGAGATCCCGATGAAAGCCATGTTCTATCAAGGTAACAAGGTCTTGCGTATCACGGCCAAGGGAGCGGAATGATGAAGGCAAAATACTGGGCGCTGGCACCGTTGGTCGTCGTCATGGGCGGATGCACCGCGCTGCACCAGATGGAAAACGATATCGATGCCACCACCGACAAGACCGCAAGCCTGGTCAAGGAAGTCGGTCGCACCGCACCAGGCGCGGTGATGCCGTCCACGCCACTGGTGACCCACGATAGCGGAATCTGGTTGGGCAAGAACGTGGTCAAGCTGGGGCAACCGGCGCTGCCGCCCATCTTCTACGAACCCACCACCTTTGATCGCACCCTCTATTCGCTGAGCGAACTGGCCGAGCGCATCACCTTGCGCACCGGCATTCCCAGCCGGGTTACGGCCGATACCCAGGAAGTGGCCGGCATGGCATTCCGCAATCGCCCCGGCGCGGCCGGGTTCAATGCTACGCAGCCGCTGCCGCCTGGTTTGCCCGGCGAGAATGGCCCGGGGGCAGCACCCGGCGCGGCGGCGGGTAATGCCGCACGCCTGCCGCTGCCCTCTGCACCGACGCCGCAATTGCTGTCCCTGCCGGCAGATGCGTCGACGGGCGTACGGATTTCCTATGCCAATGGTTCGCTCAAGGGGCTGCTTGATACCGCCGCTGCGCGGTTCGGCGTCTCATGGAAATACGTCGACGGGACAATTCAGTTCTTCCACACGGAGTCGCGCAACTTCCAGATCAATGCCATTCCGGGCGACTCCACCTTCACGGCCACCGTTACCAGCGGTGCCACCTCCACCGGCGGCGTCTCCGGAGGGGGCAGCAGTGGCGGGGGCAGCACGACTTCCAGTGGCAGCGCCGTATCGGCCAACAATTCCCAGAACACCGGGGTCGCTTCGAAGCTGTCGGTCTACAGTGGTATCGAGAATGCCATCAAGGTCATGCTCTCGCCCTATGGCAAGGTACTGGCCTCGCCTGCCACCGGGGCCATCACGGTCGTCGATACACCGGATTCCCTGGACAAGATCGCCGCCTATATCGATGGCGAGAACAAGGCGCTGTCACGCCAGATCGCCATCAATGTCACGGTGCTGTCGGTGAGTCTGTCGCATTCCGACGAATACGGCATCAACTGGAGTGCGGTCTACAACAGCCTGAACCGGAACTTCGGCATCAGCAACAGCTTTACGCCAGCCTCGCCGGGCTCCGGCAATTTCACGGCGGGTATCGTCGGCTCCTCCAAGTTCTCCGGCACTACGGCGGTGATCAATGCCTTGTCCGAACAGGGCAAGGTGCGTCGTCAGACCACCGCCTCGGTCGTGACCCTCAACAACCAGCCCGTACCGGTGCAGGTGGCGCGCCAGACCAGTTACCTGCAATCTTCGCAGACGTCGATCGTGGCGCAGGTCGGCACCACCACCACGCTGATCCCGGGGGTAGTGACGGCCGGCTTCAACATGAGCATCCTGCCGCACGTGCTGACCAATGGCACGGTGATGCTGCAGTTCTCCACTGACATCTCCACCTTGCGCGGCATCCGGCAGATCGAAAGCAATGGCAGCCGTATCGAATCCCCTGAACTCGATACCCGCAATTTCCTGCAGCGTGTCGCCATGAAGTCCAACGAGACCCTCATCATCAGCGGCTTTGAACAGACCGATGACAACCTCGATTTCAAAGGCGTGGGCACGCCCAGGAATTTCCTCCTCGGTGGCGGCGTCAATGGCCAGAACAACAAGGAAATCATCGTTGTGCTGATCACGCCGGTGGCCATGGCCGCGATCTGAGGAACAGGACCCGAGCCATGGCGAGCTATGTCACCCAGATAGAAAAGCACCGCTTCGTCTGCGGGCTTTTCTGGCAGTCCCTGTCGCGTCCGCGCGAACTGAAGAAGGAGGCCATCGACCTCGGCCGCAAGATCGATTCCGATCTGCTGGTCATCCGCATGGATCACTCCACCGCCCAGGCCGGTTTTGCGCATAGCCGGGAGGGCGGGCGTTGCGGGATGTTCTCGCTGGCGGCGATCGTCTCCAAGACGCTGGCCATCGAGGGGGCCTTCTACGATGGTGAGCAGCAGGCGGTCCACAACTGGCTGGGGGTGTTCATGCTCCCGGACGGGAAGTGGCTGTACCTGGCCGTGCGCGACGCCAACTTCCTGCCCAACGGCGACTTCGTGGGCGAGAAGGAGGAGGTGCTGGACCGGCTGCATTCCGACTATGCGCTGGGAGGATGGAATGTGGTCATCGGCGAGCCCGAGCTGGCCGATATGGGCTTCCACAATTTCAACGCCCGCACCATCGCCACCCTGATCCCGCGCAAGAAGGACGGCAGCATTCGCGTGCACAAGTGGTGGCGCCTGTATCAGATCGACGGCGTGCCGTCCTGGCTGCCCACTGTAGCGGGGGCCGCGGCCGCCCTGCTGGTGGCCGCGGGCGGATGGCTGGGCTGGCGCTATTACCAGCAAAAGCAGGCGGAACAAGAAAACGAGCAGGCCATCGCCCGTGCGCGCGAGCAGATCCAGCGCGAGGCCCAGGCCGCCGCGCATCCCTGGTCGCACATCCCGTTGCCGGCAGTGATGGTAAAGACCTGCATGCATCAGTTCGATCATCTGACCGCAGGCGGCTGGCAGCTTGAAAGTTACCTCTGCACACCGGAGCGACAAAGCTACAGCTGGCAGCGCGGCGATTCGACCATCGCCCTGCTGCGCGCCCAGGTGCCGGACGCCATTGTCGATGCCAGCGGCGACAAGGCCAGCTATGTCCACCCCCTGTCGATGGCAAGCGGTGACAACGATGTGCTGGGCGAGGCGCAGCCCACCCTGGAAGGGCTGATGTCGCGCTTCCAGGCCATCGGTCTGCCCATCAAGGTGAGCGCGGTCGCGCCGCTGAAGCTGCAGGCACAGCAACAACCGCAACAGCCGCAACAACAGCAGTGGCAGCCGGGATGGCGCTCTTTCCTTTTTTCCATCAATGCCCATGGCATGGCACCGACCGACATCGCCACCATGCTCAGCCGCCCGGGCGTCCGGGTCGAAAAACTTGTTTATCACGGGGCCGAGTGGTCCCTGGAGGGAACGATCTATGCAAAATAATCTGGCGCTGATCTGGGTCGCAGCCACCGCGCTGCATGTGATGTCGGCCTCGGCTGAAAACGTCTCCGAGAGCCTCACGCGGATCGAAGCGGAAACCCTGGTATTGAAGGCCCGAGAACGACAGCTGGAGATCCAGTCCAACATCGTCACGCGACAGAATGAGATCGCCGTGAAGCAAAACATGACCGCTGCCATCACCCAGCCCGTGGTGGTGGGTGACCCGGTGATCCGCGCCATCGAAGGCGTGGGCAGCAAGATTTTCGCCACCCTGCAGCTCAGTGACGGCAGCATCGTCGATGTCCAGCAGGGAGATACCTTGTCCAATGGCATGAAAGTGGTCTCGGTGACGCCACGCGAGGTCGTGGTGATGTCCAAGTCCAATCAGCGTATCCGCCTGGGAACCTATGCACCGCAGAGCGCGGTCTTCAACGGCGCTTACGCGGGCACGGCACTGGGTATGCCTGCCGCGCCAGCCAGGAGTGCTGCGCGATGATCCAGCATGCCGAACGGCAGGAGGGCCAGGCAGCGGGCAAGGGGCAGGCCACACTCGGACTCGATGATCTGCAGGCACTCTGTGGACTGGGCCTGCTCAGCAATGCCGGCAGCCTGGAGGCGCGACCGGAAGAGAAGAAACTGCTCTGCCTGCTGGGTGATGGCCGGCTGCTGGTGGCGGCCGGTCAGGCATTCAATCCGCATGTGCTGTCCTATCGCGGGCGGCTGGAGCGCATGGGCCATCCCTTCAGGGAAGTGCAGGCCAGCATCGAGCTGATCCGTCGCATCAACAGTAATGGCTTGCCGATCCAGGCCGAGCGCAATCAGGAACACTCGATGATGCAGGTCACGGCCAAGGAGATGCTCAACAAGGCCTGCCGGGTGCGGGCCTCGGACATCCACCTGCGGGTGCGGAAGAATTGTACGGAGATCTATTTCCGCATTCACAACGATCTGTTGCCAGTGGGGGGACAGACCCGCGAGTACGGTGAGCGCCTGTTGGCGACCTTGTATGGTGCCATGACGTCGGTGTCGGACAGCTCCTACAAACCGACCGAACGCCAGGATGCCAGCATCGCCGACCGTGACAAGCTGCCGCCGGAACTGTATGGGGTGCGCATCGCCACGGTGCCGACCAACGAGGGCAGCGTGATGGTACTGCGGTTGTTGTACAACGATGTGGGCGAGAACC
The DNA here is from genome assembly GCF_037076565.1 of Herbaspirillum sp. DW155. NCBI lineage: Bacteria > Pseudomonadati > Pseudomonadota > Betaproteobacteria > Burkholderiales > Oxalobacteraceae > Herbaspirillum > Herbaspirillum sp. DW155. Next base: position 2,693,267 of record NZ_AP029028.1, on the reverse strand, counting down.
TGGACCTGCGCTCGCTGGGCTTCTCCGACCAGCATGTGAGCGACCTGCAGCGTCTGAAGGAGCAGCCCATCGGCATGAACATCATCAGCGGGCCTACAGGCTCGGGCAAGTCGACCACGCTGCAGCGTGTGCTCTGCGGGCAGATTCTGGAAAGCGAGGGGAAACTGCACGTACTGACCATCGAAGATCCGGTCGAATATCCGATCGAAGGCGCGGTCCAGACCACGGTGACCAATGCCCACACCGAAGAGGAACGCTCGCGCCTGTTCTCGGCGGCGATCTCCAATGCCATGCGGCTCGACCCGGACACCATCATGATCGGCGAGATACGCGACCGGGCTTCAGCCCAGAATGCCTTGCGTGCCTCGATGACAGGCCACCAGATCTGGACCACCCTGCATGCCAACAGTGCCATGGCCATTGTGGACCGTCTCGTCGATCTGGGCTTGCAGCAGAGCCTGGTGCTTGACCACACCGTCATCACCGGCCTGATCAGCCAGCGCCTGGTCAAGCAGCTGTGCCCGCATTGCAGGCAGCCACTGCTGGCGCACCTGGATCGGGTGCCGGCGGCCTTGTTGGCGCGCTTGCGCAAGGTGATCCCGGATCGTCTGCAGGACGTCTTCCTCTGCGGCCCGGGGTGTGAGGTCTGCTCGCATCGCGGCACGATCGGCCGGACCGTCGTTGCCGAGGTCATCGTGCCGGACGAGATTTTTTTCCGCCATCTGCGGATGGGCGAGAAATGTCAGGCGTGGCGCCACTGGAAGCAATCCCTGGGCGGCCGGAGCATCGCCGATCATGCACTCGAAAAGGTCGTGGCCGGTCTGATCGATCCGGCCATGGCGGAAAAGGTGGTCGGATATTTCCAGGAAGCGGCGGTGACCGCCGCACCTCACCTGCACGTAGTGGAGGCCGACGGTGCTGCGTGATCTCAATCGCTGGTGGGCCCGGACCCAATTCACGGCCACGGTCAGGTTGAGCCTGTACCGCAAGATCGCCAAGATGCTCTCGCATGGACTGCCCTTGCTCAAGATCCTGGAAGAGTTGCGCGACCGCGCCTCCGAGCACGGCAAGAAGCCGGGTGAGCCGCTGGCCATCGTCCTGGATGACTGTCGGCGCATGGTGCAGAACGGGCGTCTGCTGGCCGAGGGTCTGGAATGGTGGGTGCCGCGCTCGGAGCAGATGATCATCATGGCCGGCGAACAGTCCGGCAAGCTGGAGCACACGCTCATGGCGGTGGTGAGCGTGGTGCAGGCAGGCAAGAAGATCAAGGGGGTGATCCTGGGCGGACTGGCCTATCCCTTATCGGTGCTGGCGCTGGTGATCGTCTACATCTACCTGTTCGGAACCCGGGTTATCCCCGAGTTCACCCGCATGATCGATCCCTCCGGCTGGCATGGTGCGGCCCGGTCGCTGTACCTGATGTCGCTGTGGGTACAGCAGTGGATGGCTTATGCCGTGCTGGGCTTGCTGGTACTGCTGGTCGCCCTGGCGCTGTCGATGAGTCGCTGGACCGGTTCGCTGCGCATCCTGGTGGACCGGCTGCCGCCTTATTCCATCTATCGCCTGATGGTCGGATGCGGATTCCTTACCGCGTTCTCGGCCTTGCAGTCGGCCGGCGTGACGGTGGAGAAGTCGCTGCTGCGCCTGTCAGCGATGGCACAACCCTGGTTGCGCGAACGACTGGACGGTGCCTTGCTGGGTGTGCGTTCGGGCCTGAATTGCGGCGAGGCACTGCGCAATGCGGGGTATCAGTTTCCGTCCAAGGAAGTCATCGATGACCTGTGTGTCTATGCGGAATACAAAGGATTTGCAGAAGCGCTCAGGCTTCTGGCAGATGAATGGATGGAGCAGGGCGTAGAGGCCATCTCGCTGAGGATGAAGGTATTGAACGGTTTTTCCATCATTACCCTGGCCTTGGTGATTGGCTGGCTCGTGACCGGATTTTTCGGCATCCAGCAGGAAATTGCAGCACTAACGCGAAGTGTCCATTGAACTACCAGACAAGGAAGCATGATGAAGTGCAAATACATCCATAGCAAAAAAAACCATCTGGCCATCCGTTCAGACAGCCTGCTGGCGCGACAGCAAGGGGCGTCGCTGCTGGAAGGGATTGCCTACCTGGGCATTGCGGCCATTGTGGTGCTGGGCGCGGTCTCTCTGCTCACCGGTGCCTTCGGCAGCGCCAAGGCCAACCAGATGACCGAAGAGGTCGTGGCCATCCGAACCGCCGTCAGAAAGCTCTATATCGGCCAGAGCTATCCGACGTCCTCGCTGGTGCCCAGCCTGTTGCTGGCCAATGCCATCCCCAACACCCTGGCACGTCCGACCAATACCACCCTGAGCAACAGCTGGGGTGGGGCAGTGACCATCGTTGGAACCAGCACCGGCTTTACCATCACCTACAACGCAGTACCGCAGGATGTGTGCGTGAGCATGATCAGCGGTGCCAGCGGCTGGACCCAGATCGACCAGGGCGGCAACAATCCGATCACCAGCTTCCCGGCAACGGTAAGCAATGCCAATTCGTTGTGCACGGTGAATTCGGCAGCCGGCAATTCGATCACCTTCACCGCCTCCTGAAAGCCGCTGCTGCCCCTGCCGCCAGCGAGGCGGTGGGTGCGACCACCGGGTTGATGCAGGAACGCGCATCAACCGGTGGCAATGATGTCGACCAAGGAAAGGACAGAGCGATGTGGGGCCTCATCGTGGCACTGGCAATGATTGCGGCGGGTGGCTTTTATTGCAGCACCAGCAGTCAGCAACTGGCCGTGGTCCAGTCCAATCGCGTCCGGGAAACGGCAGCGGAGATGGCCTTGTACCGCCAGGCGGTCATCGATTATTTCAGTGCCAACGACCTGCGCGGCACAAGCGTCTCCATCGAGACCCTCAAGAGCGCGCACGCCTTGCCGAGCTGGTCGCTGCTCTATCAGCAAAGTGACCGGCTGATCTGGAGCAACTACCGTGACCAGGACGGAATCATCTATGTCTACGGGACGTCGCTGCCCCCATTCAACATTCTCGCCGATCTCACCCAGCTCTCCGGCAATTCCCTGCTGGTCGGCGTCTACCGGAGCGGCAAGAGCACACTGCAGTCGGGGCTCTTCGGTGATACCGGCATTTCCGTCACCGCGTTGGCCGGCAGAGCCGTTCCGGATGGTTCTCCGCTGTGGATCGCGATGACCCAATGAGGCAAGCGTGTCGCAAGCCTTGTGACTGATTTTCCGTTTTCCAGTTGTTGCCGCTGTTCGTGCAGCCCGGCCTGCGCTTTTTTTTCGGAGCCGATCCCATGCCTCATCCCTCCTCACGTATCCGTCCGCAGCGCGGTTTCGCCATTATTGAAGTGCTCGGCGCACTGGTCATCGGTTCGATGATCCTGCTGGGTCTGGCGCATCTGATCGACGACTCCATCGATGATCTCAAGGGCACGCAGACCGCCTACTATCAGTCGCAGATCAGCGCGGCAGCGGCGAAATATCTCAGTATCAACAACCAGGCCTTGCAAAGCGCCACCCCCACCGCCAGCACGGTAGTGGCTATCGGCCTGGCCGATCTGAAAGCCGCCAAGCTGGTTGCCAGCGGGATGGCACCTAGCAATCCCTACGGACAGATTCCCTGCGTCCTGGTGCGCCAGCCGGATCCGACGGGTCATCCCGGGCAGTTCGATGCCCTGGTGATCACCAGCGGAGGCAACAAGATTCCCGATCGCGAGATCGCCGCCGTCTCCATGAATGCCGGCCTCGGCAGCGGCTACATTACGGCCGCCAATCCCGGCGTAGCGCGTGGTGCCTCGTGGAGCATGGCGACCGATGCCTATCGTTCGGTGGCCTGCAGCGGTGCCCCGGCATTGAGCGGCGGGGCCGCCGATGGTGGCCATCTGGTGTCGAGCCTCTTTTACGACGGGCCGGGACAACTCTCCACGGATTTTCTGTACCGTAGCGCAGTGCCGGGGCGACCCGAACTCAACCGCATGAATACGCCGGTGCGGTTTGCGTCGACGGCACTGGTGCAAAGCGGCACGTCCTGCCTGAATGCGGCCGGCGTGGCAGAGGCGGGCATTGCCATCGATAGCGCCACGCGCAACCTGATCACTTGCGCCAGCAATGGCCGCTGGTCGAGCTCATCCCAATGGCGCGAGCCGGTGGCCAGTTGGGCGGCTCTGCCCAGTTCAGGAAATCAGGCCGGCGATGTGCGCATGGTCACCGGGCTCAGCCGTGCATTTACCTATGATGGTGCCAAGTGGGTGGCACTGGCGGTGGACCAGCAAGGCAACATGACCGTACCCGGCACCCTTGATGCCAGCAAGCTGGCCGCCAGCCAGTCCGTCAGCTCCGGGGGAACCATCACCGCCACTGGCGACATTAATAGCCAAGGCAACGTCGGAGCCGGCAACGATATGAGCGCAGGTCGAAACATGAGCGTTGGCATCGACCTCGCGGTCGGCAAGAACATCAACGTCGACAACATCTACGCCCAGGGCAACGTCAACTCGAAGGGCGGCATGCATTCGCCGCGTATCCAGTTGTACGACTCCGCTAATCCTCATGATCCCTGCAACTACAACGCAATTGACGACGATGGCAATCCTTTCATCAAGTTTCCGATCGGCACGATCCTGATGGACCAGAACGCCACGCCCCTCATCTGCTACCAGGACAAGACTTTTAGATATGCCAATGGTACTTACTCACCCTGATCAGCGCACTGCGGCCAGTGCGCTCCTCGCGCGGCGTCGCTGGCGCAACCTGTTGGCCGGCACGCTGCTGGCGTCAAGCTGCGGCCTGGCGCACGCCTGCTGGGAGCAGGTCGCCAACTGGTACGGCGTGAACGTGCATCTGCTGTATGCGATCGCCAAAACCGAATCCAATCTCAATCCTCTGGCAAGGAACCAGAACAAGAACGGCTCCTACGACATCGGTCTGATGCAGATCAACAGCACCTGGCTGCCCACGCTGAAGAAGTACGGGATCGACGAGTCCCGCCTGAAGGATCCCTGTGTCAATCTGCAGGTCGGCGCATGGATTCTCTCCCAGAACATGCAGCGAATGGGACCGACCTGGGAGGCGGTCGGTGCCTACAACGCCAGAAATCCCAAACTGAGAATCGAATATGCGCGGCGGGTCTATCGAAATATCCCGACCGAAGCGCTGGTTCAGGCGGGAAGGTAGTCGTCCGGGTCTGCGGTGTGCTGACTGGACCCAGCCTCCTTGCATAATTCCAGCCGATATCCCTGGTTGTAGGCGGTGCGGATCATGACCACCGGCCGGTCGGGGTCGATCTGCAGCTTTTTGCGCAGCTTGTAGACGTGCTGTTCGATGGTGCGACCGGCGATGTCACTGTCGGTGCTCCAGATCACGGCACCGATGGTCTCGCGCGAGATATAGACTCCGGGGGAGGAAAAGAACAGCCACGCCATGCTGAATTCGCGCGGGGTCAGGTTGATCGGCGTTCCCTGATAGCTGAACCGGGTGGATTCCCGGTTCAGGGAAAATCCCGCATATTCAATCGTGCGCCGGCTCGCGGCCGGTGCCGAGCGCCGGATGAGGGCGTTCACACGCGCAGTAAACTCAATGACTTCGAAAGGACGGACCAGAAAGTCGTCAGCCCCGCTGTCCAGGGTCAGCGCAGCCAGCTCGGCGCTCCGGGTGGGCGACAAGACCAGGGTCGGGGTGCGGTCGCCGCTCCGGTAGTTCAGCCAGGAAAAAATATTATCGTCACTGCCGGGGGGCTCGGTGATATCGATGATGATCAGGCTGAATCCCCTGCGCCGCAGCGAGCGCAAGAGATCAGTCTCCGTCGTGAAATGCACTGGCTCGAGGCCAGCTCGCATTAGTGCTTCCTTCACTTGGACATATACAGACGGGTTACGTAGATAGCATGCTATTTTCATTTCGCGATTCAAGCTGTGTTATGCCATCTCTACGTCGATGGATATTCCAGATTTCGGTTGTCAAAAAGTTGAGAATTCTTGAACATCTCGTCATTCAACGGAAGGTATACTTTAATTATTAATATAGAGCAATTTCATTCGATCCCTGGGGCTCTGCAACGGTTTCCTCCCTGGTGGTTCAATGCCAAAACTGGACAGGCAAGGCAATAGTGTTTCTCCGGTTGCTCAATAATTCATGATCATCCAGGTGACCGAATGGCAAACAATTCCTCCTTTGCGCGAGATATGCAGCAAGAACTTCTCCTGCTGCTTAATAACCAAAAAACGTTCTCCGATATCCATATCGAGCAGGACGAGCCGCTGATGCTGAAGACGCCACGTGGCTGGCAGTCTTGCGGCGACTCTCCGGTGACGCTCGAAGAGATGCAACCTCTGCTCAACGCAATCGACGAGGATTGGGAGGACAAGATCATCGACAAGGCAATCGATTCTCCGTTCATTCTTGACCGCTGGCGTCTGCGCTGCAATGTGTTCCGCATGGCACGTGGCACACGGGTGGCGATCTCGATCCGCCGCTTCCCGCTGGAGCCGATGGCGCTGGAAAGCACCGGATTGCCGCCTTACATCAAGACCATCCTGGATGTCACCAAGGGCCTCATCCTCATCACCGGACCAACCGGGGCGGGCAAGACGACCACCATGGCCTCCATGCTGGAGTACATCAACGCCACCCGTCACGCGCATATCGTCACGATCGAAGAGCCCATCGAATACGAACTTCAACGCAAGCAATCCATCATCTCTCAAAAAGAGGTGCCCACCGATACCGCGAGTTTTTCCAGCGGTCTGCGCGAAGCCCTGCGTCAAAAACCCGACGTATTGATGGTCGGAGAAATTCGCGACTTCGAGACTGCCGACACGGTCCTGCATGCCGGTGAGTCGGGGCACCTCGTGCTGGCCACGCTGCATACCAGCAGTGCAGTGCGCGCCATTACCAAACTTCTCAGTTTCTTTCCGCCCGATCAACGCACTCAGCGGGCGGCATCGCTGGCGGATTCGCTGATCGGCGTCATCTTCCAGAGCCTGCTGCCTTCCGAGGATGGCGAACAACACGTGATGGCCAGCGAGATGGTGTTCAACAACAACCAGCAGATCGCGCCCTTCATCACGGATCCGGAAAAGCTGCCGCTCATCGGCGACTTCATGAAGCGCAAGGAAGATAATATGTCCCGCACGCTCAACGATGTCCTGATCCAGTTGATCGCCAAGAAGCGGATCAATCCGCGCGATGCCTTGCGCATTGCCTATAACCGCATCGAACTGCACGAGATGCTGACCAGCAAGCGCTGAAGCGCGGACCATGACGGACGGGGGCGCGCCCTCGTCCGCATCCTGCCGGCAGCACAACGACGGCGCAATGCCGTCGCATCTGCACGCACGAAGTACGCGCAACGGGTCACCGGGCTTTCTCCTGTCTTGCTCTCTGAAACTGCCGGTTTATACCAAGTTCCCCGGAAGCAGGTTCTATCGGGCAGCTCTTTTTCTATTTCTCTCATGGCACCCATGGCGCTCACGCGAGACCATCGGCCGCGCTACGCCCCTGTCACCCGGTGAACTAACCCGGCAGATCGCGATGAACATGCCGTGATGAGTGGAACTGTGATCACGGCAATGGTGACCCATGACTGTGCACGGAGTCGCTCGCTTTCGACATTGTTAACGAACGAAGCTGACATCTGTGTGACATGCATAGAACCCATTTCATCAATAGGCGCGAGATGCCTATTGATGAAATGGGTTCCAGAACAACAGCGGACCAAGTCCGTGGCCAACTTCGAAAGACCTCAATGAAAGAAACTGACTTTGGCACACTGGTGGCCGACATCTCCCGGCTTGCCAACATCCAGCCACCGGAGGGGGTGGCCGGGCATGCCCACCTGGAAATCGACGGCATCAACTTCACCCTGATGGATAGTGCGGCCATGGAGGAGGGCAGCCTCGCCTACTTTTGCGACTTCGGCCCCATCCCCGACAACGGCGACCGCGCCGATATCCTGCAGCGCCTGCTGGAATGCAATCTGCTGATGTTCGGCGTGGGCACGCCGACTTTCTCGGTCAACTTTGAGACCGGCCACGCCATGCTGATGGGACGCGCCGAACTGGCGCAGATCGATGCCCGCAAACTGGTCAATGCCTTCGTCCACTATGCCGCCGAAGCAAGGCAATGGCAGCAGAACCACTTCCTGGAAAGTGCCACGCGCACCAGATCCAAGACCCAACACCGGCTCTTCAGCGCGGCATAAGCCAGCGCACCAGCCCCGATTTCGGAACATATCATGCACATCACAACGGAAATTACCGAGGCCGGCACCCTGTCGCCGACTCGCGAATCAGGATCGACATCGCCCCCTGCCGGGCCGGTGCCGTCCATCAGCATCAGCCTGACACCGCCCCCGGCCAGCTTGCGGGAAATCGTTCAGCAACAGGCGCCGGCAGTGCAGGAACTGGATGTCCTGCCACTGGCTTCGGCAGCCGACACCGCGCGCGCCGGCGATATCGAACTGCGGCAGATCCTGGACAACTACCTGCAGGTCAAGAATCGGCCGGTCAATCCCGAGCAGGCACTTGCATTCGTAAGGGAACAGCAAACGCAGCTGGCCAGGCCGCAAGCGCAGCAGGACTGGACCCGCGCGCAAGAACTCTATCTGCAGATGCAGCACATCACGCCGGAGGAATTCAAGGCAGTGGTGGGTGGCGTCTTCAAGGGGGGCTGGATCGGTTCGGGTACGGTGTACGCAATGAGCAGCCAGTTGGGCAATTTTCTTTCGGTGCTGCCGTCCATTTATACCGCTTCGGTCCCGCGCGACGAACTCAGAAATCATCCGGTCCACTATGCGCTGGTCAACCTGTGCATGCAGCTGGGCTTTTCACTGATTACGCCGATGATCAATGCGGCCATTCAGATTCCCATGGTGGCGCGCCAGGAGCTGATGCGCGCCAAGGGGCAACCGGCACGCTCGAAGGAAATGCGGGCGCCCCTCTATCCCGAGACCCGGCAGCAGCTCATCAATGTCACGCGCCAGATGGAGGTGTGTTCCAAGCACATGGAAGCACATAGCGAGGCATTGGCCGCGTTGGAGAAAGGTTCGCCGGCGTGGAATGCGCGGGTGGAGCAAATGCAGCGGCACGGTGAGGAGGCGATTGGCCTGATGCAGCGGCACACGCAGTTGCAGAAAGAATTCCAGGTGCGCAAGGACGTCACCGAACTCAACTACGTCAGCCAGTATTACCTGGCATGGAATCGTGTGCTGCGCGTGGCGGGTACGCTGGCCGGCCAGATCAGCGGTACGGCCACGGGCAATTCGCACCTGTCGGCCTATATCCAGATCGGCACGGCCGTATTGACCATGGGCCTGCAACAATTCTGGGCCGGGCCCAAGGGACAGTTGGCCAAGCAAAGCGATACCCTGCTGGCCACCTTGCGTTCGACCCGCTTGATCCGGCCCGAGCAGCAGACGCAACTGGAGCAGGGCCGGCTGAGCCTGGAAGAACTCTCGACGGAACACCTTGACCTCAGCGATGTTCCGCGCCAATGGACCCGTGGCGAGGCAGTCGCCTTGGGCCAATTCAAGGAGTACCTGTCTCTGCAGATCCAGTATCTGGAGCAGCAGATGGCCGACATGCTCGGCATGAATCCGCATGAGTGGCGCACCCTGGCTGCCACCAGCGCGGACCCCGAGGCAGGCGAGGGCAGGGCGCTGGCCATCCATGAGCGCAAGCTCGACAGTATGGAAGGTGCGCGGCAGCGCTATGCGGCCCTGGGTGAAGAACTGGCACAGGTGAAGGCGGACAAGGAGCATGTCCAGGCAGACCGCTGGCTGGATGTCTCGCCGGAGAATCGCGCAATCCTCTTGCGCAGCGTCGACGGCAAGCACGACTGGGAGACCGCCCTGCGTACGGCATGGGTGCGCATGCGTCTGCCCTCGGACTTCATTCCGCAGGTGGCGCAGCGGGTGGGTGCCCAGTTCCAGATGGTGTTCGCCGGCAGCAATATGCCGCTGGTGGTCTCGGCCTTGATACGCATGATCCAGGCGGAGTCCACCGAGGCGCATCGCCGGGCCGTACATATGCTGGCCCAGTCCCCGTCTCCGCTCAACAGCCTGGCTCCCGTACTGGCGGCCACCCCCACAGTGGCGGCCGCAGCCGCACCGGTGATCAGCAACGGTGGCCGCTATGCCATCGCCTCGGTCATGTCCCTGATCGGCGTGGCCGGTGCCTTCTCCAGCGGTGCACTGGTCAACGACAAGATCACCCAGCGCAGCGAGATGCGCGACGATGCCAAGCGCGGCGAAACGCCTCGTGTCGGTTTCCAGCCGGGTCTCGCTGTCCGCGCATTGAAGGCGATTGGCCGTTCCATGTTCGCCTTGCCCACGGCGGTCGTGAAGCGGACGATGATCGAATACAGCGCCCGCAGCGCCCGACATACGCAGGCGCAATTGCAGCAGCGCATCGACAGCGCAAACAAATTCGCCGCGGGTAACGGCTGATCCGCAAAGTCTTTGATACGTTCCATGAAAACCGCTTCCACCTCTTTTCACTTGCCTACGCTTTCTGAATTGCCGCCGCTGGCCGGTGCAGTTGCTCCGTCTGACGGCACCGTTCAGCCCCGGCTGGCGGCCGACGACGAAGATGAGCGTGGCCACTCGCAACGCATCATCTCCGACCGCCGCGCAGCCGCGGCCTTGCTGGCGCAGGTGCGCAGGACCGCTTCGGCACCCTTGCCGCAAGGACGCGCCGCGCCACCGTCCGAGGAGATCGCCGACAGCGAACTCGATCACGTCAGCCTCATCGACAGCCAGGCAGCGCCTGTCGACGGCGATCCGACGGTCTCCCCGGCGCTGCTGCAGATTGCGCGGCGCGGTGAGCTGCTGCTGCAATACCAACATGCCATCGATCGTCAGTTGGACCTGGGACATGCGGTGGCTGCGATCAAATTGCGGCGAGCCGCCGAAATCTATTTTCCCAAGAGTAATCTTGCAAAATTCCTGCCACACCTGCCAAAGTCCGACCAGGACCGCCAGACACTGCAGCGCCTGTATCACCAGCGGATTGACGATCTGCTCGCCGAACTGCGCTGCCATCCCGAAAATTATTCCCGCACGCTGCTCACTGACGTGGCCACCGCGCACATGATGGAGGCGCTCAATATCGATGTCGCCAACTATCTGCGTGGCATCAGGGCTGCCGGACGTTATGAGGGGCTGCACAGTGTTGCCGGGCGGGTGGTCAGTACTGCCGCCGCACTGATCAGCCTGGGCGTATCGGAGTTGCCGGGCAGTGGTGAAGCGCTCAAGGTGCTGGCGGAGGTGTGCAAGATACTCGCCCATGAACTCCCGCCCAACCTGATCAATCCGTTCGTCACGGGTCGGTTGCGCACGTACACCGATATCAAGGAATCGTTCAAACGCGCCGGCGGACAGCCCGTGGTCAGACCGGAGATCGACAAGAGCCCGGACATGGGGCAGATCCTGCACAGGGCCGTCGCCCGTCGGCAGGCGCTGGAACAGGCGATCACGCAGTTCGAACGAGTGGTCGATGGTGACGATCAATCCGCAGCACTGGCCGGCCTGGTCGCGGCCTTCATGGACTTGCACGAGCTGATCGACCGTACCTACCGGCGGCGCATCGGTCTCAATCGTACCCAGACCTACAGCAAGGCCTGGGGCATGGCCGTCAACGGCATCGGCGTGAGCGGCGCAGTGATCACGGCCACCGTGCCCGTAGCCGGCCAGATTGCCGGTCCGGCCATCCTTGGCGCGACCATTCCCTTGCAATGGGCGGCCGGTTATCTGGATGAGCAGCGCAACCGCCACCGTTACAACCTGCGCGCCAATGTGAAATGGGGTGATTTCCTGCTGCCGCAGGCGGCAAAGCGACACTTCTCGGAACTCACTGCAGCGGACGTGAATGAAGCCGCTTTGCGCCAATCCTTCATCACCCAGCCGGAGATCCGCGTGGCGGCTATCCGAGAGGTGTACGAAGATGCGTTCGCCACGCTGATCAAGGAACAACTGGAGCTTGAACGCGAGATTGTCGCAGGCGGCAGCCGGCAACGACCGCTGGCGGTGCTGCAGCGACGCAGCGCCGAACTGGCCGAGGAAATCGCCATCGCCACCCGCGAGATCGACGACTTCGAATCGTTCGACATGGAGCACTGGCAACGGCTCCCGGCAGACGGTCTGATCGGCCGTTGCCTGGACGATCTGTCCTACCTCGAAAAGCGTAATCGCCGCGCACGCCTGCGCAAGCCGGGCGAGTCCGCCCAGATCATCCAGCGTTACGTGCAGGCTTTCCAAGGGGGAATCTCGACCGGCACCAGCATGCCGATCATCGACACCCTCACCAACATCGACAGCCTGCATGTCTCTGGCGATAGCCACCAACTGCAACCTGCCCCGCTGGCCGGGGCGGTCACGGTGGGGATCACCGGGGGAGCCGCCTTCACGGCTGCGACCGGCGAGGTGAGGGTGACCAAAGCCGACAACAAGCGCATCCTTTCCGGGCCACCGCCCTCGGCCCTCGACAACCCGCCGCTGGATGATCCGCGCTGGTCCCTGCAGACCTCTACGCGCAGCGTGGACCTGCGCGGCACCCTGGCTTACCGGCGCTTTACCTATACCCGTCGCGACGAACTGAGGCTCTTGGGGCGCGCCGTAGGACATGGCCTCACCAGCGGACCGGTCGGTTTGTACAACATGGCACGGGCGCGCGGTTGGCCGCAAGCCGAGGTGGCGCAGTCGCGCCGGATGTTGCGCCGCGCACTGGACGCACTGGCGAGAGCGGGCTTGCCGAGACTGCCGCCGCCGGGCGTACGCGCCGACACGATCTCGGCGATGCGAGACGAACTGTATGACTATCCCGCCATCCGTTCACTGCTTGAGCGGCCGCAGGCAGGGCAGTCCGGCCTGGCCTGAACGCTCAATACTGCAGCGCCAGCGATGGCTTGACCGGCTTGCCGGACGCGTCCTCCAGTACCGGGGTCTCGAGACTCCCCTCAAGCTTGAAGATGCTGATGAGGTCCGCCAGACTGCGGGCCTCATCCTTCATGGCGGCCGCCGCTGCCATGGCTTGCTCCACCAGGGCGGCATTCTTCTGCGTCACGTCGTCGATCAGGTTGATGGCGTCGCTGACTTCGGCGATGCCGCTTGCCTGATCCTGGCCGGAGGAACTGATATCGCCAATGATGGCGGCGACGCTCTCCACACTCACGACGATACCGTGGATGGTCTTGCCGGCTTCCTGTACCAGCGCAGTGCCTGCGTTGACCTTGAGCACCGAATCGGTAATCAATTCCTTGATCTCCCTGGCCGCGGCCGCCGAACGCTGCGCCAGGCTGCGCACTTCCGTGGCCACCACGGCGAAGCCACGCCCCTGTTCACCGGCACGGGCGGCCTCCACTGCCGCATTGAGTGCCAAGATATTGGTCTGGAAGGCGATGCCATCGATCACACCGATGATGCTGGAGATCTTCTGGGATGAAGCATTGATGGTCTCCATGGTCCGTATCATCCGCGCTACCGCGTCACCACCGGCCGAGGCCGCACTGGAAGCGATGGCGGTGGTCTGGTCGGCACGCCGGGCGTGTTCGGCGTTGCGTTTGACGGTGGTGGCGATCTGTTCCATGGCGGCTGCGGTTTCTTCCACCGAGGAAGCCTGCTGCTCGGTCCGTACCGAGAGGTCCTGGCTGCCGGTGGCGATTTCGGCCGAGGCGATGGCAATGCCGTGGATGCTGATGCGCAGCTTGCTGATGAGCTCGCGCAGATTGAGTGTCATCGAACGTAGCGATTGCATCAACTGGCCAACCTCGTCCCGCGCGTCCACTTGAAGGCTGGCCGTCAGGTCGCCGCGGGCGACCCGGTCCGCGACACCGACCGCCTCGGTCAGCGGGCCGATGATGGAGCGCGCCAGCAGGTGCACCACGATGGCCGCCAGCAGGATGGCAAGCCCCTCCAGAATCAACAGCAGCCGACGGCTCTGCTTTGCCGTCTGTTCAATATCGAGATTGATGCGGTCGATCTGCTGGCGCTGGACATTGAGAAAGGCTTGCATGAGCTGCTGGAATTCTTTGGCCACCGGCACGTATTCATTTTCCAGTGTCTTGAGCGCCAGCTCGGCCTGGCCGGCAGCCTTCAACTGATTGACCCGATCCCGCGCGGCCAGATAGCGCTTGCGCTGCACACCGATCTTCTCAAACAGCGCCCGTTCTTCATCGGTGTCGAGCAGGCTGCCGATATGTTCTTGCAGATCCCCCGATTTCTTGGGCCCTTCGGTAGCGAGAAAAGCCGTCAGTGAGGTATCGCTGCTTTTGGCGATGGCGGTGGTGCGCATGATCCCCGATTCGATGGCCCGATACCAGTCGCTGCTGAGCCGCTCCTTCATCAGGGGTTTCTTCATCATGGCAGAGGAGGCGTCGCTCAGTGTCTGCAGATTCCACAACGCGACCCCGGTGGTCATACAGGACAACACCAGAACCAGCCCAAGACCCAGGCCAAGCCGCCTGGCTATCTTCAGATGAGTGAACATGACCGCCCCTTTTCAAGAAAACCTTACGTCGTATCAAAAAGCAGAGTATCGCGCATGGTAACACCGTATTGATGAGTGATACATTAAAAATTCAATGTATGGCACGCAGCGCTGCCACATTGCGCGACTACGCCCGCCATTCATGAACGTCGACGTCGCGCTTCAGAGCAAACAAGAGAATGAAATCGGGGTAAAAGCGGGCAGGGTGATGCAGAGCGTTGGCGAGCGATGAGGGGCGCGGCGACAGCGCCCTGCAAAGCAGGGGATGGCGACACGCAAACACGGATTCGCAGGCGGCCGCCCGCACGTGCGTCCGCGTGTCAGCTATTTGTCAGCTTGTCTGGCGTTCTTCGATCAGGCACTTGACCAGCTGCGTCCGGTTGCTGACGTTGAGCTTCTTGAAGATCTTGGAAATATGGGTGCGTACCGTCGAGAATTCGATGTGCAACTCACGTGCGATCGCCTTGTCGGAAAGCCCGCGACAGATGTAGCGGGCCAGGTCGCGTTCGCGCTCGGACAGCCGGGATACGACGGCGGGGTCGACTTCATCCGCCGCCAGGGCTGCCGCACGCGGTTTGGTCCGCTGCAGGGCGTGGGTGAACGATGGCTGGATCAATGCCAGCAACTGCAGCGCCGCCGGACTGAAGTTTTCTCTCCGCGCGCCGCGCCAGATGCGGATGTCGCCGATATTGCGGGTGCCATCGTAGGCAAACATGTTGATGCCGAAGCACAAGCCGTCCCGCGCCAGGAAGTCATTGAAGAATTCGGTGCGTTGCAGATGCTCCATCGGCATCACCTGCGTGACCAGGGTCGGTACGCTCAGGCGCTGAAGCTTGTGGGTGATGGGATCACGATACTGATAGTAGTGCTCGTAGTTGGCCAGATTGGCCGGGTCCATATTGACCGACACCCGGTCACTGAAACAGTGCCGGTCGTCATCCCAGGTGTAGGAGGCGAAGTAATCCGCTTCCAGCAGCCGGAGCAGCGGCAGGGAAAGGAATTCCCGAACTTCATGGTTGGAGCGGCAGCCATTGAGCCCCCACATGATGTGCTCAAGCAACCGCAATTTATCGGCCGAAATGTACACGCGTCGTGCCCTCCTCAACACACATCCGTCGTCCCTTGCTCGTCGCGGATCGCGCACCAAAAAGCATCGCGCCCGCACCTGATCGTGCCGCCATGCACCCGTGGATGCTGCATTCGGATGCAGATATCTTCGCCACAGGTAGCACGCAGGCAGGCGACCTGCCATCAAGCAAGATGCATTCCACACCTGCCTTTCAGCCGGTGCGCGATCACATCATCGAAGAACAAGGGACTGCTGGGTACGCAGTGACAGGGAGTCAATCCTGTCGCCGCGCGGTCTCCATACTTTATAAATTATTTAAATCGTTTTTATTGCTGGTTCCGGCGCCCGCGGTTTCACGAGCCACGTTCGCGAGCCAGATTCGCGAGCCAGATTCGCAGCGCGACCATGCTACCGATTTTGCCGTCACGACGCAATGCCGCCGATGTTGCGCGCCGGCCGCAAGCGCTGATCTCGCCTGCATTTCGGGCCGATGGCGGGGAGCACGCGATCGGTGACGCACGGGCGTCGACGTTTGCGCAGTCTTTCTTCCGGCTCATCAACGCATCCTCATTCTTGTGGATAGGCGCGGACGCGGCGCTGACCTATTCTCCACCTCAACCGATGAGCTGTTTCTCTGAGTGAGATGCGATCTCAGGCCGATACCTTGCGGCTGGCTCGCCTGTGCGGCGGGCGTGCGGGAAGCGATGGCGGCAGGTTGCCACCAACCAATTGACGAAAAAAAGGGAGTGACGTGATGCGCAATATTCTGTGGAAAGGCTTGTTCTGCTCGGGCGTGGTGCTGGCGTCTCCAGCCGTGCTGGCCGTGGAAGGCGGGGGCGGCAATACACCCAACGGAGCGGACGGCTTCATGGCAGGCGCGCTGCCGCCGCCGGGCACCTACGGCCTGGCGTTTCTGAACCACTACAGTGGAGACCGCTTCAACGACGGCAACGGCAATTCCTCCGTGCCGGGGTTCAGCGTCAAGGCCAATGTGGCGGCCCTCAAGATCGTCCACATGACCAACACCGACGTCTATGGCGGCTTGCTGGGCTTCTACAGTGCGCTGCCGCTGGTAGACCAGACCGTCCAGGCAGCAGGCCGCACAGACAGCCGCACCGGCCTGGGCGATCTGGAAGTGGGTTCGCTGGTGGCGTGGCATCAGGGTGACTGGCACTGGTATGGCCTGATGGCCCTGGTTGCACCGACCGGCTTGTACAACAAGGACCGGCTGGCCAACATCGGTTCGAACTACACCACCCTTCGCCCCCAGTTTGGCTGGACCTATGCGCCGGCCAACGGCATCGACATTTCCAGTCGCTTCACCTACAGCTTCAACACCCGCAACAACGCCACCAACTACAAATCCGGTCAGTACTTCGAGGCCGACTACAACCTCGGTTATGCCTTTACCCCCAGCTTCAAGGCAGGTTTGCAGGGCTATTACTTCCAGCAGATCACCAACGACGAACAGAACGGCGTGAAGGTGGGCAGCGACGGCAACAAGGGACGGGCACTGGCAATCGGCCCCGGTCTGTTCTATCAGGCCAGTTTCGCTTCCTTCGAACTCAAGTACCTCACCGAGACCATGGTGGAGAACCGGGTACAGGGCAAGAGCCTGTGGTTCAAGAGCGTATTCAAGTTCTGATTCAAGTTTTGACTGGCGCGGCTGCGGCCCGCATCACCTTGAGACCGGCCGTCGCGCTGGTGGGGCTGCCTGCAGGCGTGGCCGGTCTCTTCACTAGTAAATGGATGAATTCATGGATCTGCTGGAACTGACCCTGATCGAAGCGAGAAAAGGGCTTACCGATCGCCGCTTCTCCTGTACGGAATATGTCGATGCCCTCATCGCCGAGACCGAAGCGCAGGCACATCTGAATTGCTACCTGCATCGCGACTCCGAGTTGCTGCGGGCGCAGGCGCGTGCGTTCGACAAGGGTGCCGTGCAGGGTGTGCTGGCCGGCATCCCGATCGCCATCAAGGACAATATCGACGTCGCCGGTATCGCCACCACGGGCGGCACGGCGGCGTTGCGACAGCACGTGGCGCAACATCACGCTCCGGTGGCAGCGCACCTGTTTGCTGCTGGCGCGCTGTATGCAGGCAAGGCCAACCTGCATGAACTGGCCTTCGGCATCACCAGCAACAACGGCGTGTTCGGACCGTGCCGCAATCCGTATGACCGCAATCTGATTGCCGGTGGCAGCAGTGGCGGCTCCGCAGCCCTGCTGGCGGCGCGACTGGCCCCGGCCGCGGTGGGCACGGACACTGGCGGTTCGGTCCGTATCCCGGCGGCACTGTGTGGCGTGGTGGGTCTGCGGCCGAGTTCGGGACGCTATTCGCAGCAGGGCATCGTGCCGATTTCGCATACGCGCGACACCGCCGGTCCGATGGCACGCAGCGTGGCCGATGTAGCCCTGCTGGACCAGATCATGGCAGGCAGCCCCGAGCTGCAGCCTCTGGCCGCGATCTCGCCCGGGCAATTGCGGCTGGGGGTATTGCGCAATCCTTCCTGGGTCGGTCTGGAGCAAGAGGTAGAAGCCGCCGCCGAGGGTGCGCTGGCACGGCTGGCCAAGGCGGGCGTGGAGCTGGTCGATGTCGAACTGCCGACGCTGCAGGCACTCAATGGTGCCGCCGGCTTCGCCATTGTGTTGTATGAGTTTCTGGTTGATCTGCCCGCTTATCTGCATGCGTCGGACGCCAAGCAAGCCTTGCTGGACATATTGAAACAGGTCGGCAGCCCCGACGTGGCCGGCATCATCCATGCCGCCATGGATCAGCCCGTACCGGAACAGGCTTACCGTCAGGCGCTCAGGGAGCGCGCGATGATCCAGGCACTTTACGACGATTGCTTCCGCAGCAATCGTCTCGATGCCTTGATCTTCCCCACGACCGCGCTCACGGCCCGTCCCATCGGCGAGGACGCCAACGTCGATCTCAACGGCGAACGCATACCCACATTCGGTGCGTTTGCCCGCAATGTCGACGGTGCCAGCATTGCCGGGCTACCCGGCATCAGCATCCCGCTGGGCTTGTCGGACCGCGGCCTGCCCGTGGGTCTGGAACTGGATGGCCCCGCCGGTTGGGACCGCCGCCTGCTGGAGGTGGCGGCCTGCGTGGAGGCGATCCTCGGCACGGTACCGCCACCGCCGCGGCAGGCTCGTTAGGCCGATGCCGCTTGCAGGTTCTGTTTTTCATTGTTCTTCCATCCTGTCATTTTTCCGGAGAAACGCATCATGCAACGTCGTACTTTTCTCGGCCGCACCTTAATCGGCGTCACCGGCATGGCCAGCAGCAGCGTACTGGGTCTGGCTGGCGCGCTGACCGCCCGCAACGCCCACGCGGCCGACACCCTCAAGGTCGGTGCCATGATTCCTGCAAGCGGTCCGGCCGGATTGTTCGGCCCTTCCAGCAAGAATTGCTGCCTGCTCGCCCAGGATGACATCAACGCCCGTGGCGGCATTCTCGGACAAAAGATCGAGGTGCTCTTCGGCGACGCCGGTGCCGGGCCGGAAGCCGCCACGCAGACCGCCCTCAAATTATGGAAGGGGGCCGGCGTACGTGCATTCGTCGGCATGCACGACAGCGCCGTCCGTGGTGCACTGACCACCATGCTGCGGGGCCAGGTGCCGTATTTCTACACCGCTTCCTACGAGGGCGGGGAGTGCTCTCCCGGCGTCTACGTCACCGGCGAAACACCGGCCCAGCAGCTGGCACCGGTGATCCCCTGGCTCAGCGAGCAACGCAAACTCAAGCGCTGGTACCTGATCGGCAACGACTACAGCTGGCCACGCGAGACCAATGCGATTGCGCGCACCCATATCGCCAGCAGCGGTGGCAGCGTGGTCGGTGAGGAATATGTACCGTTCTCGGTCGACAACTTCGATGCCAGCCTGGCCAAGATCCGGGCCAGTGGCGCAGACGCGGTGCTCATCACCCTGGTAGGCGGGGCCTCGGTGAGTTTCAATCGCGCCTTCGCCGGCCTCGGTCTGGCCGCCGGCATCACCCGTCTGGGGACACTGATCGAAGAAAACACGCTGGCCGGTATCGGCGTGCAGAATGCCGAGAATCTGTATTCCTCCGCCGGTTACTTTGCCGCCCTGCAGACCGCACCGGCCAAGGCGTTCGCGGCGCGCTACCAGGCCCGGTTCAAGGGTCCGGATGCGCAACTCAACAGCCTGGCCGAATCCTGCTACGAGGGATTCCTGATGTTCGAGGAGTTGGCCCGACGCGCGGGCAAGATCACGGTTCCTGCCTTCAATGTCGCAAGCGAGGGGGCCCATTACGACGGTCCGCGCGGTCGGGTGGAAATGCATCAGCGACATGTGGTGGAGGATATCCTCGTCGCGCGTGCCTCACCGAGCGGCTTTGAGATCGCCAAGACCTTCCCCGCCGTGGGTGCCGGCCAGAGCTGCAAAGTCTGAGCACCATGACTGCGATGCATGCAAGCGCGCTGGCGACAATGGGGCTGGACCTGCTCTACGTGCTCTCCATCCTGGCGCTGACAGCCATCGGACTGGGTATCGTGTTCGGATTGCTGGGGGTGATGAACATGGCCCACGGCGAATTCGTCATGCTGGGAGCCTACTGCATGGTCTTCATACAGCAACGCGGACTGCCGACCCTGATGGCCTTGCCCTTGGCCATCGTGGTCTGCGCCACGGCCGGATGGGCGGTGGAACGCTACCTGATCCGCACGCTCTACAGCCGTCCCTTCGATACCTTGCTGGCGACCTGGGGACTGTCGATCGTGATGCGTGAGCTGATCAAGGCAGCCTTCGGCGCCGGATACCAGAACGTGACGCTGGCAGCCGCGCAGCCGCTGCAACTGGGGACGCTGGCCTATCCGCTCTATCGGCTCGAACTGATGGCCTGCGTGTTCCTGGGCTTGCTGGCGCTGGGAATCTGGTTTGGCCGCAGCCAGGTGGGCGCGCGTATCCGCGCCATGACCGGCAATCCGGTACTGGCCAGGGCGGTCGGTGTCAATACCACGCGGCTGGCCAGCCTGAGCTTCGTGACGGGCGTGACGCTGGCCGGTCTGTGCGGCGTCATGCTGGCACCGCTGGTACGGGTCGAACCCTACATGGGGCTGGACTATCTGCTCAACGCCTTCTTCGTGCTCATCGTCGGCGGTTTCGGCAGCGTGGCAGGCCTGCTGGCCGGTACCGGGATCATCGGTGCCACCCAGAGCCTCACGGCCAACCTGCTGGATCAGACGGCCGGCTATGCCGCGGTGCTGATCGTGTCGATACTCTTTCTCTGGATTCGTCCCAATGGTCTCATCGCGCGCCGCTAACCGCCTTGCCCTTGTCCTGATCAGCGCTGCGCTCTTGCTGGTGCCTGCCGTGGTGGGGGATTTCGATGCCTATCAAATCGCGCTCTACCTGTTGCTGGGCATCGTCACGCAAGGCGTGGCGCTGTGCTGGGGCAATGTCGGTTTCCTGTGTCTGGGGCAGGCCGTGTTCTTCGGGCTGGGTGCCTACCTCTCAGGAACCCTGTTGCGGGCCGCCATGCAGCAGCCCCTGATGCTGGCGCTGCTGCCGCTGTGCCTGCTGTTGCCGGCGGCCATCGCCTATCTGCTGGCCCGTGCAGTCTTTGGGCGCAAGGTGGACAATGGTCCGTTCTTCTCGCTCATCACGCTGGCGCTGGCCATGCTGGCCAGCCTGCTGGCCAATCGCTTCAGTGGCCTGACGGGCGGCTTCAATGGCATGGTCGACATTCCCGATCTTCCCGGAACCGATCGATACGCCACGCTCTACTACGTCATCGCCGTGGTATCCATCGGCAGTACCTGGATTTTCTGCCGGCTGCTGCGTTCACCGCTCGGCATCTTGTGGAGCGCCCTGGAGCAGAACGAAGAGCGTCTGCAATTCTTCGGTTTCGATACCGGCAGGCTCAAGGCGATTGCCTTTGCCATCGGCGCGGCGGCCTCCGGACTGGCCGGCCTGCTGTACGCTCCCCACCAGGGCATTGTGACGCCCAGTGCCATCGGCATCGGCATGTCCACGCAATTTGTGATCTGGGCGGCCATCGGTGGTCGCCGCAGTCCCGTGGGGGCGCTGGCGGCCACGGTGATCATCGGTCTGGTCTCGGCCAGCTTGCGGGATCGCTATCCGTTCTGGGAAGCGCTCATGGCGCTCATCTTCATTGCCGCGGTGCTGTGGTTTCCGCAGGGACTCTCCGGCGCGGTGGCACCTTGGCTGCGCTGGCCGGCGCGCTGGGTGCGACCGTCCACCTCGCTCACGGAACAGCAAGCACCGGCGCTGTCGCCAGGTGCGCCCAGCGGCGGCGATGCCGTCCCTCATCTGCAACTGCAGGATGTGCACGTGCGCCGCGGGGCAGTGCGCATTCTTGACGGACTTGCGCTGGAGAGCCGAACGCGCGGCATCTGTTGCGTGATCGGTCCCAACGGGGCAGGCAAGACCTCCATGTTCAACGCCATGAGCGGACGCCTGAGCGCCGACCGGGGCGACATCTGGTTCGACGGTCAATCGATCACCCACTCTCCCGCATGGCGGGTCGCGCAGTTGCGTATCGGACGAAAGTTCCAGATTCCCTCGGTATTCCCTCGACTCAGCGTCAGACACAACCTGCTCATTGCGCTCTGGGCCAACCGTCTGTCGCCGCGCGATCATCTGCGCAGCGCACCACTGGGGTGGCACTCGGCGTTCGGTCAGCACCTGCTGGCAAGGCTGCCGCTGTTGCAGCAGCGGCCCGAGCTGGCAGCGGGCAGCCTCTCGCAAGGGGCGCGCCAGATGCTGGAGTTCGCCATGGTGGCGCTCATGGAACCGCGACTGATGCTGCTCGATGAACCCTGCGCCGGGCTGTCGCCGGCGGAAACCCAGCAACTCATGGAGGTCGTACGCTGGAGTGTCGATCATCTCGGTGCCAGCGCGCTGCTGATCGAACACGACATGAGTGCGCTGGAGGCCATCGGCGGCCATGTCTTCGTGCTGCACCAGGGCCAGTTGCTGGCACAGGGCGCACTGGCGGAGATCAAGGCATCGCCCGAGGTACGCAAGGTCTATCTGGGAGGAAGAAAATGACGCCAGCCGTCCCGCTGCTGACATTCGACAATCTTGTGGCCGGTTATGCGGATACGCCCGTCCTGCATGGCGTGAGCGCTACGGTGAGCGCCGGGCAGGCGCTGGGTGTGATCGGGCGCAATGGCGTCGGCAAGAGCACGCTCTTGCGTGCACTGGCCGGGATCATCCGCCCGTTTTCCGGCAGCGTGTCCTGGTCAGGTCAGGCGCTGGAAGGGCAGCCCGCCTATGCCTATCGGGCAATGGGCATGAGCTATGCGCCGCAGGAACGGGTGGTCTTCGACGAGCTTTCGGTGGCGGATAATCTGACGCTGGGTCAGGCCAACCGCGATCTGGCGATCTTTGCCAACAGCTTTCTGCTGTTTCCGCGGCTGCAGTCCCGGCTGCCTCAGAAGGCCGGGGTGATGAGCGGCGGCGAAAAGAAACTCTTGTCCTTTGTCCGCATCATGAGTGAAGAGGGCGCCTTGAGCTTGCTGGATGAGCCCAGCGAAGGAGTGGCTCCCGAAAATATCGCGCTCATGGCCCAGGTCATCCAACAGGCCAAGGCGCGGGGCAAGGCGTTTTTGCTGGCGGAACAGAATATCGACTTCCTGCTGTCGGTATGCGATCACCTGCTGATCATGGATCATGGCGAGTTCGTTGCCAGCGGCCCGCTGGCGCAATTTTCGCGCGAACGCATCGAGTCCTATCTGGCGGTGTGAGCCGCAATGCCGGGCGCAGACGAGGATCGCGACACTGCGTGAATGCGCTTCACGCAGTGTCGCACTGAAGCTCTAGTGCGAGGCGATCAGGCCGCGCCGTAGTCGTACTTGTTCTTGTCCAGGCTCAGCGGCGAATTTTCCGGTACGGTGCCGCCCAGGTGGACGGCGGTAGCGACGGCCGCATTGATCGCAGTCGTGACCGCGCCTTCGACCCAGCCGCCGTTGTGAGAGATCGAGTCCCCGGCGATGTAGACCCCGGTATCGGTATCGGGATGGTCCTTGTTGACGCTCAGGTACTGGTAGTAGGCCTCTTGCTGGCTGGCCTCCTGACCGGGGGTATTGAGCTTGAAGGCACCGTACTGGTTAGGCGTACCCTGCCAGTCGATGGCATGGATCTCGTCATTGACCGGCACCAGGTTGCGGGCGAACTCGGGACTGACCTGCTCGATCACCTTCTTGAATTCGCTCAGTCGCTCTTCCGGCGTCATGGCCATGAGCTTGGTGGATTTGTCGCCCCAGGTGTAGCTGACCAGTACCACGCCTTCCTTCATGCCCGGATAATCCAGGCAATAGATGCCGTGCGGCGACTGGTCGGTCTGGATGGTCTGCGGAATATCCTTGCGGGGGTTTCCCTGCTCATCCAGCCAGAACTTGGTCGGGGTGCGGATGAAGAGCTTGGAAGAATCCATCATGTGCAGATCCATCAGCGCACTCTTGACGGTATCGCTGAGCGGGTCCGTACCTGTTCCCGAGGTCACGGTCAATCCCATGCGCTGCAAGGCGGGGGGAGTCGCCGTGACGATCACGGCGTCGAAGGTTTCGGTGCTCTCTTCGGCCGCGTCACCATTTTGGCGGACGGTGGTCAGACTCGGACGGCCATTGTCCATCTGCACGCTCGTCACCTTGGTCTGCAGACGAATGTCGGCGCTGTCGTCGAGGCTGACCTTGCTGCCGTCAGGACGCGTCACCGGTTCCGAATAGAACTGTCGCAGCGCTGCGCTGGTGCCGTCGGGCAGCAGGTTCTGGCGATCTTCCAGCTTGTTGAGCATGACGCGCAGAATCTCCAGGAAATTGACCTGGTACAGCGGGCCGAACCCCCCGGTCCCGATCCCCAGCGCACCGAAGGCATCCATTTCCGTCTTGCCCCAGCCTTTTTGTTCCTTGAGTCCATCCAGCACGGCGGCCTGGAAGCTCATGTCCTTGTACTTGGTGATATAGCTCTGCCAGATTGCCTCCATCTTTTCCGTATCATGGACGGCACGCGCCTCTTCCAGCGGCATCATCAACGCGGTCGCAAATTCGGTGAAGTCGCGGCCCACCTTCTGCAACACCGGGTCCGACGGCGTGGCATTGCCTCCCGGCCAGTCGATGACCTGATTGCGATAGAACAGCTTGGTGTCGACCTTGCCGGGATTGGGGAAATTCGGATCGGTCTTCACACCGAACTGCTTGAGATAGTGGAACCAGGTCTCCCCGGTGGGCGGAAAGCGCATGGCGCCCATTTCCGAGAAGGCTTTCGATTCTGTCTCGCCGTCATGATAGGGACGGGATTCCAGGCGACCACCGATGCGCTTGTCGGCTTCGATGATGACGGGGGGCAGGCCGATCTTGAGCAGCTCACGTGCGGCGACGGTGCCGGCTGCACCACTGCCCACGATGGCCACCTTCTTGTTCATGGCCTCGGGCGGCAAGACGGCGATGCCGTCATTGAACTTCAGGTATTTCTTGTAACTGTAACCGGTGTCGATGAAGCTGATGTCCGGCTTCTTCTCCAGGATTTCAGTGATCGCACTGCGTTCGCCCTCATCCAGATGCATCAGCAGCTTGTTGCGCTGAGGCGAGCTCATCTCGCTGAGCAGCGAATGCAACACGCTGACCGACGGGCCCTGGCGGCGTACCGCGATCAGCGCAGCCAGTCGCGCTGGCGGCAGGGTACTCTTGAGGTGATCGAGCATGCCACCGGGAACGCCTTCAGCGGCGAGATGGTAATACTGATTGGCCAGCCATAACTCCTTGTTCTCCAAGGTAGGGTTGGGGCTGATATCGCCCTTCAGGTATTGCACGCTGACATGCTTGAGCAACTCGACCTTTTCGGCGTCGCTCATGACATGCCAGTGCTGATAGATCTCGCGCTGTGCCTGCAGGCGCTGTTCACCCTTGGGCATATTGCGCAACAGCTCCAGGTTGTGGAGCATCGGTGCGGCCAGGGATTGCGGACGGACCGCCGGCCACTCGCCCACCCGCGTGGTATTGATGAAGGGCAGGTCGCGTTTGCCGTTGGTGCGGCTGGGGCCGCTCTCCAGAAGGGACAAGGTGGCGGCCGTGAGACTGGCGGCAGAAGTGGATGGAGCAACTTCGCGGCCGGAGGAAGTGGATGCCGTAGCATCGAGGCCCGTCCGGGAAGTTTCTGTGACGTTGTGCATGATTGAATTCCTTGGTAAGTCATGGGGCGGCACCGCCCTCAGCGGTTGCGCACCATGAGCGAAGCAAAACTGGAAGCACCCTTGCCGGGCGGTGGCGCGCGCCGCTCCTGGCTGAGCAGGAGCGGATCGGTGCGCCATTGCCGCGCTTCGTGTGCGAGGACTTTTAACTTTTGCAACAGCGATCCCGGGGTCAACTCGGCCACCGTCTCGGCTTGCAGACGGACCAGGTGCCCGGTGTCCGGCGAGAGTGCAAAGATCGGCTTCTCGGTGGTGTGCAGCGACAGGTTCATCTTCAGCAGTTTCTGGCAGAGATCCGGAGCCTGGGTCTGGCCGAGTTCGCCCAGATCGCAGCAGATGGTCATGCGCGCCGGATTGATCTGTTCGCTGTGGATCAGGGAGAAATCGATTCCCTCTACCTGAAAAGCCTGGCCCTTGAGCAGAGTTTCAGGCTGTTCGAACAGGGTCAGACCGCAGAACTGCGCGATGAGCCGGGAATAAGGGGAGTGGGACATGATCGTCAAAGAGGCATCGTTAAAAGGCGGAAGAAAGGAGGGCGCGCCCATCAGGCGACGCCCCGGTTCTTTTACCGCATCGATAAGTGGCATCCGGGCAGCGCCGGTTCCATCTCATGCGCCGCCTGATCAGCGCGCCGTCGCGACTGGCGGCGTTCGCTCACCATGCAGTTCGGCATGGGTACGGTCGAGCCACTGATCGATGGGATCGTAGTCGCTGCGGGCAAAATTCTTGAGACAGGCGAGTACATCGCGGGCCGAATTGGCCACGTAGTCGGGGCGTCCCGGCACCAGTCTGCGCCACCCGCGCGTCGTGTCGGTAGCACTGACCAGCGCACCATCCCGTACCTGATAGCGGCGCTGGTCTGGGTTGGGATAGGCGGCCGCCAGGAAAGCATGGATGAGATTGCCCGCCTGCAGGCCATCACCGGCAATACGTACCGGAACTGCCCGATAGCTGGCCTCATGCAGTGTGACCAGATAGTAGCCGCGCGGCCCCACGCCCAACATCGGGGCGACCTCGGGGGAATAGGTGAGGTCGAAGAGGTCGTGGGTCTTGAGGAAATGCCGTCGTATCGCTGGCACATTCTGCAGCCGCACTGCGTGGTTGTCGTCGCGCACTTCCTGTTGTTCCAGCAGCAGCTGGCCGGCCTCATCCACTTCCATGACCATCAGCGGACGGTGCAGGGCGGTCGACAGCGTACGTGCCAGCATTTCGCCCGGGAAGGGCCGGCCGGGCAGGAATGGCTGGCCGGGGGCGGGCAGGGGGAAGCGCGTTGCGGGTGTCCAATCGAGAATCTCCGGCAACACATTGGCACGCACCCGCTCCTTCATGGCCTGGCGCCTCTCGTCGTCACGCTGCTTGTAGCGGTGATTCGGATGATTGACGTCGTAGTAGCCCCCTTTTTCGCGGAACTTCTCGTGCGATACGTTGCGCACGGCGTCGTTGAGAAACGGCGTGATCGGATGGCCGGTAAGGATGGCACCCAGTATGCCCACGCGGATCTGCGCCGGACTGAGCGCCGAATGGTAGGGATGGCGCCAGCGCGCCGGTTCGTCTTCGCGAGGCTCCAGCGGCGCGCCGTGAAAATTGTTGAGCGTACCGCCGGTAAAGATCATCTCCTGGCGTTGCGCATCGTAGCGATACATCTGCGCCGTCTCCGGATGGCAGCAGATGGCACCGTCTTCCAGCTCCAGCTGTAGCGGCTGACCATCTTGCCGGGCCTGTTCCAGCGCTTCCAGATAACGGTGATAGCGCACCTCGGCCTGGAAGGTGTCGAGCTGGCGGATGTAGAGCACCTGACCGAGATTGAATTCTTCTGCGTCGTCCGGGCCGTCCGCCCCCCCGCGCCGCGCGCGCTCGGCTGGCGGATCATGATCGATGCGATCCAGCACCGCCACCGAACCGGCCATGAGCAGGCTTTCCACCTGCATGTGCTCGGCCAAGGGGATGACAGTCACGGCGGTCTCCTGCTGTATCACCATCTTCTGGCTGCGATCCAGAGGGGCCGCGCCATAGCCCAATCCCTGCAGGAAGGTCGCCGCCATGTGCCCGGAGCTGGTGACCGACATGAATTCGGTCATGGCCAGCAGAGCCCCCTCGCCGATGAAGACGGCATCCGCGCCATAGCGTTCGCGCGCCTGCGCCTGGCGCGACTGCTCCACGTAGTGGGCATCGGTCACCACGGCCCGGTAGACGTTGTGCGGGACGGTCTTGGCATGCAGGGACATCAGATTGACCATCAGGACCGATAAAGGCGTGACCATGCGATCACGCTCTCCGGTGAGATTGCCACGCTGGTTCATGGCCGCCGTCTTGAACCACACGCCCGGTGCCAGCCGCAGATAGCGCGGCTGCCCGGTCTGCGCCCAACGCAGCAGGTAGTGGAACAGTTGCGACTCCAGCGTATAGGCATGGATCGCTTCCCGTCCTTCCTCGATCATGCGATTGCTCAGACGCTGGTAGAGCGGATTGCTGTGCTCCACGGTCTGCGGCATGCCCGGTGCATTACCCAGCGTCTGCTGTAATTCCTTGACGTAAGGCACCTGGGCATCGGTAAAGGTGGTCTGTTCGCGCGGAATGCGTTCGGTGCGGGCGAAGGGTGCCGACGGGCTGGCCGTGTGCGGCAGCGGTGCACTGATGAAGTCGGGCGACACTGCGGTCGGATAGGCCATGGCCGAGTTGGCCGCATAGGTCGCCGGAAAACTTTTCATCAACTGTTCCGTGGCCTTGCGGATGCGCACCGGCAAACTGGCAATGCTGTTGGAGGCGGCCAGTTCCAGATCAGGGAGCTGCGAGGGACCGGCCTGCTCGATATCGGGCGGGTGCGCGCGTCCGGAGAGCAGG
Organism: Herbaspirillum sp. DW155; assembly: GCF_037076565.1. Lineage (NCBI taxonomy): Bacteria > Pseudomonadati > Pseudomonadota > Betaproteobacteria > Burkholderiales > Oxalobacteraceae > Herbaspirillum > Herbaspirillum sp. DW155. The sequence goes on along the minus strand of NZ_AP029028.1, from coordinate 2,664,705 downwards.
TCGGAGGCGGCGATCATCTCTTCGTAATAACGCTGCACATCCTCCAGATGCTGCTGTTGCCGTGCCGGTGTCATCTCGTGGAAACGGGCCGCTGCCTGCACCTGTTCAAGCTCTGTGCGTGCCGTGCGTGGTGCCTCCAGGTTGAGATGGTTGATCGCCCGCCGCATGTTCTCCACGCCATCCTTGAGCATGACCGAGGTTCGCCGCAAGGCTTCCACATCTTCCAGACGATCACGTCCTTGCTCAAGCATGCGCTCGGTTTCCACCGAAAAGACGTTGAGCAGATCGCGCACCCGTGCCAGCAGATTGTTGGGACTGTTCTCCCGCGCTAGCTGGTCTTCGCCGGCGCGTGCGGAACGGCCGGCCAGACCGGCACCGGCAAACACGACAGAGAGTATCGGCAGCAGGGCCTTGTCGACGCCACGCACACCGAGACGCGTGACGAAGGCTTCCAGATAATTGCGCCCCATATCGCCGTGCCCGGCGGCAGCACCGCTGTCGCTGGCCGCAGGCGGCGGGGCACCGTAGACCGCGCCCAGCGAACGGAACACCAGGTCAGCCGCGAAAAAGTCCATGGCCTTGTAGGTTGCGCTGAGCAACAGATGGTTCTCCGGGTCGCCCGAGCGGCCGCGCAGGAACTCGATACCGGTGAGCACCGTGGCCACGCCGAAGAGGCTGTAGATATCGTTCTGATTGCCGCGCGGCAGTCCCATGCGGGACTGGATGCCGTAATTGAGCAGCAGCCGCCCCAGCTCGCCCAGGAAAGGCAGCAGCGCTTCATTGAAGATCTGCCCCGGAATGTGTTCCCGGCTCTTGGCCGTGTCCTTGACGAAATTCTTGTACGCAAAGCGGTAGGCCACCGTCACCACATCCTGTGCCAGCACGGTCACTGCGATAGCGCTGGCAATGGTCTTCTCGTCGACGACACCCGCGCCCGAACCGGTGAAGGCGCGGGCACCGGAAAACAAGGTGTGCGTCTTTTCGTCGCGCAGGCTGTTCATCAGCGCCGTCATGCCATAGACCGTGGTCCCGGTGATCAGCGCGCGCAGGCTGGTGCGGATGATGCCATTGGCAGTGGTGCCCGCGACCATGGGATTGAGGTCGTTGAGGATGATGTCGGTCAGCACATGCGAGGCCGCCGCCGCAATGCCCTTGAGCGAATGGCGGTCCTTGAGGAAGGGGGCGGCGGGGATTTCCTCGCCGGTGGAAACGATGATCCGGGGATCGGCATAGCCGGCGATGCTGCCATAGGGACCGGTATTGTCGCCGCGCCACCCATAGGTCGAGACATCCGCGCCGGGCAAGGGCGATAGCGCCTTGACCGCATCGCCATGCGGATCGAGCAGGGTCATTTGCAGGCCCTGCTGCGTGTATTCGAAGCGGTGTCTGTACTGGTCTTCAGTGCGCACGATGAGGATGCGGTTACGTGGCCGCTCGTCCATGAAGGATTCGATGAGCTGGCGCATGGTCGCATTCTTCACGCCCGGTGCACTGCTGGGCGCGATGATCTCCACCCCGCGTTCATCGAAGCCGGTCACCTGGGCGATGGCGCCGCCGCTGATGTTCAGACTGGCCGGATACTCGCCATAGGAGCGGCTCTGGATCGGACGCGGGGTATCGTGGTACTTCTGGTCGGTGAGGAAGATGATGGCCCGGTTCTCCGGACCATTGAGATCGCAGTAGCCCAGGCGGAAATCGCTGCTCCGGCCGTCGGCACGGCTCGATGGTGGCGGCTCGCCGAAGCCCTCGGCCATGTAGTTCTCGGCATTGGCCCATGAAAACTGGCGGGGGAACTGGCTGGCATTGGGCGGCACCGGCATGACTACGGTATTGCTCTCGTCCACGCTGCGGCGCGCGAACAGGACCGAGCGTCGCGAACACTCCAGCAAATAGGTACAGAAGTAGGTTTCCATGCTCACTTGCGGACCGCCCGTGCCGCTGCGTTCTGCCGCGATGAGTTCCTCGCGCCGTGCGTCAAACCCCAGCAGCGCGCGCGCGCTGACCAGCCGGTTGGCGTAGCCCTTGATGAAGTAAAGCTCGTCCGGCCCCTGCGGCCCCGGCACGCTGTCTTTGACCACCAGCAGGTGCGTGGCGACCGTGCTGGTACGGAAAGCGAACGGAAAACTGGCGATGCCGACGTGATCATTGAGCGAGGCCAGCCTGATCCCGGCCGAGGCCGATTCCACGTGCCGCCCGTTGAGGGTCACGACGATCTCGTCGAATTCGGCACGGCTTACGCCGCTCTGCCGCATGTCTTGGTGCAGCTGTGCCAGCGCAGGCGAGGGGGCCGCTACTGGTGTGCGCAGCGCCGACAGCAACGTGGCATCGGGCGCGATCTCGATATGGACGTCGGCCGGGGCGTCAGTATGCGGGTGCAGAACCGGTATTTGCTGCTGCTCGATGCGCCCTTGCAGATGTACGGGCCGGCGTTCCAGGCTGCGACCGGATGGCAGACGAAGGGAATCCGCCGATTGCGGAGGCGAGGCCGCCTCAGTGCGAGCGACGGTCGTTGATGTTGCAGATGACGCCCCGCTCGGCTCGGCGATGTCGCCGAACGGTGGGCGTGAAGAAGAAATATGGGCCATGTTGGTGCAAGAGAAGAGGGCTGAAGGAGGGCCTGCCGGCGTCGCGCGACGCGGCAATGACCTTGGGTCTGCTGCTGGGTGGCACGAACCGTCACATCGTTCCAACGTCATCGAAATGTCATATTCCCATAGCGCAGTTGGCCGCTAAGTGGACCGTACCACTATTGCGAAAAGGATCCTTTTTGGCGTGCCTTGCAATTCCCCGATGGCAGGGATGCGGGGCAGGCAGTCTCGCGTTGTCCGCCCTAAATTGGCTCTATATAGCACCTTAACGGTGCATAAGGAGAAATATCCCCGTAGCGACAAGCGAAGTAAACGTCCCCAATACCGCATTTTTGTTACCGCAATATTAAAAACAAAAAAATCAAAAATATATTGAGTTGGTACGTACCACTTATTGACAGCCGAGTTCTGAAATTTCATAATCGCCTCACTTTCAGGGCGCGTGCGAACTTTTTCCCATGCGCGATACCGACCAAGGAGTAGAGGCGATGAGAAGCTGGGGCGAAACGGAAAAGCGCAGGGCGCGTATCGAGATCATTCCGATGATCGACGTGATGATGTTCTTGCTGGTCTTCTTCGTGCTGCTGAGCCTGAACGTGATTCCGGCGTTGGGCATCAAGACTTCCTTGCCCAGCTCCTCCTCGGCCAGCGACCTGCAGACCCAGCACATCGCACGCATCGCCCTGGGGGCAGGCGGGGAGCTGGAACTCGAAGGCAAGCCGGTCAAGCTGGAGGCGCTGGTGCCGGGCCTGAAGCAATTGCAGCAGAAGGAGCCCGGCAAGAAGCTGGTGCTCATCGTCAATGCCGATCAGAAGATCGAGTTCCAGCGCGTGATCGACCTCATGGATATCCTCAAGGGCAACGGCTTTGATGCGCTGTCCTTCGTGTCCAAGCGCAAGTGATGGCCATGCAGCTCATTTATCGCCATCGCGACTGGGTAGCCGCCTTGCCGGCAACCGGGCTGATCCTGCTGCTCGTGACGGCCGGGATACAGGTGGTCAAGCCGCTCAAGCCGAAGTACGACGAGCCAGTGAAATTGGAGGTCATTGATCCTGTCAGCCTGCCCCCTCCACCGCAGCCTCCGCAGCCACCGCAGCCACCCAAGACACCGCCGCCCGAGCCGGCACCGCGCAGCCTGCCACCGCCCAGGCCGACACCGCCGGTGCCAAAACCCGAGCTGCCCAAGCCGACGACCACACCGGCGGTAAGCGTGCCCGCGCCGGTGGCAGCGCCCGCCCCGCCAGCGCCCGCAGCGCCTGCGCCGGCAGCGCCTGCGCCGGCAGCGGTGGCGCCGCCGACGCCACCGGCACCGCCTGCACCCAAGCCGAATGTGGAGGCCGAATTCATCGCCCGGGTGCGCGCCTATCTCAATGCCGTGAAGCGCTATCCGACCGGGCGTGAAGCCAGCCTGCAGAGACCGGAAGGAACGGTCAAGGTGTGGTTCATCCTCAATCGCGATGGTTCGGTGGTCGACGCCGGTATCGAGCAGAGTTCCAATTCGATGCTGCTGGACCAGGCCGCGCGGCGCAGTGTGGGGATGGGGCGCTTCCCCGCGTTTCCCGAGCAGTTCCAGCCGGGGCAATCCACGCACCGCTTCGTAGTCGATCTCGAATTCAAACCGGCAACGGACTGATACGGACCATCCGTGGCCCACGCCAGCACAGCTTTTCCGAGCAGTCGGCATCGCATCGTCGATGCATGAGAAACGCAATGGCCATCAGCGTCGGCAAGGCGCGCGAGGCACAACCGAACCACTCTATGGGAGTCGCAACGATGAAGTTGAAATTCAACAAGCTGGCCCTGCTGGTGTCGGGCCTGTTCCTGACCGAACTGGTGCCGGCATGGGCGCAGGAGACCAGCAATCTGGGTCAGATCACCGTCACCGGTGCGGCCGAGGCACCGGGCGGCGGCATGATCCAGGCCGACGACACGCCCAAGGCGCGCAGCTCGGTGAGTCGCGAGGCCATCAGCAAAATGGGAGCCTCTTCGACGGCCTTCCAGATCATCCAGAGCCTGCCGGGGGTATCGGCGTTCGACCAGGACGGCACCGGCCTGTTCGGCGGCACGCTGCGGGTACGCGGCTACAACGCCAACCAGATGGGCTTGACGCTGGATGGCGCACCGCTGAACGACTCGCTGAACTATTCGATCAACATCCAGGAGTTCGCCGATCCCGAGAACACCTGTGATGTCTTCCTCAACCAGGGCAGCGGTGACATGGAAGCACCGCACGTCGGTGCCAGTGGCGGCAACGTCGGCATCAGTACCTGTGACCCGCGGGACACGCTGGGCGGCAAGTTCAATCTCGCCTTCGGCTCCAATCGTTACAACAAGGAATTCGTGCGCTTCGATTCCGGCAAGTTTGCCAATGACCGGGCCAAGTTCTTCATTTCCATGTCGCAGGCCGGTGCCGACAAGTTCAAGGGCAGCGGCAGCGCCAAGCGCGAGCACGTCGATGCCAAGGCGGTCTTCGATTTCGGCTCAGGCAGCTACTCCAAACTGGCCTTCCTGTGGAACAAGATGGACAACGCCAACTATCGCACCGTTAGCAAGGCCGATCTGGCGCGCTTCGGCTATGGCTATGATTTCGGCACGACACCGCCGCGCCACCTGACACCCCGCAGTGGTACGGCCCAGAATGAGGCCACGGCCAATGCCGCCATCCTCGGCAACTACCAGGGCTTCAACAACAATCCCTTCGAAAACTATCAGGTATCGATGGTGAACCACTGGCAGCTCTCGCCGCAGGCCAGCGTGGATGTCAATCCGTACTACATCTACGGCTACGGCACTGGCGGCAACCAGCTCACCAGCGTCTCGGAGGCGCGCGGCAGCAACCTGCTGCACGGTGGCATCGGCGACCTCAATGGCGACGGCGACACGCTCGATACGATCCTGGGCTACGGCAGCAATATCAGCCAGACCAATCGCTTCGGGGTCACCACCAAGGCCAACTACCAACTGGGCAGCCACAACCTCTCGGGCGGATTGTGGCTGGATCGCGGGATCTCGCAGCAATACAGTCCCTTCGTCTCCATCGACAGCAATGGCAATACCTCGGATTACTGGCTGACCAACAGTGCCCAGTACCTGAAGTACGCCGATGGCACGCCCTACAATGGCGGTCGCAACTGGTACACCCGGGTGGATGCGCACACGGTGTTCCTGCAGGACAGTTTCTCGCTGGTCAATGATCGCCTCAACATCCAGTTGGGCCTGAAGCGCCAGGAGGTCAAGCGCGACTTCCTCAACTTTGCCAGCGGCCTGACCGCCAACAGCGGCGGGGCGGACTACGAAGTGAAGCAGACATTCAGCAATACGCTGGGCAATGTCGGCCTGCGCTATCAGCTCACCGAAACCCAGTCGGTCTTCCTGAATCTGGGGCAGAACGCCCGCGCACCGGAGAACACAGCCAATACCGGCCTGGTACAGACCGCGGCCGCCAGCAACTACACCACCTCCATCGTCAATGGCGCGCTGATCGCACGCGACAGCCAGGGCAACATCGTGCCGCTGCGCATCGGCTCGCCCAAGGTCAGTCCGGAAAAATCCAACAACATCGACCTCGGCTACCGCTATGCAGGCAACCGCCTGACGCTCTCCGGCTCGGTGTTCTACATCGACTTCAAGGACCGCATCGCCAGCCAGTATGATCCGGTCTCGGCTCTGAGCACCCAGTTCAACGTGGGTGCCTCGCGCACCTATGGCCTGGAGCTGGAAGCAGGGTACAAGATGAACGACAACTGGAACATGTATGGCTCGCTGACCCATGCCGACTCCAGCATGCTCGATGACAAGGTGGCCGTGCGGGCCGCCAACGGCACGGCCACCACCTTGCAGACCTCAGGCAAGCAGATGCCCGACACCCCGCAATGGCTGGCCTCCCTGTCGCTGCAGTACACCACCGGTCCCTTCTACGCCAGTGCGCAAGGGCGCTACGTCGGCCAGCGCTACACCACGCTGGTCAACGACGACAGCATCGGCGGATATACGCTCTTCGATCTGGGCGCAGGCTATCGCTTCGACAAGACCCTGTTCCTGCAGACGCCGACGATCCGCTTCCAGCTGCTCAACCTGTTCGACAGGAAATACCTGAGCATGACCGGTCCCAGCGGTTCGTCCTTCACCACCAATGCCAACGCCACCACTGGCACCAATGGTGCCGCCATCGCGGCGGCCTCGGCACCGCTGTTCTACGTCGGCGCACCGCGCACCTTCCAGGTATCGCTGAGCAGCGATTTCTGATCCGACTGGCCTGACCGACCGCACTGCCGTCCTGAAACCGGCAGTGCCTCTACCCCAAGGAGCTTTTATGAATGCCATCCAGCTATTCCATGAACTGACTTTCTATGCCATGTATGCGGCCGCTGCACTGGCGGTTTTCATGATCGTGGAACGGCAGCTGTTCTTCCTCTTCAGCGCCCGCGACGCAGCGCGCTTGCTGCGCACGATGAGTGCCGGGGAGGGCGGCTCGCCGCTCATCGATCCCGCGCTGCTGGAACGCCAGACGGTGCCCGCGCAACTGGTGCGCGAGGCGCTGCAGACACAGGGCAGGGGCCTGACACACTCGCAGCAGGAAGACCTCGGCGAGGCCATCTACATCGCCGGCAAGAAACGGGTCAATGCACGCCTGTGGGTGCTCGACACCATCGTCACGGCCGCACCGCTGCTGGGCCTGGTCGGCACCATCCTGGGCATCATCGATACCTTCGCGGTCCTGGCCTCCTCGGGTATTTCCGACCCCTCGGGCGTTTCCAAGGGCATCGGCACGGCACTGTATGCCACCGCGCTGGGCATTTCCATTGCGTTGTTCGGTCTGCTGTTTTACAACTATTTGCGTGAATGCGCCGACAACCTCAATGACCTGCTCAAGGAACTGTTGCTGCGCAGTTCCGGTCTGGAACATGATGCTGCCGAGGACGACAGCCGCAGCCTGCGCGACGCCGGCGCGGCGGCCCGCAGCGCCCGCCACCCGGTGCTGGCGGCAGGCTGAACTGAGCGGAGCGGGTTGGTACGCGCCGCAGACTCACTTCGCCACTTCACCACTTCGCACCTGCCCGGTGCGACTGTTTCGGTCCGGGTTCAGTGATTTACAACTGGTACGTACCAATGTAAGATTGCCGTCATGAAAAAAGACCTCACTCCAAGCGAAACCCAGCTGCCGCGCTACCGCTGGCTGGCCGATATCATCCGCGACACGATCGATCGCGGCCTGCTCACCGACAATCAGGCGCTACCGCCCGAGCGCGAGCTGGCAGAGCACTATGAAGTCAGTCGCGATACGGTGCGCAAGGCACTGCGCTACATGGAAGAGCGCGGCATCATCTACAGCGATCATGGACGCGGCACCTTTGTCTCGCCGGCCATCGTGCGTGGCACTACGCGCTTCATCGACAGCTTCTCGCAAGATACCGGCAATCGGGGCGGCGTGCCTGGACAGCGCATCATCAGCATCGAGAACATCGGTGCCAGCATGGCCATCGCCACCTTGCTCAATATCGAGTCCGGTACGCCGCTGGTACGGGTGCGGCGCGTGCGCCTGATCGACGACGTTCCGGTCGGGGTGCACGATGCCCATCTGGTCCTGCCGCGCGGATCGCGCCTGACCCGCAGCCAGATCGAGCGCAGCGGTTCGCTCTACAAGCTGCTGACGGCACAGTACGGTTTCGATCCGGCCGAGGCCGTGGAAAATCTCTGTGCCGGCGCGGCCGATGCCGACGACGCGCAATGGCTGGATGTACCGGTGGCGGCACCTCTGCTCATCTGCGAACGGATCACTTTGTCCGACCGCCGCCAGCCTATCGAATATTGCCTCATGAAATACGTGTCCAGTTACCGCTACCGCACGCGCATCGCCCGTCATAGCGACGGCACGCGCTGAACCTGCCTCTGCCCGCATTGATGAACGCCACCCTCCGCTACCTGCTGCCTCGCCTGGCCTGGACCCTGCTTCTGCTGGCACTGCTGTCGCTACTGGCGCACTGGTCCGATCGGCTGGCACGCAAGGGCAATGACAAGACGGTGCTGCGTGCGGTCCTGTTCATCAATGGCACGCTGGGCGACAAATCCTTTTTCGATTCGGCGGCCAAGGGAATGCGCCGCGCCGGGCGTGAACTGCCGGTCAGCGTGCGCGTGGTCGAAGGAGGCAATGACCCGACGCGATGGGAGTCCGCGCTGGCCGATCTGGCCGATAGCGGCGACTACGATATCGTGCTGGCCGGCACCTTCACCATGGTGCCCTACGTACAGCGGCTGGCCGGAGAGTTTCCGCGCATGCGTTTCGTGATGTTCGACGCGGCAGTGGACTATGCCCACTGTGCTTGCGGGAATGTGCACTCCATCCTGTTCCGCCAGAACGAGGGCGCTTACCTGGCGGGCTATCTGGCCGCCATGCTGCTGCAGGAGCGGCTGCTGCCGGGCCTGCCCGCCAACGCCGGTCTGGGGCAGGTGGGTGGCATGCAATTGCCGGTGATCGATGATTACCTGCTGGGCTTCGGTGCGGGCGCACGTGCGGCCGATCCATCGATACGGGTGGCGATACAGTATGCCAACGGCTTTTCCGATCCTGCGGCCGGCAAGGATATTGCCAATGCCCAGATGGCGGCCGGTGCCGGTCTCATCTTTCAGGCGGCCGGTGCGACCGGGCAGGGCGTGACCGAAGCGGCCAGCGAGGCGCATCGCTACACCATCGGCGTGGATCTGGACCAGTATGAGATGTATCGCCACAGCAATCCCCAGCGCGCCGCCGCCATCGTCACCTCGGTGTTGAAGAACGTCGATGTGGCCATCGTGCAGGCCCTGAGTCTGGCGCTGCGGCAGCAGCTACCCTATGGGCGCGCCGATTCCCTCGGCCTGGCCGAGGGCGGTATCGGGCTGGCACCGCATTCGGAGGTACTGGACCGGCTGCCGCTGCCCCTGCGTCAACGTCTGGATGCCGTGCGCGCCGACCTGGTGAGTGGTCGCGTGCACCCGCCCAGTGGCTTTGCCCGCGCCGGCACGGAGGCAAGGGGATGAGCACGCCCGCGATGCCGCAGACCGCCACGGCGCTACTGGAGTTGCGCCATGTCTCCAAACTCTATCCCAACGGCACGCTGGCCAACGACGATGTGAGCCTGTCCATCCGGGCCGGGGAGATCCACGCCATCGTGGGCGAGAACGGGGCCGGCAAATCGACCGTCATGAAGATGCTCTATGGCCTGGAACAACCCAGCTGCGGCAGCCTCTGGCTGGACGGCCAGGCGCGCGTACTGGCCGATCCGGCGCAAGCCATTGCCGCCGGAATCGGGCTGGTGCCCCAGCATCTGCATCTGCTGCCTTCCTTCACCGTGACCGACAACATCGTGCTGGGCGCGGAGCCCCGGCGCGGCTGGCGCATCGACCGCAAGACAGCGTTGCGGCGCGTGCAATCGCTGGTGCAACAATTCGGGCTGGAGGTGGAGCCGCTGGCACGCGTGCGCGACCTGCCGGTCGGGGTGCAACAGCGCGTGGGTATTCTCAAGGCGCTCTATCGCGGCGCGCGGGTGCTGCTGCTTGATGAGCCCACGGCGGTGCTCTCGGTGCAGGAAGCCGAGAGCCTGTTCCGGGTGCTGCGCAGCATGGTGGCGCAGGGTCTCACCGTGGTGCTGATCAGTCACAAGCTCAAGGAGATCCGCGATGTCGCCGACCGCTTTACGGTATTGCGCAAGGGACGGGTCAGCGGCAGCGGTCGGGTGAGCGATTTTTCCGAGGCCGAACTGGGCAGCATGATCGTCAGCAAGGCACCGCCGCCCATGCCCGCGCGTACCCGGCAGCGGGCGACTCAGCCGCTGGTCGAAATCCGCGATCTGCAGGCGCACCACGCGGACGGACGCCTGGCCTTGCAGTCGCTGTCACTGGACATCGCAGCCGGAGAGATTCTCGGCATCGCCGGCGTGGAGGGCAATGGGCAGGATGTGCTGGCGCGGGTGCTGCTGGGTCTGCAGGCAGCCAGCGGCGGGCAAGGGCGGTTGCAGGGTCGGCGCTTCACCGGCCTGAGTGTGCGTGAGGTGCGTGCCTGCGGCGTGGGCTACATCCCCGAAGACCGCATGCGCGACGGCGTGGCAGCCGAGATGAGCATCGCCGACAACCTCATCGCCGTCAGTTACCACCAGGCACCGCTTGCCCGCCGCGGCTGGCTCGACAGCGCCGCCATCGGCCGTACCGCCGCCACGCTCATGCAGCACTGCGGTGTGGTCGCCCCTTCATCGGCGACGCTGATGGGAGCGCTCTCCGGCGGCAACATGCAAAAACTGGTGCTGGGGCGCGAGGTGGCGGCCGGGCCGCGTCTGCTGATCGCCAGCCAGCCCACGCGCGGGGTCGATATCGGTGCTGCACGGGCCTTGCATGGTCAGTTGCTGGCCTTGTGCGAGGGCGGTGCGGCAATCCTGTTGATCTCGGCAGACCTGGATGAATTGCTGGCGCTGTCGGACCGCGTGGCCGTGATGGCCGAGGGGGCGCTGGTGGCGCACTTCGATGCAGCCGGGCTGAGCGCCGATGTCCTCGGTCCCTATCTGACCGGTGCCCAACGCCAGCAAAATGCCGCCGCCTTGCTCGATAACGCAGTCACATTTTCCGGAGTCCCCGCATGAAGCAAGCGACCGCCCTGCCATTGCAGCAACGTCTGCAACGTCAGCAAGCCCTGGCGCAGCGTCTGCGGCTGCCGGTGGCGCTGGCCGCCGGTCTGGGGTGTGGTTTCCTGATCATGTGCGCGGTCAGCAGCGAGCCCCTGCGCGCGTTCCTGATCCTGCTGACCGGTGCCTTGCCGCGCCTGCACTGGAGTGCGGGCGAGGGCTGGCAACTGACCCGCCTGGTACGTTTCGGGGCCGTGATCGAAGACGCCATCACGCTGACCCTGCTGGGTCTGGCCGTGGCCATTCCTTTCCGCGCCAGGCAATTTTCGCTGGGCGCAGATGGTCAGCTGTTCCTGGGTGCGCTGGCCGCTACCGTGGTGAGCCTGTATCTGCCGGGGCCGTGGTTTGTGGTCTTGAGCCTGTCGATGTTGGCGGCCTGTGCCAGCGGATTCCTTTGGGGTGCCTTGCCGGGGCTGCTCAAGACGCGCTTTCAGGCCAACGAGATCGTCACCACCCTGATGCTCAATATCGTGGCGGTGCAGGCCTATCGCTGGCTGGTCAGCGGCTGGCTGCGCGACCCCGCCGGCGGCTTCATCGTCACGCCCTTCCTGCCGGCCTCGCTGCAGCTGCCGGTGCTGCTGGTCCATACCAACGTGACGGTGATGCTGCTGGCCTTGCCGCTACTGGTCTGGACCAGCTGGCTGCTGCTCATGCGCACCACGCTGGGTTACGAAATCCGGGTGGTCGGACAGTCAGCGGCTTTCGCCTTGCAGGCCGGCCTGCCGGTACAGCGCACGGTCTGGCTGTCGATGGGAGCGGGCGGGGTGCTGGCCGCGCTGGCGGGCATGCATATCAGCCACGGCCTGCTCAAGCGCCTGCCGGTCGATCTGCCTGCCGGACTTGGTTACGAAGGCTTGCTGGTAGCGCTGCTGGCCCGCTGCGAGCCGCGCGCAGTGCCGTGGGCGGCGCTGATGTATGCGTATCTGCGTACCGGGGCACTGGCCATGGAACGCAGTACCGATGTATCGCGCGAAGTGGTGCTGGTGATCCAGGCGCTGGTCATCCTGTTCCTGGTGGCCGAACGCATGCAGCCGGCGCTGGCCGGGGGCTGGCTGCGCTGGCGTGCGCGCAGGGCAGAGGGAGGCCGACATGACGCATGACTACTGGGCCTGGAGCATGGCCGCCGCCGCCTTGCTGCCGGCGGTGCTGCGCGCCGCTACACCGATCCTGCTGGCCGCGCTGGGTGGACTGATTTCTGATCTGGCAGGTTGCATCAACGTGGGCCTGGAAGGCCTGATGCTGGTGGCGGCTTTCTTTGCCGTGCTGGGGTCGGTGCTGGCGGCGTATTGGCTGCCGGGCCTGCCGCCGGTCTGGCACGCCTGGCTGGGGGCGCTGGCCGGCGTACTGGCGGCCATGCTGCTGGCGCTGCTGCTGGCGGTGTTCCACCTCGAATGGGGTGCCGATCTGATCGTGGCCGGCATTGCCCTCAACGTACTGGCTGCCGGCCTGACGGTGTTCCTGCTGTCCACGCTGGTCGGCGACAAGGGCTCGACCGCCAGCCTCGATACACCAGTGCTGCCGGCGCTGCATCTTCCCGGCCTGCAGTCCTGGCCGCAACTGGACCTGCTGCTCAATGGCGAACACGGTCGGGGCCATCATCTGCTGCTGTGGACCGCCTTGCTGGCCATTCCCCTGCTGCGCCTGCTGCTGCGCCATACCCGTACCGGCGTGTGGCTGTGCGCCTCAGGGGAGCATCCGCAGGCCGCCGCCGAGGCGGGCATCCCGGTCAAGCGCATGCGCTATCTGGCACTGCTGGTCTCGGGGATGCTGGCTGGCCTGGGCGGGGTCTACCTGAGCATGGGCTACCTCAGTCTGTTCCAGTCCGACATGACTGCCGGACGTGGATTCCTGGCACTGGCCGCGGTCTTCGTCGGCGCGCGCGGTCTCACCGGCACAGTGCTGGCGTCCCTGCTCTTCGGTGCCAGTGCGGTCCTCTCGACCCGGCTCGGTGCGGCGGGCATGGCACCGCAACTGCTGTACATGCTGCCTCCTGTGGTTACCCTGCTGGCGCTGGTCGCCGCCGGTGCACGCAAGCAGGGCAGGGCGCACAGATCAAGCTAAGCAACAACCCCTTCGCATTACAGGAGAAGCATGTGAGCAGCACAAACTTGAGGGACAGGATCTTCGCCTCGCTGGCCCTGGCCGGTATGGGCGACGCCCTCGGTGCCCAGACCGAACAATGGAGCATCGACGAGATCGCCGCCCGTCACGGCGGACTGGTGACCCGCTTCGGCACCCCGCCCGATGACACCTTTGCCGGTGCCAATGCCGGCAAGCGCGCTGAGGTCACCGATGACGCCAGCCAGATGTACTACCTGGCGCGCGCCTTGATCGCCGCCGACGGACGGCTCGACTATGACGGCTGGGTGAGCTGCCTGCTGGATTGGGCCAGCACCAGCCCCAAGGCGGGCTTCATGGGGCCGAGCACGGCGCTGATGGTCAAGGCCTTGCAAGAGGGCGGCGATGTCAATGAGGTGGGCATCATCGGCAGCTCGCGGCGCAAGATGACCACCATCGGCATCACCAATGGTGCGGCCATGCGGGTGGCGCCGGCTGGGCTGATTCATCCCGGCGATCTGGCGGCGGCCTGCGAACAGGCACTGGTCACCTGCCTGCCTTCGCACGATACGGATGTGGCCATTTCCGCCGCCTGCTCGATCAGCGCTGCCACTGCCCAGGCGCTGGTGAGTGACGATCTGCGGCAGGTGCTGGCGGCGGCCACCCACGGCGGCCGCATGGGGGAGCGAATGGCCAGCCAGCATGCGCGCTCCGTGGCCGGGCCGAATTATCTGGCAAGACTGGAGATGGCCTTGAGCATTGCCGCCGAGTCGCGCAACGACCGCGAGTTTCTGGTGACCATGGAAAAGAAGGTCGGCAATTCCGTGCTGGCCGCAGAGTCCGTACCGGCTGCACTGGGCGTGGTGTGCTACGCGAAGGGCGATCCACTGCGAACCATCGCGCTGTGTTCCTCTATCGGCAATGATACGGATTCCATCGCCACCATGGCGGGTGCCATCGTCGGCGCTTTGCGCGGCACGGCTGCGTTGCCGGCCGATCTGCTCAGTGAGTTCCTGGAGGTCAATCATCACGACTTCGACCTGGAGCAGATCGCCGAGGGTCTTTGCCAGCTCGCCATCGTCAACATGGCGCAACGCACGCAAAGCGTCACAAGCCCCGCATCGTCACGGGTACAGCCATGAATTCGCGCCCCTACGACCTGCTGACCCTGGGCGACCCGGTGGCCGACCTGATGCTGCGTGCCGTGCAGCTGCCGCCGCCCGGTGGCAAAACCGTGGGGCAGTGGCTGGGCGTCATGCCCGGCGGCACCACGGCCAATGTCGCCTGCGCCGCCAGCCGGCTGGGGATGCACTGCGCCCAGTTCGGCCGGGTTGGCGATGATGCTCATGCGCAGCTGCTGCGCGATTCTCTGGTGGAGCATGGCGTTGCCACGCAATGGCTGACTGTGCAGCAGCAGGCGGCTTCGGCGTCGGCAATCGCCATCGTGACTCCTTCCGGGGAGAAGTCCATCATCTACATGCCCATGCCCGCCGTCGCGCTCAATGAAGACGCTTTGCAAACGGCGCTCAGACAGTCGCGGCTGGTCTATGCCATGCCCTACGATCTGGCTGAGCTGGAGATGGTCAGTCACCTGGCCCGCGCCACCGGCACGCTGGTGGCCATCGATCTGGAGGCGGCCGTGGCAGCGAACGCGGCCGAGATGTGGCGTCGGGCCTCGCTGGCGGACATCGTGTTTTTCAACGAGGCCGGCTTTCACAAGGCGACCGGCGCCGCGCCCTCCATTCAGGTGCTCACCGAGGCCTTGCGCCTGGGCCCCTCGGAGATCATCGTGACACTGGGCGAGGGTGGTGCCATCGGCGCTGTACGTACCAGTTCGTCCAGGCACGCGGCTTTCCCCGCGGAGGTGGTCGATACCACCGGAGCCGGTGACTGCTTCAACGCGGCCTATCTGAGTGCCCGCCTGAGAGGACAGCCCTTGTCGCTGGCGCTGCGTTTTGCATGCGCCGCCGCCAGCTGTGCCGTCAGCGCCCTCGGTGCGCGCGAGGGCTTGCCCGACCAGGGCCGGGTGGCCGCCATTCTCGCCGCCACCGCTTACACAGGAGCCACTGCATGAGCACGGTCATCATCGACTGCGATCCCGGTATCGACGATGCGCTGGCCTTGTTCCTTGCCGCCGGCAGCGTCGAACTGAATCTCTTGGCCATCACCACGACGGCAGGCAACCGGCCTGCTGCGATCACCGCCGGCAATGGCCGCAAGCTGATGGATCTGGCCGGCCGGCCAGACCTGGCGGTTCACGCCGGGGCCGAACGCCCCTTGAGCGGTCAACCGGCGCGCTGCAACCTGGTGCATGGTGAAGACGGCCTGGGTGGCGTGCTGCCGGGCACACCCGCCGCTCTGGAGAGCGAACACGCTGCACTGGCACTGGTGCGCCATCTGCAGCAGGCCCCCGCAGGCAGTATCGACCTGGTAGCGATGGGCCCGCTGACCAATCTGGCGCTGGCCGAACTGTTGGTGCCGGGAATTCTGCAGCGCACCCGCCGGCTTTCCATCATGGGCGGTGCCTTGCGGGTGCCGGGCAATATCACGCCGGCAGCCGAATTCAATTTCTATGCCGATCCGCTGGCGGCCGATCTGGTCATGCGCAGCGGTGCCGCCATCCATCTCTACCCGCTGGATGTGACGCACCAGGCGGTCATGAGTCCTGCGTGGATCGATACGATAGGGGGCCTGTCCAATCGCTGCGGGCAAGCAGCCGCCGCCATGCTCAGGCAATACGCCGCCATGGATCCATTGCTGCACGACGTCTGCCCGGTGGCCGGCCTTCTGCGGCCTGCGCTGTTTGCCGAGCAGGCCTGCAGCGTCGAGGTCGACTGGCGCCCTGGTCTTACCGAGGGTTATGCGCTCATGCAGCTTGACCAGCAAGCGGCTGCTGCCTGCACCATCCAGGCCGCCACCATTGTCGACAACGAAGGATTGCTGTCGCTGGTGCTTGAGAAAATCTCCGGTCTGCCATGAAGCTTGCTTTGTCATGCCATGGTCCGTTGCCGACATCCACTTGTTCCTGTTTATGCGTTCTCTACCGTTACCTGTTTTTCTGATGCGCGCACGCCTGACGTGGCTGGCTTGCCTGATGGTTTTCTGGCTGGGCGGCTGTGCCGTCAACAATGACCAGGGCACACAGCCGAAACCCCTTGTAGGCAGCCTGCGTCTGCTGGGCGAGCAGCGCATTGCGCTCAATGCGCCATTCATGGGGACGGTGATCGGCGGCTTGTCCGGAATCGACTATGATCCCCGAACCGACACCTGGGTCACGGAAAGCGATGATCGCTCCGAGGTCAGTCCCGCGCGCTTTTACACCTTGAAGCTGCGCTATGACCTGCAAGGATTTCACGCCCTGCAGGTGGCCGCAGTGACGCTGCTGAGACAAGCCGATGGCAGCCTCTATCCGGATGCAAAAGAAGCGGCAGTGCGCGGCGGCGATATTGCGGACCTGGAATCCATCCGGGTTGATCCGCTCGATGGCAGTCTCTGGTACAGCAGTGAGGGGAATCGTCCGAAAAACATGTCGCCCTTTGTCCGGCGTGCTGACCGCGATGGGAGATACCTGTCGCAGTTTCCCACCGGTGCCTTGTTCAAAGTACACCCGGATCGGCCACTGGGGGCGCGCGACAATCTTTCCTTCGAAGGACTTTCTTTCTCGCGCGACGGACAGACAGTGTGGCTGGGCATGGAGGCTCCTCTGTATCAGGACGGCGAAGTGCCTACGCTGGAACATGGTGCCCTGACCCGTATCACCCACTATCGTCGTGACGGTACGATCATCGCGCAATATGCCTACCCCTTGGACGCGATTGCGCATGCCCCGGGAGGGCGCTATGCCGACAACGGCCTGTCCGAACTGCTGGCCGTCGATGCGCATCATCTGCTGGCACTGGAGCGCTCGGGAGTGCAGGGCAGCGATGGCGTGTTTCGTTTCCACATCCGGCTCTACGAAATGGATACCAGCACCGCCACCGATATTGCGGCGATGCCGGCACTGGCCGGTCAGTGCTGCATCAGGCCGGCCAGCAAACGACTGATTCTTGATTTTGATACCTTGCCGCTGCCGCAGATCGACAATCTGGAGGGCGTATCCTGGGGACCGCGACTGGCCAATGGGCATGAGAGTCTGGTCTTCATTTCAGATAACAATTTCAATGCCTCGCAGGTCACGCAGCTTCTGGCGTTCGAAGTGATTCCACCTTGAAGAGAAAGGACTACCTTCAATGAAAATTTCATCAGCCGTATCACTGTCTCTCATCGGTCTGTGCCTGAGCATGCCCTCCGCTTTCGCCGACGCGGCTCCTGTGTCGGCGTTATCCAGCCAGGCCGAAATCGTGCAGGCGCTCGACCAGGGCGAGACGGTGAGGCTCTCGCTGGACCTGAGCCATTGTCGCCCGGATGGAGTGACCAACCGTACCGGAAAAGCCAAGGGTGGCCTGACCATCGCGGCCTATCTTGTCATGGATGGCGTACTGAGCTTCTCGGACAGCCACCCGACGGTGGGCAAAAACGGGGAACCCTTGTGGCAGTTCCTGCGTTACCAGGTCAAGCCCGACCAGAGCGTCACCTTCACCGCCGACATGTTCCAGTTGCCCGGCTATACGCGGCTTGGGGAGCGCATCTCCTACCAGTGCAATATCAATGAAGGCATCAGGTTCTTCCGGCAGTGAACCTTGAGCGCGGTACATGCACGGCATGTGACAGGATCTAGCGATAGCGGTCGCGGTTGCACGTCAGCTCCAAGACCAGTTCGTGACGCGATGAAGTAAAGGACAAAGGCCGCTCCCGGTTTTGGTCGGCGTGGACGCGGCCAGTCTTTCGCCACTGCGCCATTTCTTCGGCCACGGTTTCTCGTACGGCGTTGCGTAGCGCAAAGCGGAACAGGATGACGACAACAATGCCGCAGCCGATCCCCGTGATTTCCAGCCAATCGAGCATGATTCCTCCTGAGTGCCAGGTTGAGACTAAGTAAACCGCCACGCATAGGTAGGAACGAGGGGAGAAAGAGTTCCTCACTGCATTGGCCCACTGCACAACGTGCGCAATGCGTAAGCGCAATGCGTGCAAGCATGTCGGGCGAAATCTGTGCCTTGACCCGGAACGTTGATGACGCCAGGTCCAGATCCGTGGCTGCCATGCATGATCAATCCAGTTCCTTGGCCAGTTGCGCAAGCGGAGTTGCGCTGACGTCCTCCGTGAACTCTATTTTCAGGATGGACCGGATTCCGGAAAATTCGTAAGCTCTTGTCGCCTGATAAAACCGGGACATTTCGTCCATGAAGCACGGCAATTCGCCAGGCGGCACCTTGCATTCGCCCAGGTTCGAATCAAACACGGTAAGTGAATGCCGATCCCCTTTTGAAAACACGCTAAGGTTGTGGCCGGCTTCCTCTCCGCTCTGGTTGATGAGACTGATGCCCAGATCGAAATAACCGGGCGATCTTTTCAACAGATGCTCGGCGCGCAGATACGCTTCCGATCCCGTGAAAACATCATTGCTGATGCACCTCGCCTGACTTGCGTAGAGGCTTGAGAGATTTGATACCGCCGTATCGAAATGCGCTTCGAGTCCCAGCTCCAGCAGTCTCTTCAAGGACGGCGCCTCGCCGGAGTGGTGATGAACATTTTCCTGCGCGTACAGTCGTTGTGCGATGGTGGCGTGCGCCGTACCACGCTCCGACATCAACAAGGACAGGCGCGCCGAGGCTTGCGCCTCCGGTCTCGCCTGATGCAGACGGAGCCAGACAGAGCCCATGCCCCGGCAAATTCCCTTCTGCGTTTCAAGATGGTCGGCGCCGAAGTGCCTTTGCTGGGCCAGCGCCTTTTGCATGCGTGCTTTGACGTACTTGCGCAGCGCAGGCTGGAGTTTGTCCCATTGTGGATGATCGATATTGGCGCACTCGTTGACCGGACCGGGAGCGGGTTCTTGATGTCGGAAGAGGCGACTGAATTTGCTCAGCGTCGATTCGCGGCGGCGAGTCCGGCCGTCGGCGCTGCTGGGATCGCCAGCCTCGGCAGAAGGGTGGGCGCCGGGCAACTGGCCGGCGTTTGATGCGCTGGAAACCTCATCTTCCTGCACGCTGCTCCACGGGACAGATGCATGGAGATCGGCGGGATGATTTGAGCGGGGAAACATGTTTGCCAATGAAAGCCGAGATGGGTATCCGGCCTGATGGAGAGTGAATGTCTTGATGGGTGCAAGAACGAGAAAATTAGTTCGACGATTGCACCTCATGTAATGCGAGTAATTTGTCGTACAACCTTTTTCTTAGCTTATCTTTTTAGCCAATTTTCTGATTGGGCTGCGCTTATCGTGGCCCCGACAATCGTAAGAGATAGCTCATCCGTAGGCATCTTCTCGCGATTCAAGAGCGATTCGCAAAAAAAGTTCCATCTATTTAATTAAAAAGTTTCTCTATTTCATCTCGATGTCATTGATTTGACAGCGTTTTGTCAGCAACAAAATGCGAGTTTATGAAACAATAGTCCGTCGCTTTTACAAAGCGACTTCCCTCTTATCAATTCGTAAGGATTACAAATCATGCGTAATATCAAGGCTCTGATTGCTGCTGTTCTGCTGGTTGGTTTTGCCTCTTCTGTTGTGGCTGCGCCGCGCCTGTCCAGCGGCCTCCGAATCAACCCTGCAAAGGATGATAATGCTTGCCTGGTTTACGACGGCGGTGAGATCTGCAACTGAGGTACGTACCAGGTAGCAAGCACAGAGGCTCCGCATTTTGAGCTCCCCCCCCCCAAAGGCTGGACATTGATCCAGCGTTTGGGGGGGCTTTATTTCGGGTCACATGGACAGGGCCGGTTCTGCAAGTCAATCGCGTTCGCCGAAACGACAAGCAGCTAACCTAGCGAGTCCGCCGCATCGCAATCAGCGTTGCACAGAGCACCTAGGCCAGCATCAGGATCCCCATATTCGATGTGGCTGGATACGTCTTGGGAATAACGATGCCAGCCGCGCTGACGGCGGCACCGAGCAGCATCTGCACACACCGCATCACGGCAGAAGCGACACCCGCGACGTGGCCCAGATGGCGAAGCGCCTCATGATTGAGGGACGGTGCGATCAAGCCAAAACTAAATATCACCATTCCTGCTAGGATCGCAAGAATGTAGGCTTGCAAGCATTGCAGTGCTGCGAACGCGTTAATCAGCGCTACGCTGGCCAGCATCATGCCTAGGCCGACATAAATGATCCGGGGCGCCGTCAGATTCATTTTGACCAAACGGGTATTGACCATGGCACCCAAGATAATTCCCATCGAACTCAGGGCAAAGACGATTGAGAAATTTGTTTCTGAAAAACCAAACTGACCGACATATGCATTGGCTGCTCCGGCAATGTAGGTGAACATGCACGCGAAGCTAAGTCCGTAGATCAAGACATTGCGTCGAAGGTCGGCGTTTTTCAGGACTATCGAATAGCTTTCAATCAGTACAGATGGTCTAAGCGAACGGCGAGCGCTTATCAGTAACGACTCACGAAATGCGGTCAACGCGTACAGCAGCAAGCAGAGTCCGAGTAACGCCTGTAGCACATAAATGGCACGCCAGTTGCCTGCCAGCAGAACGAGGCCGCCGATTACCGGGCGGCTATCGGCGCAATACCCTGTATCGCTATCACTTGCGCCATGTGAATGCCGGCTTCTGCACCCGTATAGCGATCACGAATGATGGCCACTGGACCGAGGTCGCACAGCACCTGTGCAACGGTATCGGCGACCAGACTCGTGGTGCGAACCTCACTCACCGCAACTTGAATAGACTGACGAATCGGCGATTGCCAGCAGGTTATACAGGCCGCTGAAGGCCACCACCACCCAGAGCGGTGCTGCCCATAGCCATCCGAAAAGAAAGGAGCAGCATATGCTGGCCGAGGTAGCCGCCATCATGACGCGGCTGCGGCCGTGGCGGTCAGATGCCGCACCGCCCATGATGCTGCCGACGACACTGACGATGTGAGCGGCGGCCGCCATCGCCAGCCCGCCGCTGCGCCAGCGCCGACCAGCACCGTGACCAGGCCTGCCGTGACCTGCCAGGAAAATGCGGCCATCAGTCCCGCCACCAATATCAACGACAGACCATAGCCCAGCGATGACGCCCCGATGAACCAGCCCATGCAGCGGCCACGGGCATGCGCAGGGCAGTTCGCCGAGACCAGTTGCAAGCCCGGGCTATAGCAGGCTCCCGAACACAGGCCCACCAGCCCATAGAGCCAGGCGGTGAGCTGCGGCGCCGTACTGAAGATGGAAAATATCGTCATCGCCATGACGGTGAGCATGCTGCTGCAGAAGAAGACACGGCGAGGACCGATACGGTCACTGATGAAACCGACGCCGAAAAGCGCGATGAGGTAGCCGACATGCCAGGCGCTTTGCACCAGGCCTGCCAGCGATGCACTCATGTCCCATTGCACCATCATGCGTGGCATGCTGCCGGCCCAGAGCGTGGCTGCGGTCGACTGTAGCAGTCGGCTCAGAGACAGCCACATGAGGCCGCGTGACCAACATCTTGCGGCAGAGGAACGGTCTGCTGCAAAGTATCCATGCGCGGATGATCGCATTTGTATAAACCAAGACATAGGTTATCCTCCTTATACATTGCATAAGGAATGCTTATATGAAAATCTCATCCATCGACCAATTGGAGGCCTTCATCAAGGTCATGGAGAACGGCAGTTTCTCGGCGGCGGCGGTGGTGCTGGAGGTGAGTCAGCCGGCCGTGAGTCAGCAGATCCGCGAACTCGAACGCCGCCTGGGCGCCAAGCTGCTGGAGCGGGTAGGGCGGACGCTGGCACCGACGGCTGCTGGCGCCAGCCTGCTGGGGTATGCACGCCAGATCGTCGAGGCAGCTGCGCAAGCGGGAGAGGCCGTGGGCAAGCATGCCGTGGGGGTATCTGGCAGCGTACGCATCGGTACGGGCGGCACGGCCTGCTTGCATCTGCTTCCCCCCATACTGGCCAGCCTGAAGAAGCGCTTTCCTTCGCTGCAGGTCGTGGTGAGCACGGGCAATACCGAGGATTTCGTCCGGCGTGTGGAGCAGAACCTGCTGGACATGGCGTTGGTAACGTTACCAGTGAGCAGCCGAGCGCTTCACGTGCGGCCAGCGATCACCGACTCTTTCATCGTGATCGGTCCGCGCCAAGGATTGAAACTAACGAGGAAGACCAGTGCAAAGGTACTGGCTGAACAGCCGGTGATTCTCTTCGAACCCGGTGCCAATATCCGGCAGTTGATCGAGGGATGGTTTCTCTCCAACGGCGTGCGCCTCCAACCGTCCATGGAGCTGGGCAGTGTTGAAGCGATCAAGGAAATGGTGGCAAGCGGTCTCGGTTACGCGATCATTCCCTCGATGGCCTTGCGCAAGACCGATGCGCGGCGCATTCAGATCAGTGCCATGCACCCGCCGCTGGTGCGCGAACTTGGGCTGATCGTGCGTCACGATAAGCCCGTCACGCGTGGTATGCAGGCGCTTGCCGAAGCCTTGTGCGAAAGGCCATTCGCGTAGTCGCAGTGCGATATCTGCGCGTTGCTCCCGAGTGCGGGCTATCGCCCCAAAAATCTCCCGGGGCTGTCACCGGGGCACAACACGGCCTTGATAGCGACCGGGGGCTGACTATAATCCGAGCATTTTCAACCTGAGGAGCTTAGCGTGAGCAATATCACTTTGAATCTGAATCTTGGCGGTACGGGCGGCGCGGAGCAGTCTCAGGCGGCCGACGAAGATACGGGCAGCAGCACTACGGACAAGATTGCCTCGATCATGAAGAAGATCACGCGGCTGCAGAAGCAGGCAGCCGAGCTCCAAGGACCGCCCGATGAAGTCGCCAAGATGAGGAAAGTCATCGAGCAGGAGATCAAGGCGCTCGAAATGCAGATGAAACAACTGATGGACCAAGAGGCCAAAAAGAACCAAGCGGCAGCGGATGCAGCGAAGGAAGATAAGCCCGGCGATGTGGCTAGCCCGTCTCTGCGTAAGATCGGGACTGGAACCAGGAGAAAAACACCTGATCGCTTACCAGCAAGATGTCCTGAACGCCACATCAATGGCGATGGGACTTTTTGCATGTACTGGCAAGGCGAGATGTCACTCAAAATTGACTCTGAAGAGGCCGCGCGGACGTGGTGGTCAACCCTGCTGGGATATTTAAAGCTTCAGGAGCGAGCCGAAAAGCTTAAGCGCTGGCCAGATGACAATGCCTGGGCTCACGGCAATGCAGCCTTACACCAGCAAAAGGCTATCGCAGCTGCAGCTCGGATTAGTCCTCAACTCGAGACTGAAGTGAAACGCAAGCGTGTCCAGGCGAAACAGAAGGGTCCGCATGGACTCCGGCCTCAGATGATCTACGTTTCGAGACAAGGAAACCCTTTTTACTCAGTTCGCATACTGCTGCAGCCAACGTACAAAGCTACGGTCACTCGCTTGCGCCAGCCTTGCCTCTGCGGTCTTAAAAAGCGGAAAAAGGGCAAGCCAATTGCACTACGAAAGTGCCCCCGTCACGCTGATGATGCTCGGGATCTCGCGATCGAATTGGTGAAATGGGAAAAGGAAGAAGAGAAATTTTGGGCCAGCTACAAAGGGCGGCAGTGTTGCGGAAAGATGGCGAGCTGCCCGCTTGCAGCCAACGGCATCATAGCAACAGGTAACGAAGTACAGGAGCCAGAGGATGTTGGAGCGATATAAGGGCGAAGGAGGGCGGCGCCGTACCATTGATGCACTCCTGGAACAGCGCATTGTCGTCGGCAATGTGGCCTTAGCAGAGCAACTCTACGACCAAGCAGAACTGCTTCAGGTAAATCCCAAAGAAATATTGATCGAGCAGGGCGCTTCTGACTCTGACGTCTATTTCATTCTTTCTGGCTCAGTAGGTATTGACGTCAATGGAAGGCAAGTTGCTGTCCGGATGGCAGGTAATTCTGTTGGTGAAATGTCTGCCTTAGATCCTATGATTCCTAGGGCTGCCACTGTTTTTGCCTTAGAACCAACGGTCGTCGCCAAGGTAAGCGAACCCAAAATTTCTGAGCTCGCCAACCAATTTCCGATCATCTATCGGCTTTTTGCCAAAGAACTCGCGCGCCGGCTGTACCAGCGAAACTCACTCATCAACGAAAAACGCGATCGGATTCGTGTCTTCGTCATCTCGTCTGTCGAGTCCCTACCCATTGTTCGTGCGATGGAAAACCACTTTGAGCACGACGAATTTCTACCTGTCGTGTGGACCAACGGAGTCTTTAAGATCGCAAATTACACCCTGCAAAGCCTCGAAGATCAGCTAGATCGCTGTGATTTTGCAATAGCGGTCGCCCATGCTGACGATACGGCAGCATATCGGGGAAAAGATTGGCCTGTTCCCCGTGACAACGTCATTTTTGAACTTGGACTGTTTATGGGCCGCTTGGGCAAAGATCGTGCCATTTTGATGGAGCCTAGAGAGCGCGGGGTGAAGTTGCCTAGCGACCTATCTGGCATTACCACTGTACCGTATCGTTACGAACCCGGCGAAGATGTGGCTGCTTTGATAGCCCCGGCATGCAACCAAATTCGTGACCATATCAAACGGCTCGGACCAAGCATAGGCTAAAGGAGCGATCGTGACTCTTCGTGCCCGCTTAGAGGAAGAAGTTCGTACCACCCTCTATTCACAATGGGAAACGGCTGCCGGCACTGTGATTCCGACGGCCGATAGGCTCCTTCTGAATGCCAATCACGCTATTTCACTAGCGAGTGCCACCGTGTTGTATGCCGACATTGATGGTTCTACTTCTATGGTAGACCGATACACATGGTGGTTTTCAGCAGAGGTCTATAAGGCATATCTACGGTGCGCTGCTCAAATAATTCGAGATTCCGGGGGGACGATCACCGCTTATGACGGCGACAGAGTCATGGCCATTTTCATCGGCGACTCAAAGAACACCAGCGCAGCTGCCGCGGCGCTAAAAATTAACTCCGCAGTCTTAGACATCATTCGTCCTGCCATTGCAGCACGATATCCTGGGACAGAATTCCAGCTGAACCACGTGATCGGGATTGATACCAGCCCACTCCAAGCTGCACGTATAGAGGGTCGGCCGGGATTCCTGAAGTTTTGGCCAAAAACACGATAAGTCATTGATTGAAAAAGATTTTTCAATGTATTGGCAATGTCCCGTATATTTTCTTTTTGAATCCCCGCGCTGAATCGCCCCCCCCCATTGGAGCCAGTCGAGATAAGGACACATTACCCAGGCCGAGCTGGGGCTGGCGATCGTGCGCGAGATAGATCCCAAGCACCGCGCCACGGCGACTTGAGATGCCTCCCCGCAGGCAGTGGGCTGCGGGTGCGCATCGTGTTTGCGGTTGTGGCAGGCACCACCCTCTCGATGTTGCGTACGGTGTTCCACTTGGGATTTGGTTTCAGTGGCATTGATCGTCGAATTACGACCCAAAGAGGACGTAAATCTTTCTTCGCAACGAATCGTTTCCGCCTAAATGCACGCGGCCCTATCCCGTGACTGGGCGCCCCTGCCCTTGAATTTCGCGCTGCATCAGGATCTTGTCGACCCAGGCAGCCTTGTCACGTTCTGCTTGCTCCGCCTTTCGTTCCGCGGTGACCAACAGATTCTCCAGCATTTCGACTTGCCTTCGGGCAGTCGCTGCCTCAGTCCTGGCCTCGATAAGCGCTTGCTGAACTGTATCAAGCCTACGTTCGGCGTCAGCTTTTGTAAGACCCAAATCCTGTAGCTGGAGGTTTTTTTGATCACGCTCGGAAATAACCTGGTGCAGTTCATTTGGGGCGTGAGCCAAGCCTTTGCGAAGCCGATCAAGTTCGGCCTCCTGGCGCCTATAGGCGGCAATTTCCTGCTCCAGGCGGGCAAGACGCTGCTCAAAAGCTTGCCGTTCTTCGGCGCGTTGCCGTGCAGCCGCTTCCTGGAAGTGCTCAAACTGCGCGCGCGCCTGCGTCAATTGCTGATTCAGGGCATGAACTTCTGTGGCGCGATCAGCCAGCCGCTGGTGGAGTCCGGCGTTCTCAGTCTGTGCCGCAGTGAGGGCGAGCGCCCCAGAATGGAGCTCTTCATGGCTCTTGCTCAGAGACTGCTGGGCCCGGGTGCATTCAGCGGCCAATGCGCTGTGGGCTTGCCGCCGCAGCCGTAAGCTGCCATCAGAACACGGCAAAGACATCATCAGCGAATAGCCCAGGTCCTCCGGGAGCATCGCTAACCAGGCGAGGACTGGACTCTTCTGCAATAAGCTGTGAAGCCTCAGGCCAGGTCACGCAATTCATTAGCGATGGCGGCGTCGATTCGCCCGGCTCCCTCCGCAATGCGGATGCTGCGCAGGTAAAGCGTGCGATAAAACGCCAGATCCTCATCGCCCAATGCGGCCACGGACAGCATTTGTTTCATGACGGTGGCAACATCGCCACGCGATACCGGACCGGGCATGCTTGCCGCGACACCAGCGCTCTCCATCGCAGAAATCGTACCGCGCAGCAGTGGCAGCAGCGCACGCAAGGCGGCTTCTTCCGATGCTCCCCATGAGCGCCAGATCCTGATGGCCTCGTCCAACAGGACGTTGACGTACTGAGATGCATACGCCGCTGCCGCGTGATATCGGCCGCGCGCTCCTGCGGGGATACGGTTTACCTCACATCCAAGCAACTGGGCAATATCCGCCAACCGCGCGCCCAAGGCCTCTCCCGCTTCGATGGTCACCACGCAGCCAGGCAAGGTCCGGGCCGCTGTGAGCGCATCGCCAAAGGTCTGCATCGGATGGAAGCCGCCGATATCCGCACCATCGGCAGCGGCCTTGCCGAGCACCGATATCTCGGTGGCACCGCTGCAATGCACGACGCTACTGCCCGGGCGCCAGGAAAGACCCTCCACGGTCGGCGCTATCAGCGCGTCCGGCGTGGTCACGAAAATGAGGTCGCAGTGATCCGCTACCCCCTGTGCGGTGAGTACGCTGCAAGAGCGCATACGCATGGCCGTCTCGGCGGTCCGCGTTACCGAGCGGCTCGCCAGCGCATGGACATTGCCGCCGTGCGACTCCAGGCTCCAGGCGAGCGCCGTGCCAAGACGGCCCAGTCCTATGATGCCGATCTTGAGACGCCTTGCATCAGCGCGAGTGACAAGCGAGGTCATCGCACGATCCCGATGGGTTCTTTCTTCCCGCCGCGGAACGTTGACAGCGTAAGCGCGCCCTGGAGAATATCGCCCTTCTCATCGAAAGCGATCGGTCCCGTCAGCCCCTTGATCTGTACTTTCGACACCTGCGGGAGATAGATGGCCGGATCCGCGGAGCCTGCCTTCATCATCGCGGCCACCAACACATTGACGGCATCGTAGGCGTTGGCTGCATAGAGTTGCACATCTACCCCATACCTCCGGCGGAACTCGGCCTTCCATTCAAGCATCTTTTTCTCGAATTCACCTTCTACGCCTCCGGCCTCTGCGCAGTAGACGACATCGTCCCCCAGGGCATCGCCTGACAGCTTCGCCATTTCACCAGTACACAGGCCATCGCCGCCAAGGAACTTGAGGTTGATTCCGAGGGCCTTCATCTGCCTGAGCATCGGTCCGCCTACTGCATCCTGGCCACCGAAGAAAATGACGTCGGCATGTGCCGCTTTCAATTTGGTCAGGATGGCATTGAAGTCGGTCGACTTGTCGGTCGTGAATTCGCGACCGACGATGCTTGCGTTGGCGGCTTTAGCCGCCTTCTCAAATTCGTCCGCAACACCTTGACCATAGGCAGTCCGGTCATCAATGATGGCGATCCTGCGGGCCTTGAGCGTGTTCACGGCAAAGCGAGCCATGGCGCCGCCCAACTGGATGTCGTCTGCCACCAGGCGAAACGCTGTCTTGAAACCCTGGCGCGTGTATTTGGGATTGGTCGAGGAGGGCGATATTTCCGGAATGCCGGCCGCACTGTAGATCTTTGATGCGGGAATGGTGACGCCCGAATTGAAGTGGCCCACGACGCCATTGACCTTCATGTCGACGAATTTCTGGGCGATGGCTGTGCCTTGCTTCGGATCACCGGCATCGTCTTCCGATACCATTTCCAGGCGGACCCTGGTCTGCCCGATCACAAGGCCGCTCGCGTTGAGATCATCAATGGCCATCTTCACGCCCAGCTCATTGTCTTTTCCCAGATGCGCTATCGCGCCGCTCAGAGGCGCAGCAGTCGCGATCCGGACCACCGGGATATCGGCAGCCTGTGCGGGCTTTGCGGAATCATTCATCTTGCCACAGGCCATCAGTAACATCGATACGAGCAACACTGCAGTCCACTTTTTGTCCATGACGTTGTTCACCCGATTGAGGTTGATGAAACACCGTGACGCCCACGAACATCGTCACGGCGACTCTGCCGCTCTCTCAGGCCCGTTCCCACTGAATCGCAAATTCGAGATTAAGCGGGAGCAGGCCCTGTGGCAGCGTCAACATTATGGTGAGCAAATCCAGCGCGCCCTTTTACTGAACGGCCGCGTTTTATTGAAAAGTGCCCCGGTCTTCGCTTACCGGTCACCTGATGGCGAACGAGGATCTTTTTCTGGCGCAATTTTTGCTTCAGCCAGAAGACGATGACATCCGTTGGAGCCTGTCTATGTTGCCTTCAAAGTGGAAGCGGTACTCGGACTTTTACCGGGGCTCGGTCTACCAGACCTTCCCGCAAGAGCATCTGAGCAGTCCAGGGAAATTGCGATACGACCTGATCAAGGTGCAGCAGGGGCCGCACAACTTCTCTGACCCGGAAGTACCGGAAACGATTCTCGCCTTACCCTATCGTGTGAAGCAGCGCTGCACCTGGCGCTGGTCGATGGCCGGCCGACGCCACGAGGAAGCGGCCGAGCCCGGACGGCTGCTGGTCGTCCCGTCCGGTGTACAAAGTGAATGGGAAATTGATGGCGAGCGCGAGATTCTGATGCTGGTCATTCCCGATGCGACGGTACAGGCGGTGCTCGGCCAGACGCATGGTCGAAGCATCCGCGAGGCTTTTCGCAGGCTCAGCGAGAACTCATGGGAAGACACGTTCCTGAATGTATTACTACACCGGATGTGGAGTTGCGTCTCGGATGGCGCAGCCGCCAGCCGCCTGCTCAGCGACGGTTTACTGATTTCCGCCCTGTCGCAGCTGATGATCAAGGCCGATGCGCCGCTTGAGGCGGATCCGGCGGTGGCGCTGCCGCGCTGGCGACTCCAGCGGGTGATCAGTTTCGTGGACAACAATATCGACAGGAATCTGAGTCTGGAGGAGCTCGCGGCGGCGGCCGGTTTGAGTCGTCGCCACTTTGCCCGCAGCTTCCGCAGCGAGGTGGGCGAAACGCCGCATCGCTGGCTGATGGAGCGCCGACTTGAAAAAGCCAAGACATTGCTCGCCTCAACGGAGCAATCCCTCATTGATATCGCAATGAGCTGTGGCTTTGCCAGCCAAAGCCACTTCTCTACCGCCATGAAGCAAGCCACGGGCATGAGCCCGTACCACTGGCGCCAGCATCGCCGCGATCAGATCACATCGACACGCCAGCCATAAGGATCCTTGCCTGGCTGGGTATGCAGGCTGGTAATGGCAGCGTGCAGGCGTGCCGTTACTTTTCCGATCCGGCGTGCGCCGACTTCCAGCGTTTGGCCGCGATAGGTCAGTTGACCGATTGGCGATACCACGGCTGCGGTTCCAACGCCCCATATTTCTTCAATGGTGCCGTTGCCAATCCCGGTCATGACGTCGTTGATGTCAATTGGCCGCTCGCTGACCTGCAGTCCCCATTCACGCAGGAGGGCCAGCGCCGTCATGCGTGTGACGCCAGCCAGGATCGAATCGCTGAGGGGCGGGGTGATGATTTCGTTGCCAATTCTCAGCATCACGTTCATGGTGCCGACTTCTTCCAGGAATCTTCGCTCCGTCGAATCCAGCCACAGCACCTGCGTGTAGCCCATCGATTTGGCCTCTTCACTGGCCAGCAGACTAGCGCCATAGTTGGCAGCGGCCTTGGCGGCGCCGATGCCCCCGCGAGCGGCGCGTACATGCTTGTCCGAAACGAGGATGCTGACCGGATTGGCGCCCTCTGCATAGTACGAGCCGACCGGTGACAGGAAAATCATGAAGGTGTATTCGCTGGCCGGGCGTACGCCCATCAGCCCTTCCGTTCCGATCATCGTCTCGCGCACGTAGAGAGCCGTTCCTTTCTGGCGCGGGACCCACCGGCGGTCCAGATCCACCAGCTGAACCATGGCAGCCAACACGCTCTGCGGATCCACTGCGGGCATACACAGCCGGGCCGTCGACTTGTTAATGCGTTCGATATGATCGAGTGGCCGGAACAGGCGGATCACATCGTCGTCGCAGCGGTAAGCTTTGAAACCGTCGAAGATCGATTGCCCATACTGGATGGCAGCACAGGACGGATGCAGGCTGAGCGGGCCAAAAGGAACAATCCTGTGGTTGTACCATCCCAGGCCCTGCTTGTAGTCCATCAGAAACATGTGGTCGGTAAAGTAGGCACCGAAGGTATTTCCCACATCCTCTGGTATCGGCTTGGGGTTCAGGCTGGTCGTGATTGGAAAGGGCATGTCATCCTCAGTCAAACTGTGCAAGGGAGATAGGAATAGCTGCCGGTGCCGGAGAAGCAATCGGAGCCTGTTCACAGTGAGGCATATTAGGGAGGCAGTGCGCCTTTGGCTTTCATAGCCGGGCCCGGCTTTACAGCAGAGAGACATGCTGCGGTGAGGCGCGCCGTCATCTTCGCTTGGACAGGAGCAGGCCGTACTTAAGGATTGAAAGTACGCAGGTAAGCCAGGATGTCATCGATCTGCTTGTCGCTGCCGATGCCCCAGAAGCGCATCTTGTTGCCCGGCACGACCTCGCTGGGCGCCTTGAGGTAGGTACGCAGCTTGTCTTCGGTCCAGATGAAACCGGCCAAGGCCATCGCCGGGGAATACTTGAAATCGCTGGTGAACCCGGCCTTGCGCCCGATCACGTTGGTCAGCTGCGGACCAAAGATAAGTCGAAGATTCGCGCTCGCGTTGAGCATGTATTTGCGGTGGTCAAGCGGTTGAGGGGATTTACGAAGGTACGTTATCGCGGCTTGATGAAGAACGGATGTCGTGCGTTCACCGCTTGGCGTTGGCCAATATTTACCTGGCTCGCAGTCAGCTGATGGGACAGGTGCGTCCAGAATGGGCGCTCTGGAGGGCGAAAATGCCCTCAAAGTTGCCTGTAAGGGCGCAAAAAGTAGAAATCTCCCAGCATTGAAATACGTTGCGCTCTATCTCTCGCACTATCAGCGTAATCGAATGCCAATTCTGCGAAGCCTTAGATGAGGAAGGTAATATCCTGGGTTAGGTTCACGGCATACTCTATTGCGCGGTGGAGAATTTCCCCAATCCGCTGACGGTTCAAAATGCCGTTGAAGATCCGAAGGGACCGAAACACTTACCAAACAAAAAAATTACTGCGCTCTTTTCGGACGAAAGAAGCGTCAAAGTCACTCCATTTGCCGTGCAACGATACGGAGGTTGTCCACAAAATTTCGAACCGTCACGGATTTTTCTCTTGGCTTAACCACGAGCGCTATGGTCGTCTTCAGACTCTTGTTCCTGAGCCTTTGATAAGTCACACCTGTGGCGTGAATTTGTCGAATGGATTCAGGAATCAGCGTTACGCCAAAACCTGCGGCAACCATGTTGACCGTTGACGATAGCTGAGGCGACTCCATTTCCACCTTAGGTGAGAAACTAGCCAATCGGCAGGCGCTGATGATCGAATCATAGAGGTCGGGGCCGATCGGACGGGGAAAGAGAATGAATGAATCGGAAGAGAGCTGCGCGAGTTCGATGCTCCGCAGTCGGCCCAACCGATGGCCGGCCGGCAAGACTGCGATCATCTCTTCTTCGATTAGGGGGACGGTCAACAGCTCCCCACAACTGAGGGGCAACCGGACGATCGCACAGTCCACGTGACCCTCGATGACCTTATCGAGGAGCGCAGTGCTATTGCTTTCTTCCGTCTTGACCAAGACGCCCGGATAGCTTTGGCGAAACCTCCGAAGGGTGGTGGCGACTTGCGGATGAAACACTGTAGACCCGGCGAACCCGATCGAAAGATGGCCGCTTTCTCCTCGCGCCGCTTTCTTCACGTGTTCCAGTGCGTCATGGGCCTCATCCAATACGCGCTTCGCACGTTCCTTGAAGAGGACCCCAGCTTCGGTCAGCTCCACACGGCGTGGATAGCGCATGAAGAGCTTCGTGCCGATTTCCCTTTCCAGTTTGATGATCTGTTGGCTCAACGGCGGCTGCGCAATGCCGAGCCTCTCTGCTGCAACAGTGAAATGCAGGTGCTCTGCAACGGCGAGGAAGTACCGTAGCTGACGGAACTCCATGGGGCTGTCCTCCTAGGATAGGCAATTGACGTCCAATCAATCATACACTTTCGATACGATTTACGTCTTGAAAATGCAATCACGAAGTATTGGATCGAATGGAAGTATGCTCCTAGGATGGCAGCTGTGCAATCCAGCGATCGAATTCTCTGACGCTGGCCGGCGTGTCCTGGCACTCCGGAACGTGTGTCCGATGAACTCAAATCAAGGAGTCTTTCATGTCTGCAGTTCTCGAATGGCCGCCCGCTGCTTCTGTGAAGCCTGGTACCGATCATAGTCATCTTGTCTCTGACCTGGCGTCGATCGTTGGCAAGAAGTATGTGTTGACCGACGAAAGCAAGACCCGTCGCTACCGAACCGGCTTTCGTTTCGGTACGGGCAACGCACTGGCCGTAGTGCGTCCCGGCTCACTGGTCGAGCAATGGCAGGTTCTAAAGGCCTGTGTGGCGGCGAACGTCATCGTGATCTCCCAGGCGTCCAACACGGGCCTGACCGGGGGGTCCACGCCCGACGGGGATGACTATGACCGCGATATCGTCATCGTCAGCACCTCACGCATGAAGAAGATCTATCTAATCGAGGGCGGCAAGCAGGTCATTTGCCTTCCCGGCGCTACGCTCGATCAACTCGAACACGCACTGCTGCCCATTGGGCGCGAACCCCATTCGGTTATCGGCTCAAGCTGCATCGGTGCCTCGGTGTTCGGCGGTATCTGTAACAATTCCGGCGGCGCTCTAGTGCAGCGCGGTCCTGCCTATACCCAGATGTCGGTCTTCGCGCGCGTGGACGAAGCTGGCAACCTGCGCTTGGTGAACCACCTGGGCATTCGCTTCGAAGGTTCCGAGGAAGATGTCCTGGCGCGTCTTGATGCAGGAAAGCTTTCCGACGACGACGTACTGCACGACGCTGGTGCCGGCCACGATCATGACTATGTCGAACACGTGCGTGAGATTGACGAGCCTACGCCTGCCCGTTTCAACGCGGACCCACATCGCCTCTACGAATCCTCGGGATCGGCAGGAAAGGTCATGGTCTTTGCCGTGCGCCTCGATACCTTCCCGATCGAGAAGAACCCAGAAGTGTTCTATATCGGCACCAACAAGACCGAAGAGCTGACCGATATCCGCAGGGAGGTCCTGGGCAAGTTCGAGCACCTGCCCATCTCGGGCGAATACCTCCACCGCGATGCCTTCGAGATCGCCGAGAAGTACGGCAAGGATACTTTCCTGATGATCCATTATCTCGGAACCTCGCGGCTGCCGGGGCTGTTCGCGCTCAAGGCTAAGTTCGACTCAATCTTCGATCGCATTCCTTTCCTGCCGTCGCACTTGACGGATCGCATCATGCAGGCCGCCAGCCATCTCTTCCCGAATCATCTGCCGACACGCATGAAGGACTTTCACAAGAAGTACGAGCATCACTTGCTGCTGAAAGTGACCGCCGAAGGCGCAGACGAAGCGCGTGCCTTTCTGAAGGACTACTTCGCCAAAGCCAGCGGGAGCTTCTTCGAGTGCACGCCGGAAGAGGGCGAAAAAGCATTCCTGCACCGCTTCGCGGCAGCAGGTGCTGCCAATCGCTACCGCGCCGTACACCCGCGGACCGTCGAGAACATCCTGGCGCTGGACATCGCACTGCCACGCAATGAACGGAGCTGGTTCGAGCATCTTCCGCAGGAGATTGAGGAGCCGATGATTCTCAAGCTCTACTACGGCCACTTCCTGTGCCATGTCTTTCATCAAGACTATATCGTAAAGAAAGGCAACGACTGCATGGCTATAGAACACAAGATGTGGAAGCTGCTCGATCGCCGGGGTGCCGAATACCCGGCCGAGCACAACGTCGGCCACCTGTACTACGCCAAACCGGCGTTACGCAAACACTACCTGAAGCTGGATCCGTGCAACTGCTTCAACCCGGGCATCGGCCATACGTCGAAGTTCGCGTTCTACCGGGATTCCGAGAACGCTGAATCGGTGACGCCACCTATCCCGGCACTGGGTGCCCCGCGGAAGCATTAAGCTACCGCTGACTTCGCGGGTAGCTCGAACACCGTAGCCCCCCCTTTGAGAGATAAACCGTAACGCCATCGGCTATGCCAATGGAGGGTGGCTCGCTGCCGCCGTTTTTTTAGCTTTTACCAGGACTTCAGAACATGCCGAACCTCACTCTGGATATTCCAGTTTCCCTGCGATCCGCGCTGGAGCGCGAGACCGAAAGGACCGGAGACAGCGCGTCGTCGATCATGACGGCAGCCCTCGGCCAGTATCTCGGCACACCCATTCACACGCTCTTCCAGGTGTCGACTTCTGGTGCGCTGGTAGCGGGCGTGTATGCCGGCATGGTCGCTGTCGAAACAATTCTGAAGCATGGCGACTTCGGACTCGGCACCTTCGCTGGTCTCGATGGTGAAATGGTGGTGCTCGACGGCGTGGTCTACCAGGTCCGCGGTACAGGCCAAGTTTCCGCGGCGGCACCGAGTGCCGCCGCCCCATTCGCCGTCGTGACTCGATTTTCCGCAGAGCGAGACCTCAGCATCGCCGCCGTATCCACGTTCAGCGAACTCGAAGCGCGATGCGACCTTGAGCGCCAGTCCGACAACATTTTCTACGCGTTACGCGTAGATGGCCGGTTCTCGCGCGTTCGGACACGAGCAGTCAACCCGCCACAGGAAGGCACGCGTCTGGTCGAGGCGTCCAAGCAGCAGACCGAGTTCCACTTCAGCGACGTGGACGGCACTCTCGTGGGTATCTGGTCGCCGGGTTTTTCCAGCGCCTTCAGCGTGCCGGGCCATCACTTCCACTTTCTGTCCAAGGACCGCCGCCAAGGCGGCCATCTTCTCGATTGCGCCTCGGCCGGCCCGCTACGGCTGCGAGTCGAAGCGCTGACCGATTTCCATCTCGCCCTCCCCGAAACCGAGAGTTTCCTCAAGGCCGATCTCGCCCGAGACAGCAGTGAAGAACTCGCCTATGCCGAAAAGGCTAACTAGGAGCTTCCTTCATCATGAACAATTCTTACGATTCGAATACCCAGATTGGCGCGCAACTCGTCGTGCGCATGCTGGAAGCGCAAGGAGTTACCCACGTCTTCGGCATTCCGGGCGCCAAGATCGACGCCGTGTTCAATGCGCTGGTCGATTCGTCGATAGAGACCGTCGTGTGCCGGCATGAGCAGAACGCAGCCTTCATTGCCGGCGGCATTGGCCGCATGACTGGCAAAGCTGGCGTCGCTATTGCCACGTCAGGTCCAGGCGTCTCAAACCTCGTGACGGGGCTTGCCACCGCCAATTCGGAAGGCGATCCGGTCGTAGCACTCGGCGGCGCAGTGGCGACGTCCGAGACGCTCAAGCAGATCCATCAGACGATGGATGCCGTCAACATCCTTAAGCCCGTCACCAAATTTAGTGCGACGGTCGGCGCCTCCGATGCGATCGGCGAGGTAGTCGCCAACGCCTTCCGTGCGGCCGAGTCTGGCCGCCCTGGTGCCGCTTTCGTCAACCTGCCCAAGGACATCATGGCCGCCCCCTGCGCGCACGACGTCTTGCCACTACCGCGCTTTCAAGGGCCGGGCGTGGCCGACAGCGCGGCGATCGCAGAAGCCACGCGGCTGATCAACCAAGCCGACAACCCGGTGGTGTTGCTCGGCATGCTGGCGAGCAGCCCCGCCAACGCTGCTGCCTTGCAAGATTTCATTGGCCGCAACAACTTGCCAGTGGTCGGCACCTTCCAGGCGGCCGGCGCGGTAGGCGCACATCTGTTCGAGAACTTCGGCGGTCGCGTCGGGCAAATGGCCAACCAGCCCGGCGACCGGCTGCTGGATACGGCCGATCTCGTGATCACGGTCGGGTACGACCCGGTGGAATACCCGCCGTCGGACTGGAACGGGTCGAATCCACGCGCGATCATCCATGTCGATGTTCTGCCGGCGGAGCTGGACAACTGCTATCGCCCCCAAGTCGAATTGACGGGGGATATTGCCCAGACGCTCCAGGCGCTCACGCCTCGCCTGCAGCGCGTGGGACGCGCTGCGCTGTCGGTGAGCATGCTCGAAGCCATTCAGGCCGAGCGGCGCCACCTGCGGGACGAATCGGCCCGACGCAGCGGCTTGCCTATCCATCCATTGCGGCTGGTGTACGAGCTTCAGCAACTGCTGAGCACTGATATGACGCTCTGCCTAGACATGGGATCCTTCCATCTCTGGATCGCGCGCTATCTCTACAGCTTCCGGGCGCGCCAGGTTTTGATCACCAACGGCCAGCAGACGCTGGGGGTTGCGCTTCCTTGGGCCATTGCCGCCTCCATCGTGCGGCCTTCCGAGAAGATCCTCTCGATCTCGGGCGATGGGGGTTTCCTGTTCTCATCGATGGAGCTGGAAACGGCTGTGCGGCTGAAGTCGAACCTAGTCCACATGGTGTGGATCGACGGCACATACGACATGGTTGCGGTGCAGGAACAGGCGAAGTACGGCCGCACGTCCGGCATTCAGTTCGGCCCCGTGGATATCGTCAAGTACGCCGAGTCCTTTGGTGCTGTCGGCCTGATGATCCGCATGCCCGATGAGATCGGGCCTGTGCTTCGCAAGGCTTTGGAACTGGGCGGGCCGGTCGTGGTCGGGGTCCACGTCGACTACAACGATAACCACAAGCTCTTCGAAATGCTCAGTGGCGACGGTATCCATTGATGCAGTCCTCGTTTCCATTCTAAGAGGCTGTTGCGAAATTATTTTAAAAGTTGTTTTAACCGGGTCCAGCAAATCAAGGCGCAAGCCAATGACAGGAAGGCTTCGTGGATATCGTTGCGGTGCTATTGATCGGTTTGTTCGTGTATGCGCTTTGGGCCGATTTGGCTGTCATGCAGCGGTGGGCTGACCGTCCTGTCCTGTTCGTGGTTCCGCTGGTCGGCCTGATTGCAACTATCGCGATCGCCATAGGTACACGCCGTGGTGACGACGCTCTGCCGTTCAGGGCGATCGTCGCGCTGTTCGAAATCTCGTTTTGGCCCTACATGATTCCTTTTTCGGTGACGATCAAACAGGCGGCGGCGCCAGCTTCAAGCCTCTCTTTCCTGTTCTGGGGCGCGGGACTGTTCATTTTACCGCTGATGCTGATCTACACCTTTTGCAGCTGCCACTTGTTTAGAGGAAAGGTAGACGGTTCTGCCGGACGCTACTGAGAAAATCATGTCCTTTGGCCTACATAGCATCGAGCTTCTGCTGATCCAGAAACTGCGCGGACTCTCCCGCCAGCGTCCAAGCTGGATGTTGAACATTGCCATCGAGGAAGTGAGCCTTCTCGATGGGTTGCGGGCCGCGTGTGCGTCGACGCTCATGCTGCTGCTGGGCATTCTGCTGGGCAGGCCCGACTTCGCGTGGGCAGCCATCGGTGCGTTTTGGACTTGCCTAGCCGAAAGCCCCGGAACGTCAAGGGAGCGTCTGGCTTCTATGCTGTCATTCTCGACAGCGTCGGCCCTGTGCGGTGGCATCACGGCGTATGCCGCAGCGTTGGGAACCTTGGCGAGCGCCGTAGCGATCTTTGCTTTCGCAACCTTGGCGGGTCTAGTGAGGATGTGGGGAATCGCTTCGTACCAGGTCGCCATTCTTGCAGCGACCACATGTGTCGTGATGGTTGACAGCCCTTTACACGACCTTCATCGGGCAGCGACCTTCATCGGCATTTATTTCGGTGGCTGCCTGTTCGCGACCGCGTTGAGCCTTGCGGCATGGCGAATTCACTATCATTCGCCTAGCCGCTATGCTTTGCGTCTGACGTATTTTCGGCTTTCCGAATTGGCGACAGACGGTGCACGCCTGATCGGGTCAGAGGTAAAGGATATGCAGGCGTGGGCTGTTCATGCTTCCGAGTTGCGAGCACGAACTCGGTCCGCGATCGAAGGGGCACGCCGCGCGCTGAAGAGTTTGCCTAGGCGCTCTGCGGTAAAAAATGGAGAAGTAGATAAAGCGCTTCGCCTCGCACTAGCCGATGCGGAAATGGCGTTTGCAAGTCTGATCGCCGTCGCCCATGTGGAGGAAGAATCACTCCCTACCATCCTCCATACCCTTCGTGCGGCTCGCTGCCTGTCGGCTATTGCCGCGATTCTGCAAGATATCGGACAGCAGATCGGGGATTCAAACGTGGCCCATCCATATACGCTACGTAAACGCCTCTCTCGCTTTTCTCGACGCCTAGAGGCTGCCTTCGGAAATACCTTGGCATTGCCATTCCAGGCTGCACCTTCTGCGGATGGCCTGCCGCAGATCGAACTGGACTGGCTCGATACAGGAACGGCCACTATAAGGCGTTCCCTGCGGATGCTGCGCGATCATTCGTCTATCTACACGCCAAGCGTGCAATTTTCGCTCCGACTCGGTACTGCGGCAACCTTAGTTTTCCTGATTGTTCGGGCGCTGCACTTGCCATTCGGCTACTGGGCCACCATGGCCACGCTGTTGATCCTTCAGCCCTCCGTCGCCACAACCTGGCCACGGAGCGTCGAACGCGGGGTAGGAAGCATCCTGGGTGCCATTCTCGCGATTGCAATCGGCTGCGCCGTCCACACACCGTTAGCGATTTCGCTTGCTGTGTTCCCGTTGATCTGCCTGACGATGGCCTTGCGGCCTGCCAGCTATAGCCTTTATGTGGTTTTCTTGACCCCATCATTCGTCTTGGTGGCGGACTATGCAATGCCCTCCAGCGAGTTGGCCTATGCCATCGCGCGACTGGGAAACAATATTCTGGGCAGTGTGATCGCAGTTCTGGCGACTTATCTGCTATGGCCGAACCGCGAAGCCAAGAACTTGCAGATGGCACTAGTAGATGCGGTCCGGGCAAATCTTGCGTACTTGGCTATCGCTTTGGCGCAACGCTCCGCCCGAAAAGATGAGCACTGCGCGTCACTTCAGCGGCGAGCGGGCCTGGCCAGCAACCGGGCTGAGCATCTCTATAGATTGTCGCGATTGGAAGCGAGGCGGCATGACAAGGCGTTCGTGAAGATGGCAGACGTCTTTCCCTTGTTGCGCCGCATCGCCGGCACCGCAGCGAAGATACAGGCGAGGAAGGTAACACCGGAAGCGACGGTTGAACTTGCCACCTGGGTCGAGGCCGCCGACGACAGCCTTTACTCGTACTTGCGCGGCGAACATCCGTTGATCCAATTGCAACCTTTTCTGATAGATGAAGCGAGCCCTGTCGATGCGGTCGTCATCGAGCAAGTCCATCGCTTGTCGTGCCTACTTGGAGTCGCCACAGAACTCGGGAAAAATCGTACGCTAAGGCTTTGAGGATGGCAGCCGAGATAGGGGCCATGCCGGGATAAGGCCGGAAATGACACACAATCCTGAAAGTGCTTAAGGCTGCCTTCTTTATGCCGTGGGAGCATAAAGAAGGCGCTAAATTGAACACTTATCAACCGGGCATCGGCCGGGATATTTTCTCTTGAATCCTCGCGCTGAATCGGCCCCTCCCCCATAGGGAGCCAGCCGAGATAAGGCAAATTTTCGGATATAAGCGGAAAAGTAATTTGTGAAGGCCTCATTATTGCCATTTGTTATAAAGAGCCTCCGAAAGCGCAAGTAAAAGCTGAGGGTTGGCCGAGTCTTCTTGCGAGCCAGTCAAAATAACGAAAAATTTCGGATGTCCGCGTAAAAGTAACTAAGCCGCTCTATGGATGCTGGGTACGGCGTCCCACTTGGGATTCGGTTTCAAAGGCATTGATCGGCTTGCTTGGCGGCTGCGGCGCCATTTATGCACTTGCGAGCGTAGCTCGCGGGCGCGGGAAGAAGCTTGAAGAGATCCTGGTTGCAAAATGGGGCGGTATGCCAACAACCATCGCGTTGCGGCATCGCGACAAGTTTCTTGATGGTGTCAGCAAGCAGCGCTACCACACTGCCATCACGGCAAAACTGGGCATCGCCATGCCAACGGCAGAAGAAGAATCAGTAAGCCCTGACAAGGCAGACGACATCTACATTGGTGCCACAAAGCGACTTCGTGAACTCACGCGTTCCAACAAGCAGCTCTTGCTGAAAGAGAATATCGCCTACGGATTTCACCGCAATATGCTTGCAATGAAGCCCGTCGGTATATTGTCGTGCCTACTGGGCATCATTTATGGATTGCTGATTGCAAAGATCCTGCATCTAACGCCTCTCCAATTTAATCTAGAGCATCTTGCCGATCCGGGTCTTGCTGCAGGCTTGACACTGCTCATTTCGCTGGCATTGCTTGCTTCGTGGCTGCTGTATTTTGATCACAATGCGGTTAGACGAATGGGGTTCGTCTATGCAGAACGCTTGTTTGAGTGCTTACCGTCTTTGTCTTCTTCAGCTCCAAGAAAAAGAGCCTCAAAATCCACTACGGAGTGAGATTCAATGCTCTTGGGGAGGGTGATGCCGTTGCTTTAAGCTTCGCGTGCGAAACGTCCGCTATTCCGTGACTGGGCGCTCCTGCCCTTGAATTTCGCGCTGCATCAGGATCTTGTCGACCCAGGCAGCCTTGTCACGTTCTGCTTGCTCCGCCTTTCGTTCCGCGGTGACCAACAGATTCCCCAGCATTTCGACTTGCTTGCGGGCAGTCGCTGCCTCAGTCCTGGCCTCGATAAGCGCTTGCTGAACTGTATCGAGCCGACGTTCGGCGTCAGCTTTTGTAACACCCAAATCCTGTAGCTGGAGGTTTTTTTGATCACGCTCGGAAATAACCTGGTGCAGTTCATTTTGGGCGTGAGCCAAGCCTTTGCGAAGCCGATCAAGTTCGGCCGCCTGGTGCGCCAGGCTGGCCTCCTGTTGGCCAAGCAGTGCTTGCTGCGCCTCGTGACGCCTATGTCCGGCGGCAATTTCCTGCTCCAGGCGGCCAAGACGTTGCTCAAAAGCTTGCCGTTCTTCGGCGCGCTGCCGCGCAGTCGCTTCCTGGAAGTGCTCAAACTGCGCGCGCGCCTGCGTCAATTGCTGATTCAAGGCATGAACTTCTGTGGCGCGATCAGCCAGCCGCTGCTGGAGCCCGGCGTTCTCAGTCTGTGCCGCAGTGAGGGCGAGCGCCCCAGACTGAAGCTCTTCGTGGCACTTGCTCAGAGACTGCTGGGCCCGGCTGCACTCGGCGGCCAATGTGCTGTGGGCCTGGCGCAGTTGCGTCTCGCTTGCCAGTGCAGCGTCGCGCTGCTCGCGCATGGCAGTGAGGTCCGCATGGTGGGTTACAGTCATTTCTTCTAATTGCCTAGCAACATCGTCCCGCAGCCGTTGGTAGATGCTTTTGATCGCCTCCACCAGTTCTGCAGGTAAGCCGGTATCTGCGCCGTCGACGCTTTCCTGGTGTTCGGCCTTCCAGCGTTTTAGCATTGGCGCAATCGTACTCTTGCTGCCGGTATCACCCAGCGCCTCACGAACAGTATCAATCGTTGGCGTTTTGCCAGCCTGCGTCAATTGGGCTGCCGCTTTTGCCACCTGAGAGTATAGGATTCCTGCGCGCGCCATTACCGCTCCTCAAATAATGTATCGTAATACGATATACGTAATAATACGTTTAAATGCAATTCAAACCTTTTATGTTTTCGATTGATTATATGTTGCGATAAGTTACCTTATCGCGTGCTATAGTGAAATTCCGACTGCTTTCGCGCACTTACGCCAGTACATTAGCCAAAATGCCCGACAAATTGCTTCGCCCTGATAGTGACTCGACGGCGCTCGCTCTTGATCGCACTTCGATGGGCAGTACGCTTCCTGCGGCTGATTTGGAGTCCGCCCACCGTGACTTCCTTGCCGCAGCCACCTCGGAAAATACCCGCCGAACCTATCGCTCGGCCATTCGCCATTTTCTGGGATGGGGTGGTGTATTGCCCGCCGACGAAAAAGGGATCATTCGGTATTTGCTGGCGCATGCCGGAACACACAACGCCCGCACTCTCGCCTTGCGGTTGACTGCGCTGTCTCAGTGGCACGTGTATCAAGGGTTCCCTGATCCAGCCGGCACCGCCACCGTGCGAAAGACGCTCAAAGGTATCGGTCGTACCTATGGCCGCCCCAAAAAACAGGCCAAGGCCCTGCCTATCGAAGATCTTGAAAAAATCGTCTGTAAGCTGGCCAGCCTGAAAACCATCAAGGCAAAACGCGATATCGCCTTGCTGCAAATGGGTTTTTTTGGCGGATATCGTCGCAGCGAGCTGGCCGCGCTGCAGTTTGCTGATATTGCATGGGAGCCGGACGGTTTGGTCATCA
Source organism: Herbaspirillum sp. DW155 (assembly GCF_037076565.1). Classification (NCBI taxonomy): domain Bacteria; kingdom Pseudomonadati; phylum Pseudomonadota; class Betaproteobacteria; order Burkholderiales; family Oxalobacteraceae; genus Herbaspirillum; species Herbaspirillum sp. DW155. Next base: position 2,621,833 of record NZ_AP029028.1, on the reverse strand, counting down.
CATTGCAACGCTCTAAGACCGACCAACAAGGACAAGGCATCATCAAGGCTATTCCTTACGGCACCGGCACCTGCTGCCCGGCCACAGCACTGCGGACCTGGCTGGACGCAGCTAGCATCGATGGCGGCGCTGTTTTCCGGTCGATTAATAAATGGGAAATGGTCGGTGAGCGAGCCCTCCACCCGGCGAGCATCAATACGATCCTGGCCGACTGTGCAGCATTGGCCGGGCTGAACTATGTCCCAGATCTTTCCAGTCACAGCCTGCGCCGTGGCATGGCGACTAGCGCCTATCGCGCCGGCGCGGATTTCCGAGACATTAAACGGCAAGGCGGCTGGCGACATGACGGCACTGTGCAGGGGTACATCGAGGAGGCCGGCCGTTTTGAAGAGAATGCTGCGCGACACCTACTTCGAAAGCCACCTGCTTGATCCCGTTTCTCGGAGATGCCCTGGAGGTACGACGCTGGCAATCAAGCCGCAAGCTTTCTGCAGACTAGTCTTCTCGTGAAATTCCCAGCAAATGAGCCGCGGCTAGGCGCCCCAGGACCGTGAGCACTGCCAAAAGATAGATGACTAGGCAGAATTTCCACGCGGAACGTTCGTTTAGTCCGAACCAGATAGAACAATAATTTTATTAATAGCTGTATTTGCATACAGTATAATTTCTGGTGTCCATATTCTCCTAGGAGATAGTAATGACACGCAGAACGTCGTTTGCTCAAATTAAGGTGCGATGCTTTGAGTCGGCTGATGAATTCCATGAGCTCAAAGGTTACCGTGAGGGGAACCCACTAACTCGGCAGTCATATCGCGCTCTGGTGGGTTACTACAATTTGGCCGAAAAGCAATTCTGTTGCCTTGAGAAAGAAAATGGAAACCTCTGCAGACATGAGCATAGTAAAGGATGGGTCGTAGAAAAGGACGACGGGACGCACACGCTCCTCGGCAAAGACTGCGCCAACGAAAAATTTGGTGCTGATCCAAGGCTGATCAAAGACATTCAAAATTATAAGAACGCGATCCGGCAACATGAGCGCCAGGAAAAGCTACTGAGTCACTTGGGCAAGCGCACAGAGCGCACCATGGTTCTTAGAAAACTGAGAGCTGATTTAGAAGCCATGCATATCCGTATCTCAGACTTCTTGATCAATTTAGGTCCCGGAATCTCTAAACGTCTACAAAATATGGCGCGGTCGCGAGTTGCAGATGTAGTTGTGACGGCTGTGCGATTTCGTGAATACGTAGAGAGTGGAAGAAAAAAGACTGAACGCAGCGCCTTTCAGCACAGATTGGGAACGCTGAATGCTTTGATGGTGGTGACTAAAGACTCTTACGTACCAACTTTTATTTCCATCAACAACCTGTTAGGTGCATTTGATGCTGCAGCTAGATTAGGAGACCGACCCAAACGGAACGAAATGGATGCTGTAGTTGCTCAGCTGGACGACTTCGATAGGGTTATGAAAGAAGGCAATTCATTGCTTGGCGCTGAAGCTCAGTTCATGAGCAACAATATGGAGCTTCTATGCTATTTGGTGGATGACCGCGCCGAGCGATACAAATGCGCAAGAGTAGCGATGCGCCAGAGTGGCCTCGATGGAGGGAAAGACCAGGCGAAAACATGGCTGAATAATCGCGAGGCTGAACTGAGGACCAAACTCGGAATTGACCAGCTAGAGATCCACTGATCTCTTTTCTGGCTTACCCGCTTAGTGCTTTCCGAGCTTTGTGTCGGCCATGTCATGTGGAACGTGAGCGGGTCGAAATTAGAATGTGCGCATTTATGGCAACGCTCACGCAAACGGATTTGGAAGCGCTTAGAAGTTCTCTTGGCCATGGGTTCTATTGGTTTCAGCCAATTGCAGTAACAGAGTTTCTTACCGCGTTGGGGCTGGAAGAACGGCATTTACAGGCTGCTTTGGAAAAACTCAGGGCAGGCCGAACGGACGCCGACTAGGATTGCATCCCCACAGAACCCTACTCACTAATATAAGGTCGTTGGTCAACAATTCTTGCCGATTATTGGTTATCTCAACTACCATTGTCTGCAAATAAATATCAACGATCATCAGGCCGAAACCGCCATGCAGATCAGATACTTGAAAATCAAAAATTTCCGGGGGATCGCCTCGATGGAGTGGACTCCACGTGATCCGTTTTGTTGCCTGATCGGCGCCGGAGACTCGGGGAAGTCCACGATTTTGGACGCGGCGGAAGCAGCGCTAAACTCGAAATGGTTTTCTTTTTCTGAGTCTGATTTCTTCGCATGTGACACGAGCAACACTATCGAAATCGAAGTTACCGTTGGCGAGTTGTCGAAAACGCTCAAGTCCGATGCGCGTTTTGGTCTCTATATTCGTGGCTGGACTGAAGCTGGAGCGGTGCGTGACGAACCCGAAGACGGAGATGAGCCCGTGCTCACCGTACGCCTCACCGTTGACGCTACGCTGGAGCCGGTGTGGGAGGTTGTCTGTGATCGCGTGGAGACGCCAAGGACGATCTCGAACCGAGATCGAGCCTTGTTCGGGCTGGTCCGACTTGCTGGCGACGATGCTCGTCATCTGGCGTGGGGGCAAGGATCCGTGTTGTCGCGCCTCACCGGGGACAACTCCGAAGCGGCGGCGCGACTAGCAGAGGCGTATCGAGCGGCGCGCGATAGCGCCGAGCTCGACAAAATCAAGTCGCTGGCCGACGCCGCGGCGGAAGCCGAGCGCCATGCGAAAGCGTTGGGCGCCTATGTCGACGGCGCCTACGAACCCGGTCTTGAGCTTGGGCGCTCGGGTCTCTCTTCTGGATCAATCGCGTTGCACGACGATGGAGTTCCCCTGCGTCTTGCGGGGCTAGGCACGCGACGTTTGGCGACATTGGGCATCCAGCGATCCGCCATCAGCGAAGGGGCGATCATTCTCATTGACGAGATAGAGCATGGTCTGGAGCCACATCGGATCATAGGCGCTATATCGCAACTCAAGTCGGACCAAGATGTCGCCACCATCTTGGGTGACCCCGTTGGTCAAGTGCTGATGACTACGCATTCCGACATTGCGTTGGGTGAAACGGGCGGCTCTGGACTCTACGTGGTCAACTTGATCCGCCCAGACCGCCAAGTCACTATGCTCGCTCCAGGGAAGCCCGACCCGATCAATGCTCTTCTCCGCCATACGCCTCGGGCCATGTTTTCTCGGCGCATCCTGGTAACTGAGGGGATGACTGAGGTCGGCATGATGACAGGCATCCGCGAAAAATGGCCGCCTCGCCACAAGAACAAGCCCATCGAACAGCTCGGCGCCGCGATCACCGACGGCAATGGGAACGAAGCTTGTTCGCTCGCTTTGGCGCTGGCGGCACTGGGTTATTCCGTGGCACTCTTCCGTGATTCCGACGTTGCTTTAACAGCCGCTAACATCGCGGACCTGGCAAAGAAAGATGTTCCAGTCTTCGAATACGGAGACATGCTCAATACCGAGCAAGCCTTGTTCACGGTAGCCGATGACAACGCAGTACAAGCTTTGCTGGAATACACGCGGCTACAGCGCGGAGAAGACTCCGTCAACGACAACTTAGCCGCAAAGATCCCCGGCCTTAACCGGGCCAACGCCAGCATTTCTTTCAACGAATGGAAAGACACATTCGGCAAGTCGGGAGAAGAGCTTCGAGAGATTATCGCGGAGGTGACCTCGCGCAAAAAATGGTTTAAGGACCAGCGGATAGGCCGTGGCTTGGCTCCTCACGTTTGGGGTATCGCCTCCGAAAATCCTGAATCCCCTTTAGCAAAAACTTTAGCGGCCGTCGAGGCATGGCTGTATGCCTGAGATAGAGGATCTTGTGGCCATGAAGGTCGGCGCCATTGTGGCGCCGGCAGGGCATGGAAAGACAGAGTTTATTGCCAAACTTGCAGCGCTGGGCCGCCGAGCCTTGATTCTGACACACACTCACGCCGGAGTCCATGCCATCCGTGGCCGCCTCAAGCGACTCGGCATATCCGCCAATGCGGTCGCTGTGGATACGATTGCCGGTTGGTGCATGCGGTATGCAAATGCTTTCCCTGGAGTAGCCAAGCCGCCCAATGGCATGCCTAAAAATGGGGGCGAATGGGACCAACTTTATCGCGGAACCATTCTGGCATTGCGGGTCCGCGCGATGCGAGATGTCGTGGCCGCCTCATACGACAGGATTCTCATCGACGAATACCAGGACTGCCACCTCCTACAGCATGAACTGTCGGTCGCCTTATCTGAAATCGTGCCAACACTTATCTTTGGCGATCCAATGCAAGGCATTTTCGAGTTTGCTGGCGCCACACTTAGTTGGGAAGGCCAAATCCACGACGTATTTCCTCTTGCAGGAAGCTTAGATACCCCCCACCGCTGGAATGGGAAAAATCCAGCGTTGGGAGCGTGGATCGCGGAGACGCGCATAAAGCTTATGGCCGGCGAATCCATCGATCTTGGGGTAGGTCCGATCGCTTTCAAGCAGACAGGTGATGTATTCGACATGGGGCTGTTTTTTGACGGCATCGATGAGCGAGGGGGAACGCAGGCAGCAATTCATTGCAGAAAAGGGATTTGTTACCAGTTGGCGAGAGCGACCAGCGGCGGCTTTCAAGCAATTGAAGAGATGGCGGCCGGCAGGCTACAAAGCTTCGCAACAGCTTGGGATGCGTCGAATTCCAACGCGAGCCGATTGGCTGCGGTTAAAAGCTTGATCGAAGAGTGCGTTCACAAAAAACAAGCCAAGGAAGGGGATGCTCCTAATCCAGAAGATGAAGCCATCGCGACAGAAATGAATGCCATCGCCAAAACGCTTGGGGATGGTGATGGTTCTGCCTCGCTCAGAAAGCTGCTTAGCCTAGCTCGCAAACGCCCGCGCTGGAGGATTTTTCGCGGTGAAATATGGCGGGACGCGGAGCGAGCAGTCAACGAACTAGAATCAGGTCGCTGTGACACCATGACCGAAGCCACTGCAAACATCCGCCAGCGCATGACCAATTCAGGTAGGCGGCTCCCTCCGCGGACCGTATCAACGCCCCTACTTTTGAAAGGGCTGGAATTTGATCATGTCGTCATTCCGAACGCAGCACATTTCGCGAAGGAGGACGCTGCCCAAGCAAAGCTTTTTTATGTAGCGATTTCGCGTGCCACACGATCCTTAACGATTGCATCTTCTAACCGCATTTTGAAGCTCCCCAAGCCGATAACTTAAATATGATCTTTACGCGTCAAGAAAGCTTATGCGGGCTCTCTGAATGCATAACAGTTTGCCCTAGCATCATTCAGCGAGTGGTGCTCGGGAAGCGAGTTTTTTTGATGGTATTTGTACCGAAGTAACTCATTGATACGATCCGCGACAAGACGACGCTTGCACCAGGGCGGGACACGACCGTCTAAGGCGTCGTAAAAGAGATCCCAGTCTGTCTGGTAGTCATAGCAAATGAAGACCTCTTGATCCTTCGGCCTTACCAACCTGAGCCAGTTCGTCATCTGGACGTAGAGATCGTCCTTGGTCATTTCAGCGTGAGGTGCATATCCCAAGAGCGGAAGGACGGCCGCTTTGACGAACTCGCTGCATTCTCGGACTTCATAGGGAAGCTCCGCATAGAATTCCTCGCCACTTTGCGTCACTAGGCCGATGCTGATCAACTGCGGATCAAGAAAATCGGTGAATTCGGTGTCAATAAAGATGTTGAAAGACATCGATGCTCCGTCAGGTTAGGAATTCGCTGGCTTATTGGAACCCTGTAGAGAGGCTTGTCCCAATATCCAGGGCATCAGCTTAGCAATGTTGACAGCATCGTCCAAGCCACGATGATGCTGCCCCTCCAGATCAAGGCCGGCTAGCTTACACGCTCTGGCCATGCCGACCTCTTTACCGATGCGCTGCGCCTTGGCGAATAGTCTCTTAGCATTCTGATGAGGCATAGTCAGCGGCATTGCCACTCCGTGGCGCTGAGCGTCTCTGAGGAACTGCTTGCGGTCGTAGGCGCCCCAGCTCATCCAGACCGTATCATCGGAGACATGGTTATCGACGAACGCTTGAAGCGCCCGTGCCGCGACCGGGAACAAGGGGGCTTGGTCGATTTCTTCTTGGGTAATGCCAATCAATTGTTTGCAAAAAGGCGTGAGTAGCGGCTGCACCAGAGGCTTTACCAGGTGCTGAAATCGCTCCAACACCTGACCGCTTTCGGTGGTCCAGCAGGCTCCGACTTCGATGATTTCCATTTCATCCGGGGCAATTCTGCCGTCATCTGAACACGTCGCTTCCAGGTCGATTACGAGAATTCTGGCCAATTTGATCCTCTGCTGATTGTTTGAGGTTGGAGAGAAGCGCTGGATTTCGCATGCGAAATCGAGACCCTTTAGTGACAAAAGGGATTTGCGCTGCTTCTGCAGCTTGAGCCGGCTCAAGTTTGGAGTAGCGGATAGCTATCAGCTAGCCGAGAAATGTTTGCTGCTGAATTTCCGGCTGATACGCGCGGAAAATATTCGGCCATTCATTGAGCGTGATGGCCGCGTGGTCACGGCAACAGCATTGTCTTTGACGGAGAAGAACACCCGCTGGCCAATCTTCCAGTCCATCAATGCCTTCGGCCAGGAGACCTTACCGCCCCGTTCGATGATGGTTGAGTAGCTCTGACGTCTTTTCATACAAGCCAATCTTGTTCCCTTTTGCATTTTTGATCAGCCACGATCACGTTTTGCTGTATTTCGTGACACAGTTTATAGCATCTCGTGGCCACAATTTTTTCATGCTGCACGTCGAGCTGACGCAGGTTCGGCGCTCGAAATCTTGCAGTGATTTTTTTCCGTTGACAAGCTTATGTTGGTGATGCAATGTCACCATCGCTATGGTATTCAAGGGCTCGCTGAAGAAGATCCTCCTTCCTGTTTGAACTCAAAGATTACCGGCATGCACGAACGATTTCCCATGCCAAACTGGTGGAGCGAGCTTCGATGACGGCAATCCATGAGACAGCGTATCCACGTTTAAAAAATGAATATAGCCAAGAAGAGTTGACGGCTGTATATACACCTACAAGCTCGGAAATAGAATACGTCTTCAAACAGTATCGGCAGGTCGGGCCACGCGCATTCATGCTGATCAAGATGAAGCTACTTCAACGACTTGGATATTTTGTGTCAGTCGCGTCGGTGCCAACTGAAATTATTGAGCACATTTGCGATGCTGCAAATTTACGCAAGCCGGCAAAGCAAGCAATACTGAAATACGATGATTCCGGAACACGCTCACTTCAACATCAGCGCCTACGCTCCTACATTGGACTTCGCCTGATCGATAAGCAAGCGGAGAAATGGCTAGAGAGCTCTGCGATGCAGGCGGCACAGACTAAGCAAGAGCTACCGGACATTATCAACGTTCTGATCGAAGAGCTGGTACTCAGAAAATATGAACTTCCTGGCTTCACGGTTCTTTCTAGGTTGGCTGCCAAATGCCGGAATACAGTCAACGAACAAATCTACAAGACAGTAGGCGGCGTTTTAGGTCAAGACATGATTGAGCGCCTCGAAGCGATCTTGACACCCCAAGCTGGACGTAGTGGATGGGACAGTCTTAAACGGGAGCCGAAGCAACCTAACGTGCGTGAGGTCACTGACTTCCTGCAACACGTAGACAAGATGATGGAGTTGGCAGCAGGACTACCCAGCACCCAACATATTGCAGCCACAAAGCGCGAGCAAATGACGCTTGAGGCGAGAGCACTTGATTTGGCGGAAATGCGCTCTGTGAAGCCATTAAAGCGCTATACCCTGGCAGTACTTTTGATCCAGACACAACTGGAAAAGGCGATGGACGATATCGCCGATATCTTTTTAAAATCGCTGCGCAACCTGCACAATACCGCTGAGGAGAGGCTGCGGCAGTACCATTTGCAGCACGCCGAGCAGACAGAGCGCCTGATCGGACAATTTCGCGATGTTCTGAGTGTGCTAAATGAAGATGGCACGGGTGATCAAAAAATAGCCCGCGTTGACGAATCGCTGCACGGTGACTACGAAAGATGGATCAACCAGTGTGACGAGCATATGGCATTCGCAGGCAATAATTACTATCCATTTATGTTGAATGGATATGGCCCGAAGCGAAGTTTGCTTTTCAAGTGTCTTGAGGCTCTGAGTCTCAGTTCGAGTTCTCAGGACAACAGCTTGCTTCAGGCAATTGCGTTTTTGCAGAAGTATCGATCAAGCCATCGGGAGCAATTACCTTGTGCTGAATCGGGTATAGAGGACTTAGATGTGGAATGGATGCCAGAGAAATGGCATCAGCTTGTCTTCGGCAAGCGACAGGATGATTCTGAGCCACATTTCCATCGAAAATACTTCGAGCTATCGGTCTTTAGCGCGGTCATGGACGAATTGAAGTCCGGAGATCTCTACGTCGAACATAGTGGCGAGTATGATGACTATCGCACCCACTTGGTGTCTTGGGAGCAGTATGAGGAAGAAGTGCAAGCGTATGGCGAACTAGTAAATCTTCCGGTCGATCCGGAAGCATTTGTTGCGGGGCTGAAGCAACAACTGCGTGATCTCGCCAAGATGGTCGATCAGCGATTCCCAGACAATGGTTACGTGGACATCGATCAGACGGGCGTAGTTATCCGTAGGCCTGAACGTCCCAAACCTCCTGATGGTATTGAGGTCATTGATCACGCAATCATCTCTGAGATGACCGAGGCAAGCATACTTGATGTCTTGACCGAGACCGAGAAATGGCTTGATCTACACAAGTTCTTCGGACCACTTTCTGGCTTTGAGCCAAAAATTGACGATCCTAGAAAGCGATTCATCACCACACTTTTCTGCTACGGATGCAACCTGGGCCCCGTTCAAACGGCTCGCTCTGTTAAGGGGCTGAGTCGAAAGCAAGTGGCTTGGCTCAACCTGAAGCACGTGACCGAACAGCGGCTCGATAAGGCCATTGTTAAGGTCATTAATGCCTACAATCGCTTTGCCTTACCCCGGTATTGGGGGACAGGAAAGAGCGCATCGGCTGACGGCACGAAATGGAACGTATTCGAGCAAAATCTGCTGTCCGAATATCACATCAGATATGGCGGGTACGGTGGAATAGGCTATTACCATGTCTCGGATAAGTACATCGCGCTCTTTAGCCACTTTATTCCTTGTGGTGTCTATGAGGCTGTCTACATTCTAGATGGACTGATTAACAACCAATCAGACATTCAGCCAGACACTGTGCATGGCGACACCCAGGCGCAAAGCACGCCCGTGTTTGGACTGGCGCATCTTCTGGGTATCAACCTGATGCCGCGCATAAGGAACATCAAGGACTTGGTGTTTTTCCGTGGAGATCGATCGGATCAGTACGAACACATAGGAGGGTTATTCAGAGGCGTGATCGATTGGGATTTGATCGCTCGCCACCTGAAGGACATGCTGCGGGTAGTAATCTCAATTAAGGCGGGCAAGATTGCTCCATCAACGATCTTGCGACGTCTGGGCACTGCAAGCCGCAAAAATCGGCTCTATTACGCGTTCCGAGAGCTCGGGAGGGCAGTACGTACAATGTTTCTGCTGAAATATATTAATGACGCAGAACTGCGGAAGACAATCAATGCTGCGACAAACAAGAGCGAAGAGTTCAATGATTTTGTCAAATGGCTGTTCTTTGGTGGTGATGGCATCATCGCTGAGAACATCAGGCATGAACAGCGGAAGGTCATCAAATATAACCAACTCGTGGCCAACATGGTGATCCTGCACAACGTTCATACGATGTCCAAGATACTCAAACGGCTCCAGGCTAAGGGCTATGTGCTAACGGAAGAGATTCTCAGAGGAATGGCACCATATCGGCGTGCGCATATCAATCGCTTCGGCGAGTATCCATTGGATCTGGATCGCGCCGCAGAGCCGCTGAACTATAAAATTAATTTTTCTATATAAATCAATTGGTTACTGCGTATCTGGCCAAAATTTCACGAATCCCGGCCGATCCTCGTATAGGCATCCACGGCGACAACGATATCGTTTGGATTGGAAAGGCCGCCAACCATGCTGCAAAACTGGCCAGTCTGGCAGGTTCCGCGATCTGGATTACTTCCGACGTCTACAACGCACTGGCTGATAGCTTAAAGTTTGTGCAGCAGGCTTCCATCTGGGAGAGGTTCAGCTGGAATAACGCCTATATTTATAGAAGTGCCTGGAAGCAAACGTTCGTATAGCTGCAATTCAGGCGATTTAAAAAATAGGCTCAAGCGGCGTAGAGCAGAAACGGTGGCCACGTCCCGCGTGATTGGTGCGGCCATCAACAATGGATGCTTCAGTCCCTGAGTGGAGCGGGGCCAGTTTGTCGGGGAGGTCGAAGGTAACAAGCACAGTGCGTTGTGCGGCAATGTCACCTTCGATATCCACATCCACAGGGCTCAGGAGCGGGGGCGACACCTGAATCATGGCATTTTTACTTCACGCGCAACGGGAATTGGCAAATTTGCTTCAGTAAATTAGGTACTTTTACTTCAGCGAACGGTTGCCTCGGATGTAGCTTTGCATGGGGCTTCAAAATCTGAAGATGTTATTTTACATAATACAAATTGCACCAGACGAAGCCTACCCTTTACCTCATGCCACCACGCCTCTCAGGCGCGGGGTAGAGCGTGGCATGAGGAAATCAAAAGACGCCGACAGGCGTTGCATGACGCTCTGCCATGCGGCACGCACCTCGGGAGCCTTCGAGCGCTCCATATGCATGTCAATCAAGACTTGACCGGACGGCATGCCGAGAATCTCGGCGACACGAACGGCGGTTTCATCACACATGGCGGATTTACCGGCCTGCAAGTTGCTGACGGAACCGCGAGTGACACCTAGCACCTTTGCCAGGGCGTAATCGGACGGCAAGTCCAATTTCCTCTTCACTGCATCCAGATATTCGGGCGTTTTCATACGAGTGCTCTCCTAGGGCTATGTACGCCTACGCGTAGGCGGCGTAGCCGTATGATAGGCGTAGCCCCTCAAACGTTCAATGTACATAGACATACAACGTATTAATACCGTTGACATGTCAACGGCGCTTGAACTATATTTCGGCATCGACCGGGGTTCTTCATCGCTCCCCTAGGCACAGCGGCCAAGCCGCCCCCGGTCGAGTTTCGCCGGGGGAGGGCCAAGACCTAGGGGGTCTCATGTCGAAAAGCAACAAATTCCAAGATATCGCAATGTGCGCTATCGGCTTCGGTCTGCTGTGCTCGGCCACCATCCTCGCCGCACTTGACGTAGTGAAGGGGTGAAACATGCGAACCCTGGAACTGGATGACGATGATGTGAACTTGCTCTGTGCGGTCATGATGATCCGCGTGGAAGACTGCCAGCAGCGGATGGAGGAAGCCCGTCGCCAGAATTGGACGGAGATTGCCGAACGCTGGAAGGGACGGGAAGCATTTGCGCGGAAGATCATTAGCAAGCTCAATAAGCAGGGCGCATATGCTGCATGAAGGACAAATCGCAGTCATAGGCATGGGCCTAGAGCTGCATGCCGACGTGCGCCGCCGCCTGGAACTTGAGGTGGCGGCGCTGAAGGAAGCACGCGTACAGGTGCCGGTGGCACTGTTCGAGCAGGCGCAGCGCGCACTTGATGAACTGAATGACGGCCTGCAACGCGTCATCCTTTCGAGCATCGAGGCGCACTGATGCCAACCATCCGGCAAGAGAATTCCGTGCGCTATGTGGCGGGCCTGCCTCCGTTGTGGGGCAGGGCAGCGCATCGCACATTGTCGCGCACGCTGAAGGGCTGGCAAGTGGGACAGCCCATGCCAGCCGCGTACCTGGAATTCTCGGGCATGCTGGATGAAATGACGGGGGCCGATATACCTCTCGATGCGACAGACGCATATCTGTCGATCATGGCAATGCAGTGCGCGGAAGCCTGCACGCGGGTAATGATGAGCATCCAAGAAAAGGGTCTGGCGCGTGAGCGGATGGAAGCCATCTGCGGCGAGCGGGGTCTCGAGCCGCCGAAGTGCGATAGGCCGAAGAGCAAGCGCGATCCAGACCCGAAGAAAGAGGCCGATATCGTTGCGCGAGCGGTGATTGCGCGCTGCTGCGATCCGCGCTTCTGGCGTCGTCGCCTGAAGGTGAAGCACGCGAGGGCGTTGGAGCATGCAGGCATGCGCCTGGGGCGCGTGTCGAAGTTCGCGGGCCTGTACATCAGCGACGAATCAGCAGCGCGCTACGCAAAGCAACAGACCCGCAATGCCAATTGGGCAGAGGCGACCACGCTGGAAAGCGTGCAGGAGGGCGGCGAGGTGTGCCGCATGACGCTGGCTGAAATCATGGTGAAGACGCCATCCAATCGTGTCATCCGGGCCAATGAGGTGTTGGTGCGGATCCGTGGTATGGAAGACTACGCGCACAGTGGCGGGTGGGTGGGGGTGTTCGTCACGCTGACCGCGCCATCGAAGTATCACGCGGTGCTGTCCGAGTCGGGCGAGGTCAACCCTGCCTACATCGGCACATCGGCCCGTGATGCGCAGGACTATCTTCAAAAGGTGTGGACGCGGATACGCGCCGCCTATGGCCGCCTGGGTATTCGCCCGCTGGGCATGCGCATTGCTGAACCGCACCACGATGGTTGCCCGCACTGGCACCTGCTGCTGTTCATGCCATCGGATCAGGAGGCCGATTTCTCTCGCGTCATGCGCCGCTATGCATTGTCCGAAGATGGACAGGAAAAGGGCGCGCAGGAGAACCGCGTAAAAATCATCAGAATCGAGGCCAGCCAGGGAACGGCAACGGGATACATCCTGAAATACGTCCTGAAGAACACGGGCGACAAGAAGCTAGCGCACAAGGATGCAATGGGGATGCAGAAAAACGTCTTCGGTGATGAGGAATTGCAGCCGGGCGAGCGCGTGCAGGCGTGGGCATCGACGTGGGGAATTCGCCAGTTCCAAGCCATCGGTGAGCCGCCAATCACGGTATATCGTGAGTTTCGGCGGATCAAGGCTGATGCAGTCGAGGGCGGGACGGATGCCGTGCAGCAGGCGCATCACGCCATCCAGAAAGATGCGGAGACGGGGAAGCGCGTGGACTACTGCGCGTACCTGAAGTTGCAGGGTGTGTGCATGGGCCGTGACTATCGTTTCCGCATGTTGAGGGAAACGAAGGTGGTCAACGGTCGATACGAGATGGCAGAGCGCCGCTGCCCGGTGGGCATTTATGACGCCTGGGACCAAGCACGCCCGGAGCGGCCGTATCGCTCCGTGCGGTACGAATGGCGCACCGTCGCAAAAGTAGCAGAGGCTTTTCCTTGGACTCGTGTCAATAACTGTACGCCGCCAGCATGGACGGCGGAAGTGAAGGGCACGAATCCGATAGCCAAATTCGATGACTCGGGCTGGTTCGCCAGCGATGAATACCGGGAAATCGCCATTAGTGAGGGTCGGATGCTGGATTTGGTGGACCACGCCCAGCAGCAGGCCCGTGAGTATCGCAAATACGGGAGAAACCATGCGCGAAAAAATTGAAGCCGCCTTGCTGGTGGTGGGCCTGATGGTGCCGCGAGGCGTCCGCCAGGTGTTGATTGACTTGGGAACGGAGTTCGACCGCCTCCGCGCCGAAGTGGACGAACTGAAGCGGTTGAACTCCAACGACGGGAAATGACATGAACACCTTGCAAGAATCGAAAGGCCGCCTGCGCATGCTGCTGGCATCGCTGCTGACCATCCGTGACAACTACGGTATCACCAGCGCTCAATCCACCAACTTCGCCATCGCGAAGGATGAGTTGGAAGACATCATCACCAACATGGCCGACGTGCCGCCGCCGGCACCGGTGACCGTGGAGGATGTCGTGGCAGGTGTGATGGCCGGCGTCAGCGGCCTGCAGGCTGCAATCGACAATTCGACCAATGCCGCCGTGCATGAACTGGGCGAAAAGATTGACAGTCTCATCGCCCTGGCGAACAACGCCGGCACCGCGAAGCAAGCCGCGCAGGCGGCCTAAGTTTTTCCAATGGGGCGGCGGGCTCACAAGGCCCGTCGTCGCCGCCAACTGGCCGCGCCTTACCGGGCGCGGCAAAAGGGGACCTTACATGGCATCGAAAATCCTGGGCCGGACGGCCTGCCCGTGCTGCCCGCATGAAGCGGCACACGTGAAACTCAAGACGGACAAGGCCGAAGGCCAGACCGCATACCCATACGTACACTGCAAGGGCTGTGGCATCCAGATGCACACCCGGACGCAAGAGCAGGCAGAACATCTGCTGCGCAAGACCCGCGCCGAAAAGCTGGACCTGCCGCCACCGGCACCAGAACCCGAAAAGGAACCGGCACCAGCGCCGGCACCTGCCGACCTGCCGCCCGCCCCCATCCCGCCGAAGTCTGGCCGACCCATGTTCGGAGGGCTGTTCAGTGACTGAGCAAGACATGCAAGCCCTGATCGCGCAGGGCGACAACATCGACAACGACACCGCGCAGCAGGCGCAAGCCGCCATCGCCGGCCCGGCACCGGCCAATCCGGACGCCGCCGCGCTTGAATGGATGATGATTCCGGAAGCCCTGGCCTTCGTCATATGCGGCATGTTCCCTGAAGTGGCCGCCGCGTACACCGACGAAGCGAAACTGAACCTGGCGCGCAAGATTGCCCCGGTGGCCGAAAAACACGGCTGGAACGGGCCGGGCGATTCGCCGGAACTCATGCTGGCTATCGGCGCATTCGGATTCTCCATGCCGGCCATCATGGCCTACCGGAACCGCAAGGCGCTGGCCGCCCAGAAACCGGAGGAAGGCAAGCCCGATGAGCGTCCAGAATAAGGCCCAAATCTGGGCCGTGATGGGGCAATCGGGGACCGGTAAGGGGGCATGGGTAAAGGCGGAGCTAAAACGCCGCAAAATGCGCCGTATTCTAATTCTGGACCCACAGGATGAATACGGCGCATTCGCTCAACCGGTTTCGAAGGCCGGTGACCTGGCGCGCATCGTGGCAGCGGCTGGCGATCGCGGCCCGTTTGCCGTGCGCTACGTCTTCCCCAAGATGTGCAGCGCGGACCACTTCGCCAAGATTTTTGACTTGGCATGCCAGCTCACCTATGGTGCGCGGAACTGCTGTTTCCTGGTCGAGGAACTGTCGAACTTCACCACGGCGCAGCATGCGCCGCCCCTATGGCGTCGAATGTGCAACTCTGGCCGGCATGAGGGCGTGCATGTCATCGGGTGCAGCCAGTTCCCGGCCCAGATTGATAAATCGTTTCTCTCGAACGCAACCCTGATCCATGTCGGATTCCTGGGCGAGCTACCGCACCGCAAGGCGGTGGCGCAGCGCATGGACATCAATCCCGACCTCATACGCGATCTGCCCGACCTGCATTACCTCGAATGGCACCGTGAGGGCCGAAACATCGTGCGCGGCACGATTCACCCGGCATCGGGCCGGATCAACGAAAAACCGTTGCAGGTAGGCGACGAAAAAACCAGCCAGGTGCGCAGCACTACGGGAAGGAAACGCGCCTAGGCGTAGGGGTATCCGTAGGTGCAGGGGAGGGGGCTGTTTACGGGCCGCCGGAAATGGTCAGATGAAGCCTGATTCAACGAACTGAAGAAGGCATGAACAAGTTCTTTCCATCGGCGGAAAAAATCTCTCAAGAAATCATCGCTACGGGCATCGCGGTCATCGTGGTGGCCTGGGTGGTTTCCCGAGTGCCGGCCCTGAAAGCCCTTGTCAAGTCCTACGATTCTTAACACTGGGGAACCCATGAAAACCTACCTGAAAGAAGCCGCATTCATCCTGGTCGTGATCGCTGCCGCCAAGCTGGTGAAGAACAACGTTACGTTGCCTTCCAGCGTTGCCAGCCTGCTGCCGTAACACCACGGCCACCGCCATGAAAGACGCCATCAAGACAACCATTGTGACGCTGGCAGTCATCTACTGCATGAACCGCATCAGCGTCACGCGCCAGTTTGTGCAGACCGCACTGCTGGCATAACACGGGAACAGAAAAACCATGATTAACTTTCCTCTGCAACAGCCGGTCAACGTAGCCGCCGGCGCGGTCGCAACTCTGCGCATTCCGGCGGGCGGCACGCAAACGCTGGTCGGCATCATGCTGGCGCTGTCGGGCACCACCTTCACCAAAGCCCACATCGCGGCCATAAAGGTGAAGATCGGCCCGCGCCTGATGTGGGATTTGACCATCGCCCAGCTGAACGCGATCAACAACTACAAGGGCAACGCGGATCAAGCCGGGTTCCTGTACCTGGACTTCACCGAACGTGACCAGGCCATTTTCCCCGTGAAGGAAGTGGGCGGCATCGACCTCACCGCCGCACTGCCCGTGGGCGATGTGATCGTTGAAATCACCATCCTGGGCACCGCTGTCGCACCGAAGATCGACGCAACCGGCTTCTTCGAGCCCAGCCAAAACAACCCGCTGGTACTCAAGCTCCTGAACTTCCCCGCATCGAGCGCGGTAGGCGGCAAGGTGACTCTGCCCCTCTCGTTCCGTGGTGCGCTGCTCAAGCGACTGCATCACCAGTACGCCGGCACCAACTTCACCGCCAGCGCGAACGGCAACATCAACCGCGTGGAAGTGAAGAAGAACGGCCAGGTGATCTGGGATCAGACCTGCTTGGCAAATCGTTTCCTGCAAGTGCAGCAGAAGAAGGCTCCGCAGGCGCAGTTCTACATCACGGACTTCATCCTGGACAACAACCACGATGCGCACGTGACCACCGTCAGCAACGTGGCGAACGGCACCGCGCAGGTGTACGACACCTTCGAGGTGAACGCCTATCTGACCGCCGCGGATTCGGTCAACACCGTGGTCGAGGTGCTGGACGCCATCACCAATCTGTAATCGGGGGGCAGACATGGACCCGATCAATTCGGCAGTGTGGCCGAACGGTGTGCCGGACCAGTTGGCCCCGCAGCAGATGAACCCGGCGGCGTCGAACTGGGCGGACCTGTTCCTGTATGGGCTCTCGGGCGCAGCGGTCAATGCCGCTTACAACCTGTCGAACACCGTGGGCGCGCCGCAGAGCGGCCCGACCATTGGTGTATCGGTCGGCACCAGCGGCAACATCATGCCGCTGCTGATCGTCGCCGGCCTGCTCTATGTGGTCTTCAAGAAGGGCTGAAGATGGCTGTTCCTGTGAATACCTTTGCTGGCGTGCCTAGCTTCATGGTATCGCCAAGCGCGCAGTCCGGGGCTTCCAACTATTCGACCATCGCGCCATCGGTGCTGACGCCATTCAACTTCGATAACTCGGGCTGGGTGGTACAGGTGAAGAGTTCGGGCAACCCGTCTGCTCAAGGATCGACCGGCGCGAACGGCGGCGGCCTGAATTCTGAACCGGTGGGGTCCAGCGTGGCCCAGCGCCTGAATCCGGTCTTGATATTAGGAGTTCTGGCGGTATGGCTGCTGACGCGCAACTGACGTTCGCACGGTGCGAGGTGGGCGAAGTCCGGCACCTGCTGGAAGGTGCTCGCACTGAGCGCGTGAAGACGAATCCAGCTGAAACGCTGGATCAGTTGTTGGCGCGAGGCGAGGCATTCAAGGTGATGCTGGACGGTGAAATAGTCGGCGCATACCTCCTGGAAGTGCATGGTCCAGAAGTGTGGATTCTGCTGGCCGGAGGACGCGCACCGGTTGACCTGGCGCATTACGGCATTGCGCTGATAGAGCAGCAGGCGCGGGATTTCGATTCGATAGGTTTCCAGACACGCCGGCCAGGACTGATAAAGAAAGCCAAGCGCGCCGGCTTCGAGGTAGCAGCGGTGGTGATGAGAAAGAGATTGCGATGAGCGATAGCAACAGCGATTCGTCCAACAAGAGCGACACGACGACGACGAACAACACCACGTATGCAGATAAACGCAACGTGGCGAGTGAAGGAGCGGTGGCTGTGTCGGGTGACGGCAACAACGTCACGAACAGCTACAGCTACAGCTACAAGACAACCGACCTGGGCGCGGTACAGGCTGGCGTTACGCTGGCCGGCAACGTCGCGACGAAGGCTCTCGACCTGACAACAACAGGGCTTGCCAGCGTGCTGGATGCAATGAAGGCAAGTGCCACACAAAACAAAGAAATTTTTGACCAAACTTTGAAGCTGGTAGGCGATACAAACACATCGACAAAAGACGCATACGCGAAAGCTGCAGAAGAAGTCAACGGGAATCGCGTGCTTGTTGGAATGGGTGTTATCGCAATCGGCCTGGCGCTGGCAAAAGGGGCCTACAAATGATGAATTTTCCATTGAACCTGGCAGTAGGGGCGACACAGCCGGTCAGCCAGGTGGGCAACTATGTCTACTACAAATATGGCAGTGCTGGAGGCGCAGATCAGTCCATCAAGGTGAAAACAGACCTGGGCGACGAATACGTTTTGATGCCAGGCCAGGGATTCCGCCTAGACAATCGAACGTTCACGAATCTGCAAATCACCAACGCAACGGGGCAAGCTACCATCGTCGGAATGCTGCTGATTGCTGATGGCGGGTTCTTCGACAACCGGGTTACCGGATCGGTCGAAGTCATCGACGGCGGGAAGGCCCGCACGCTTGGGAATGGCGCGTTCATGGGCGGGGTGCAGTGCCAGGCGGCGGCGTCAACGTATGCGCATCTGCAACTGTGGAATCCAGCGGGATCAGGAAAGAACCTGATAATCGAATCAGCAACCTATTCCAGCAGCATCAACGGCGGGGTTTTCTTCCGTACGAACGGGGCGGTACTGGCGACATTGCAGGGCAACGGGGTGGCAAAAATGGCGGGCGCTCCTGCATCTGTGGGTGAACTGCGATATGCAAACGTCGCCGCCTATCAGGGCGGAAACAACATGCTGGTGCTGAACCTGGCGGCAGGCCAGTTCTCCACGTTCAATTTCAAAGAGCCCATTGTACTGAAGCCGGGCAATGGTTTCCTGATGATCGAGACCATTGCCAATGGTGACCTAACGGGGTGTTTCGAGTGGTACGAGGAAAGCAATGCGTGATGATCTGCTGATCGTGGCCGGGCTGCTGGTAGCTGCATACGTAGTGATGACAGCGAGCGGCCAGGGTTCACCGATCAGCGAATTCACGCTGACCACGGACCTTACAGCAGGGGATGAGCAATCGAATTTTATTGAGGATGCGGCAGACAATATGCAAAGCATGATTACCGGGTGGCCGGCTGGGTCCGGCCCGTATCAACAGATCATCACGGACAGCGCCAATGCCAACGGCTTGCCCGTGTCGGTCCTGGCGTACCTGCTGTGGAAGGAAAGCCGCTACCGCCAAGAGATTATCGACGGCACTGTGCGAAGCCGTACCGGCGCGATGGGCATTGCTCAGTTCATGCCGGCCACGGCCCGCGAAGAGCTTGGCAGCGAGGCGGCCGCATTGGACCCGCTGCAAGCAATTCCGGGCGCAGCGCGCTACCTGGCGAAGCTGGTGCGCATGGCCGGATCGATGGCGGGTGGCCTGGCCGCCTACAACTGGGGAATCGGCAACGTACAGCGCAAGGGCCTGGCCGCTGCGCCGGCTGAAACCGTGGACTACTACACCACCATCATGAAGAAAGCAGGTATCGCATGAGCAAGGCAATGAGCGGGGGAGGGGGCGGCAGTAACGATATTCTGCTGCTGGGTATCGTCGTCATCGGCGCAATGATGTTATCGCGCACAGCGCGAGCGCAGCAGCAGACAGCACCGCGCACCGTGTACGTGCCGGCAAGCGCATCGGGTGCAAGTGGCACAGGTGCTGCACAGATCGCGGGCGGCATCGCTGGCGGCCTGGCCGCCTGGCTTGGCAACCTGGGTGCGGCTGCTGGCAGCATCAACACCAATCCGGGCAACGGGTACGACACTTGGAACGGCACGGCCACCGTGCAGAACTCGTTCGGTCTGTATGGCCCCATCGGCGGCACCGCTGAAGACCCCTGGTACGGCTGATGGATCGAGGCGACTTCATCATGCTGGGCGTCGTGGCCGTGGCCGTGGTGGGCGCGGCGTATTACGCAAAGAAGAAAATCGGCGCGATGATTCCGCCAGTCGTGCAGGACGGCGTGCAGGCGGCCGGACTGATCGGCTCAAACTTCGCCAACATGCTGACCGATCCACTGGACGCATTTGGCGTCCGGCCACCGGTCAATAACGTGTGGGTCATCACTACGCCTTGGGAAAACCCGAACGACCCGGTGAGCAACAACAGCACCGGCATGAATTTCAACTACTTCTGAGAGGAAAGATATGGATCGCATCAAAGAGCCAAGCACCTGGGCGGGCCTGGGTATCCTGGCCCAAGTCCTGAAAGGCTTCTTCCCGGCGTACGCTCTCGCCCTGGATGGCGTCAGTGCGGCTGCTGGCGCACTGGCGGGCGTTCTGACCGAGAACAAGGGCAAGGCCGTCTGATGGACGTCACGCCCGAACTCATCGGCCAGGCGCTGATTGCACTGTCTACGGGAACGGGCGTGTACGCGGGTATTCGTGCCGATATCAAGGCACTCCGGGAGAAAGCCGACCGCGCCCAAAAAACGGCAGACACTGCGCACAAGCGCATCGACACGATTCTTTATCGGAGGGAGAAATGACCAAACGACGCACGCCGCCGCGCAAGGCAAACGGCCAATTCCGCAAGCGCAAGAAGAAATGAAAAAGCCCCGCAATGCGGGGCTTTTTCGTATCTCGAGGTAGGATCAGGATTCGCAAGTGAAGGTGAGCGTGACTTGATAATCGTCGTCGGCCTGCAGGGTCGGGAAGCTACCGAACTTCGTCCAGCTGAGAACAGCAGATACCGTGCCAAGGTTGCGGTTCGTATCCTCGCTGACGACACCCTTGTAAGCGGTGGTCTCGTTCTGCACCACATGGCGCATCTTGCGCTTGGCGCAAGTTTCCTCGGCGGCGTCAAGGGCGGCTTTCTGTGCGTCTTCCTGGGCGGCACCGAGGCCCGTTGTCTTGTACTGGCCGCCGGCCATCGGCATGACGTTGGCGGGCTTGGTGGATGCACAGGCCGACAGGATGAGGGCCAGGGCGATAGCGGATACGTGCTGCATCTTCATTTCTTTTTTTCCTCGTTAGATGATGGCGTTTAGAGCAAATCTTGCATGGTATGCCGGTTGCGGACGGTCTATGATGGATTCAAAGTCCCCCCGGAGCTTTGCTGCCTTGATCTTATCGACCACGCCCCAGGTGCGGACGTAGTTGCGATAGGAGCGCTCCGGTGTGAGCCAGCGCGGCGAGATAGCCTGTACCCATCGATAGACGTCATCCTCGGTCACCGGAACCTCCCCAAATAGGTCACGGCACATAGTTGTCTATTTTGCAAAATGCAGGGTAATTGTCAGTCAGATAACGGGAACTTGTAAAGAAGAAAAAGCCACCTAAAACGGCGGCTTTTCTGAGGTGCGAAACAGGGTAGGAATCGTTTGGCGCTTTATTGTTACTCTGGCAATAAATACCATTTTACATAATACAAATTATGCGAAATCGACGATATTCCAGCGAAGTGAAAGCAACGGCATAAGTTCTCGTAATTTGGGAACATATTTTTGTTGGCAACCACTTATCCACCCAACTAAATAAAACGCGAGCCCCATATGAGATATCCCAATATCAGATACGGTCACCAAGGCGAACTTGAATTTTGGATGCAAGGACATTCGGTGAAGGACGTCGCCAAGCGACTAAAACGCTCTGAGCGATCCGTGCATGACTGGCTGCACGGCAAACGGAAAATACCTTGGTGGGTTCCAGAGATTCTCAGGCTCCAGCACTACGAATACCA
Source organism: Herbaspirillum sp. DW155 (assembly GCF_037076565.1). Lineage (NCBI taxonomy): Bacteria > Pseudomonadati > Pseudomonadota > Betaproteobacteria > Burkholderiales > Oxalobacteraceae > Herbaspirillum > Herbaspirillum sp. DW155. Next base: position 2,600,097 of record NZ_AP029028.1, on the reverse strand, counting down.
GGATCGACTCAGGCAAATGGGCTTCAAAGCACCTAAGACAAAGCTGGCCATCGCTACCGCCGACATCCTAGAGTTTCCGAAGCCCTCCGAACCGACAAGCGCACCGAGAAAGCCCTCGAGCCAGCACACCGAATTCACCCCGACCAGCGCCCGCTAACACGGTGCTATACTGACTGAAAGCAGCCCAATGGCAACTACACTTTTTGATACTCACGAATACGTCAAACGACTTGAAGCCGCAGGAATCCCAACGGATCAAGCCGAAGCCCACGCAAAAGCACTGGCAGAAGCTATGAATAACGAACTAGTCAGAAAAACAGACTTGAACGAGTTCCGGGCCGAGGTCAAAGGCCAGTTTGAACTTCTAAAATGGATGCTGGGCTTTGTCCTGGCTGGCACCGTTGGGATTTTGTTCAAGATTTTCCACTGACAAGCTCCCTGCTCTTCGCCATTAAAAAGCCCCGGATTTCCGGGGCTTTTTATTTTTACAGGTACAGACCGAGCCTGTCTAGCTAGCAAATAACAAGAACGGAGCAGGGCCGTTTTAAAGCTCATTTCAACGAGCTTTTAGGAATATAGGAAGCCGCCTGCTGCATGGCTTGTCGGTAAGCTGGCTGACTATCAGGGGTGATATCTACTATCAGGTTAAGCTGGCGACTAAACTCGCGAGAGCATTCGTTCTCGTCGGCTACCACCACGACACTAAAGTGATGAAGGGCATCCCGAACGGTCTGTTTTAGGCGACTGGCGACGTCTTCGCCTTGTTGGGCTTTGGTTGCCAGAGCTTGGATTTGTTCTACGTATTGCCGGATAGGTGCATCAATAGAAGACGAAGTCATCTTTTCCCTTTCACATTGTCATAAATTTAGGCCAACGATTAGCTCTCAAATCATTCCGAAGTAACGCATAGATGCTTCAATAAGCGGCCTGGCATGATCGGGACACGGTTTAACACGCCCGCTGGAACGACGATTGGGCGCAGCCTTTGTTTGCAGGCCATTAAGTTCCTTTACATGAGCTATCCAGCAAGACTGGACGGTCAGACCGTGTTTGGCTTTAACATCAAGTTGAATCTGCTTATAGGTAGCCATCCCCCATCCTCATTCTTTTTAACTTTAGGTGATAAAAACAACTAGGAGAATTAAAAAGGAGCAGTCTCCAAAGTTCCCACGCCTTGATAAGGTGCTGTTGCAATCCAAATAACATCTAGCGCCTTGTTATACCAGAATTGAGCGCCGTTTAACAGCCCACTTCCAGCAATCACAAAGGCCGTTTGCACCGCGCCGAGAGAGTCAGTACTAGCGAGGGTCCAGCGCTGCACATCGGGCTTAGGGATACCCCTGGAGGCGAAATAGCGCTTCTGGTCAAAGTCCCTGCACTCCATTTGTTTGCCGCAGTATTTGGCGATATAGGAGGCCAGCTTGTGAATGCCGTCTTTGCCAAAGCCAAATTTTGAGGGATTGCGTACATCGATGTTTGACATCGAGCGCCCGTGTTCATCCAGTCCGACGATGCTTGACCAGATCGAGCGCAAAAGCTGATAGCACTGACGGCCACGTACAGCGACATGGAAATGCAACGCTCCGCGCTGCTGTTCCTCAATCACCGCCACGTAATGGAAATCCACGCACTTCCCAACTCGACGCCGGAACTTGTCCCAATCCTTGAGCGCCTTTTCTCGGTCAACCATGTTGTCGCGATAGGTCAGCGTAATCATCCGATCCGCCCCTATCGACTTGCACCTCTCTCTTACGTTCTTCTTCGCATTGCGAGCGGCGACAGCTTCATTGCGCTCGCGATTTTCCGATTCGCCGCGCTTAGTGCGCTTGCCGATAATCGGGGCCGGGCCTTTGAAGTGTTTTTCACGGCAGACGGTCACTTCCATCTGTCCGTCTGGATATGTGACCTTACGCGCCACATAACGATCATTCCAAGTATTCCTGATGCCCTCATCGCTCCAGCCCGGAGACTTTTGTTCGAATTCGTTGCAGGCATCAAACGAAACGTTTGACAGATCAAAATCCGGGGTATAACTTGCAGACATTCATTCACCTATCTCAGCTAGTTGGATGAACGCCCCGAACGGATTGCGACTCCCTTCGGGGCATTTTCTTTTCTGGACTGCCCTTCCCTACTCTCTTCCTACTTTCGGTTTGTCTGCCTTGGCGTACCGCTCCAGGCTTGTTTCCGTTAAGTATGCTTAATACAAGTCTAGGCGCTCGCTTCGCTCGCGCCGTCCTCGCAAGCTGCGGGCGGCGCGATCTTGCTGCGCCTCTTTTCCGTTACGCGTAACGGAAATTCTCCGCCTTCATCGAGCGCCGCAGCGCCATAGATCAACCGCATAAAACCTGACTTGTGAGTGCTTTGCACTCATGGGCAGTTGAGGCCGTTTCTCCGATCAACCCGCCACCGTTTTCCAGAGTTCTGCGCCTTTTCGATGAACGATAGCCGGCGCGTCTTTTGCCGCAAGGGGGCATTCATAAAAGCGCCAGCAACCGCGCTTTTACAAACCTTCCCCCTTGCGGCAAAAGCCTCATGCGCCGTCTATTCGATCATCGGGCGAAGAACTCAGGAAAACGGCGGCAGGCGGAGGAGTCGAAACGACCGAAACCGCCGGTCTTACGGAGGGCTCCGAATCTAGGAACCCGGTCAGCTTTAACACCACCTCGAAGGCGCGATCATGGAACAACCAGAACTGCCCCTGCTGCATTTCCCGTATCAGCCCTACTTCGCCCATTTCAAGCGCACACGTAAGACGCTGGCCCCGTCCAACTTCGTCCCGCCGTGGAAGCAACTGCGTCTGACGCTCCATATCCGCAATCTGATGCGCAAGGGTGCTGCCTTCATCTGGACGCGCCCGGATGGACGTCAATTCTTCTGCAAGACCATGCGCCAACTGGTGGCGCGGATCATGGACTACGATGGCTATATCCTGCATACGATTTTCCAGTTCAAGAACGGGCGTTTAATCCGCACCTGATTTATAGGCGTGACACCTGCAAGACCAAGAGAATTTCCGTCTTGCTGTTCTGGCCGGTATTGGAGCGCATCCAATCAGGCAGGAACGAGAAGCCAATGCGGCCAGAACTTTCCCGGTTCTCCGCAAGACCACCGATGATGACGACATCACCGTCAGCGACCGATAAGGACGTACTGACTTCCCGCTTGGTCAGCGTGGGCGAATTGTTGACGCCGGTTTGCGTGACAATGAAATTTGATAGCTGCTGGCCGACTGTCAAATCCACTACTGACTCTCGGACAATCGGTTTCAAATCGAAGATCACGCCCGAACTGCGATACTCGACCGACTGCACCGGAGCGCTTCCATTTCCGGGATAGCTGATTGCGCCCAGCACAGGCACATCTTGACCAACTGAGAAACGGCCAGCGGCACCAGAGCGCACACGTAACGACGGTGCAGATATCGTCTTGAACCGGCTGTCACTGGAGAGCGCCGCGAATACCGCGTCAATGGATGCATTTTTGATCCGCACGAAACCGTCAAGCGTGGATGGCGTAGAGAGCCCGGCAGACACAGTGCCGCCGAGCAGATGTAGCGCAAGCGAAAACGCCGAGCCTTCCGCACCATTGGAAGCGACCTCAAACACCTGGCCGCGTACCATCACCTCACCTTGCCGCGTATCCAGTTGCGCAAGCAACCCGGACAGTTTCTTGATGTCTGTTTCCGTTCCATTGAATACCAGCGCATCAGGATCGGTATCGAGTAGCGAGGCGGCAGACCCTGCCGGAGCAGGCATTTTCGATTGGCCGGTAGCTGCATCCGCAGTGATGGTTTGCGGCGCGCCATGAATGGATCGCGTGGAAGTGAATTCTCCTTTCGGGAAAAGACCGCGCAATAGCTCAACTAGATAAGTCACATCCCGATACTTCGGTCGATAGACGAACGGCTCTTTGTCCGGCTCCACTTCTTTCACAATCCCGACGATATCAACGCCGTTCACCGTGCGCACAGACAGTCCAAGCAGATTCATGAATCGCGAGACTTCAGATCGAGCAGAAACGCCAGTGCCGAAGCGGAATGAGACGAGCCGCTCATCGGCTACGACTTCAGGCTGTATCAGGTAGGGCGTTTTGAGTATCTGCGTATACATCGCTTCGACAGCTTCGGCCACATGCACCCGAGAGAACTCCATTGCGCTATCGGACTGTAGCGGTGCACCGGCTGGAAGCGGCATAGACAGAGGCATGAGAGGAAGCAACGGGCCAGCAGGAGCAGCGACCGCGAGCGTGCCATGCGCCATCAGTAATACAGCAATCATGCGCTTCATTTCTTCCCCTCGATATGAACTGGATGAACCACCGCGCCGGAATAGCGCGTCACTTTGGCACCATCAATTTCCCCAATGGTCTGCGGTCCCATCTGCACGAACATCGAGGGAGATTCGTAGCGCAGACGGCCAGCCTCATCCGCAATGACGACATAGCTTGTCGTGCCGAATCGCGCCGTCCCCACAATCCGCCACGCGTCTGAGAATGCTGGCTTCGCGGGCTGTGCAGCAGATTGCTTGGCGTTGTTAGCGTTCGTGTCTTGCTTCCCTGCCTGAGTCGATTCGGCGACCGGCTTCGGGTGAAAAAAACGATTGATGCTGTACAGCCCAACCACCAAGGCCACCAGCAGAACCCCCGCTGTCATCCAAATCTTTTTACGCGCCAGCATGTTTTGGCGCTTATCGACATTGACGATTTTCCCGTCAGCGCCACCCTTGAAGGAGGAATACAGAGGAAAGATATCTTTGCGGTACTTGCGCAGTTCGACACTGATCCGCGCTGCTTTGCTCTGCTTATTTCCCTCAAAAATCGACACGCTGTAATGCGTGGGCATGCCTAGCGATATTTTCTTGTGCGTACGAATGTGGAACGCCACCACGTTTTTTACAAAGCGGTTCAACGTGGACATGTCCTGAATCATCAGCACCAAGTCGCAGGCCACTCCCGTTTTCTCATGAGTGAAATGGCGATGCTCTAGAAAGAAGCTTTTATGCTCTTGCAAGAGATTCGCACCAGTGGCAGGCCAGAAGCGCCACGCCTCATCGATACACACCAAATCACCAGGCAGCACGATGGTGTCTGTATGCGCACCTTTCTTGTCGTCGTAATAGGGGAAGAAGTTGGCGAGCGCAACATCGCCGTTCGTGACATGGACCACCTCGCCTAATTGCTCGGGAACTGGCTTGTAATTCTTTTCAATGTAGGCGCGAATCTTGTCTCCATCGATCCCATCAACATTGGTAACGACGCGCCGCCCTTTAGCGATGGCCGGGACAATGACTTCCGCCACCACCTCATAGCTTTTTCCGGAGCCCATCAGGCCGGTATAGACATTGATGCCCATAATCAGCCAATCAACGGAATACGGCGGATCGTGAACCGCGTCACGTAGGCCGACAGCAGCAGCGGTATCCCGGCTTTGATATTGAATAGGTTCAGGAAATACCAGACCGCATTCGGAATGCCGCCGAAGGCATTCGTGAGTTGATCGCCAGTCGGAAGGAATTGCGCGATGACGGCCATAAATTCAGTCGTCACAAAGAACAGTGCGAAGAACACGACGAACTTAACAATAATCGACCGCAGGACGAAGGCAAGGACCGCATTGAGCGCCGATAGAACGATGCCAAACATGTCTTGTCCCCCTTACGAGCGCAGCACAATAAACAACGCAAGTAGCGCGTAGACCACGGCCATTGCCGCATAGAGAGACGACCTCGATTGCTCCAGTAGGGGGCAGTGATCCTTGAAAGCGATGTCTTTGCCGAAGACCGGAACGCTCCAAGTCGGGCATTGCACATCCACACTAGGGACGACGAAGGATTTCAGTGTCGGAAAAATATTGCGCGTGGGCGCAATAATTTGCGTGGCCGTTGGAATGGGTTCCAATGAGGGCGCGCCAATGCCGGGATCAGGACCGAGATTTTCTAGCGGCTGAGTACTAGGGTTAGTACCAGTATTCGGCGCCGAGCTAGAAGGATCGACCGACGACTGTGGAGTGCTGGAGGTAGGCAATCCAAACGGTGAAGAGCTGGCTGGAGAACTAGAAACAGGGCCAGTGCTAGGAATCGGATTGGTCACATTGCCCGTTCCCGGATCTACCGGCGTGGCTTTTTGGGGCGTTACAAAGTCCCCAACGGTCGGCCAGTAATCAGGGTGCGAAGATTGCCAGTTGGAGACATCGCCCGTTGTGATCGGATTGGAAGCGTCGTAAGGCAAGCCATCATAGCCGGACGAACCTGCAGCGCTTCGCCACGCTGCATTAGCGATATCGGCAATGGGTTGCGTTGGCAAAGGCGCTGCCAGATCAGACGAAGACAGTGACTTGGCCGCGTCAGCAGCGCTCATCGAAGGGGCAGCAGCTAACTCTTTGAAATTGGAAGCGGGACAAACTCCATTGGAAGCAGTGAGTTTGATGCCGGGGCAAAGAGTTTTATTGCCTGACGATTTCTGTGGGAAACCCAATGACCCCATGTCTATGGTGTACGGACTTCCCGTATCAGGAATCACGTAGCGGATGAGGTGGCAATTGCCATCAGAATTCATGACAGCGCGTTGCGTGCCATGTCCACCTGACATTGTAAAGTCGGTAAACGACGCACCTAAACACGCACCATCCGGAGAACCGGCTACTGCATTGGAAAAAATATAAATCGTATCCGGAGGTGCAAGGCCCGCAGGCGTGTTGATCGAGCTAGGGTTATCCCCAACTTGCACACTTCCGTTTTTACCGTAGTACCACTTTGCCCCGAGATAGCCAATAGCCCAACCAACAGCACCGGCCACTGCAAGCGCACCAATGACAATCGCGCCGACCGTCCCCCAAGCTACCAGCGTGCTAGAGACGGCAGCAGCGCCACCGGCAGCAGCTTGTGCTTGCGTCGCCTTCACCACAGCATCCGTGAGCGGATAAGACGAACGCACCAACGTATTTGCCAAGCGGGGATCAGATGGGGAAATACCGTTGGATACGGCTTTAGCTTGAATCACACCGGCCAGCGCATTCTGTACTTTCGAGACAGGCACGTTAGCGCTATGCGCATCCAGCCAAACGGTCCACAGCGCTACGAGCAAGAGGAAATGGGCGCGCTTCATTTTGAAACCTCAAGTCCGACGACCACCGCCCACGCGCAAACCATGCCCCACGCGAATGCGATCAGATACCACCAGTTCGAGTAATTCACGCCTTCCCCCTTTTCGTATGGACGAAAAAAAGGACGATGCAGCGCTACATCGTCCCTGATTACAGCTTCGCGAACCTTAGGCCGACTTCAGGAACGCCATCACCAGCTTGGCCGCTTTCACGGTCACATGCACCACGGCCAGCACCGCACCGATGGCAAGCACGCCGGTCACGATGTCACCGGACGAGACGGCACCGGTGATCGAACTCAGATCAACGCTGGAGCCAGCGGCATGAGCAGGCACCGCGGCGACTGCGGCCAGACCAGCAGCGGCCACGGCTACACCTTTCTTGAACTTGGAGAGCACTTGCATGGTTTTACCCCTATAAAACGCCGGAAACGTCCGGCAGCGCTTGCCCAACATAGGCAAATCTTTAGCAGAAGGCGCGGAAGATCAGAACGAAATCCAGAACCCACAGAGCGGCAACGCCAGCCGCCAATAAACCCGTGATCGCGTCTCTTGACATCATCCCTCCCGAATCATTTGCAATAACGCGCCAATGGACCGCCCGATCAGAAAACACACCATCACCAGAGAGAAACCCGCAGCCCAAACACTAGCGACCGACGACGCATCAGGCGTATCCAATGTTGTTTCCAACAATCCGACCTGTAGCGCCGCCGTACCGCCATCGCACGAGAGCTTGCCGTCTGCTGAAACGGTGGGCGCGGCATCTTGCGAGCAGTACAGGACGTACTTAGGCATTGGATTGATCGTTACGCGTAACGGAAATTAGGAAATCGAACTTGCGCCGCTGGCGAAACTCGCGCTGACGTTGTGCATTCGTTTTAGGTGCGAGCTTCGGCGGGCGGCCACGGCGGCCACTACTAAACAAATCCGCCGTGAATTTATCCGCCGCCTGTTTCATGGTCAGGCCGCAGCTTTTGCTGGTTCTTTTGGTGCGGCCTTTGGTACGTAGGGAACGATGGAATCCACCACGGACTGGATGCGCTTGTCTTGTGCAACCGACAGGCGGAAATCAACTTCGTACATCCCTCGCGGAATATCGTTGTATTGCTTCGGTAGGAGCAGTTCACCAACAAGCGGCTCCACTTGGCCGGTCTCTTTGTTGACGTGATGGACGATGCATTGCGCAAAGCGCATGTCGTAAGCGTTGCCGGACTTTTTACCGACACCGGACAGAGGAACAACGTGGATGATTTCAATGATGGATTTAGCCATTTTCTTCGAGCCTCTAGACTGAATAGAAAAAAGTGAAAATTCGCGAGACTAGCCGTTTCGCTTAGTACACGCGTACTTGTGATATCGTACGAATAGCTCAAATGAACTAAGTACGAATGAGCTAACTCGAGGCCAATGTTAGCCCAAACGTACAAACTTTGTAATTGGAGTTTTATATGAACTACGAAGAATTAATAGCGAAGGCCGTCAAGGGACGAACAGTGAACAGCCTTGCCAAAGAATGGGGAATTCCTCAAAAAACCTTGGACAACTATGTAAAAGGAACGCGAACCCCCGACTTCCATACGGCTTTAATTTTGGTTAAAGAGACGGGGCTAAACGCAGAAAAGGTGCTGTTGGTGCTGGCCGAGCATGAGGCGAATCGAAAGCTGACCAAGAGAGATTTAAGCGCAATTACCGATAAATTTTCGCCGTCTTTTGAAGCGTTACTGCGTTTGGCGAACACTTGCTGGAATCAAATACAGCGAGTGGCGCAGTAACTAATTCGTCGGTTTCGGTAAATACAAATTATGCGAAGTTTGACGGGCGAGCAAAAGCGAGTGCGCAAAGACCGATCGCAGAACTACTGATCTGCATTTGCCACTCATATTCCCAATCACTGAGAACAGGAGGAAGCGTGAGATATCCGAACACCCGCTACGGCCACCTAGGCGAATTAGAATTTTGGATGCAAGGCGACTCCGTGCGTCGAATAGCAAAACGTCTAAAAAGATCAGAGAAAACTGTCCAAAATTGGCTAACTGGCCGCACAAAAATCCCGTGGTGGGTTCCTGAAATCCTCAGGCTGCAGCACTACGAATACCAGGATCGCCTCCGGCAAATGGGCTTCACTCCGCTCAAGACAAAGCTGGCCATCGCTACCGCAGATGTACTGACGTTTCCCAAGCCAACCAGCCCGGTAAGCGCCTCGATAACGCTCTCGAATCCAGACACCGAATTCACCCAAACCAGCGCCCGCTAACACGGTGCTATACTGACTGAAAGCAGCCCAATGGCAACTACACTCTTTGATACTCACGAATACGTCAAACGACTTGAAGCCGCTGGCATTCCCAGGGACCAAGCCGAAGCCCACGCAACCGGTCTTGCAGAAGCCATGAACAGCGAACTCGTAACCAAATCAGACCTAAACGCATTCCGAGCCGAAGTATCAAACAACTTCGCCTCAGTAGCAACCAGCTTCGCGGAGGTGCGCGGCCAATTCGAACTGCTTAAATGGATGCTGGGTTTTATGCTGGCTGGCACCGTGGGGATTTTGTTTAAGATTTTCCACTGACAAGCGCCCTGCTCTTTACCAAACACAAAGCCCCGGAATCCGGGGCTTTTCTTTTCAGCGCAACGCACCCTTGAACATCTGTTTCAGGGTCCTTCTTTGCTTCCGAGATTTGACCGCGTCTGCGCTGAGTCAAGCGGAGAGCCTGGCGCTGAAGTCATCGAGCGAGCTTGGCGAGCGCCTTGCTGGATAAGCAGGTTCGCTGTCATCGGATCGGATGTAGCGGCGAAGGTCAACTTTGGATGCAAATTTCCTGGGAAAGTGGGTCAGTTTTCAATGCAAATCAACAAAAGCCCCAAATCAATGGAGCTTCTTTTTTAAGGGTCGATTCTTTTAATCAAAGAATATAAATCTACCCTCGGGTGATTTGTCAATTTGAAGTACATGTAGTTGCCATACGGAGAAGGCTCTGGCGGAGGGATTTCAGCCGACCTACGTGAGGTCGACTTTCTGACAATATTTCTCGGAGCCATGTTAACTATGCCAAAAAAAATATGCTGACTCAAATCGCCCTTGCTCCAGGCTTTTGTGAAGTCAGCCATTCCAACCAACCACTCAAACGTTCGTCTCGCAGATTCCAATTGCTTAGTCGCACCGTTAGCACTGGACGATTTTAGATCCATAGCGCAAAAATATGTCTTACCGTCACAGACTGCGACGATCATGGCGTCACATACGCTTTTCATACCCGGGAACTTCCCAGTTAACATCGGAAAAGCATCTTTCCCTTTTTGGTCTAGAGAAAAGGCGACACAAGAGCACCCGTGGACATGAACCTCTTTATTATTCGAGCCTTTATTCCCCTCTCTCACAATCCACTTACTTCCGTCCCTGTCCAAATGCCAAGCCTGCGCCACCAATCCTTGGAATAATTTCACCCCCACGTTACCCTCAAACTAGATCAGATAAATCTTGGTCGTCACGATATTGGTAGTAAATATCGTCACTTGTATCGTTCAGATCTCGTATAACTTGGTCGAAAGTTTCCACGAAGATCCCCTCTTCCTCGTTCACCTGCATTGGATTAATTCCTGTTTCGTCAAAATAATATGCGCCGACGTCATCCAACTCTAAAAGTTGTTCAGGGACGTATCCATATTTCTGCATTAGCTCGTCGCGGCGAGGATGGGCCTTAGAAAGCATTATTAGCGTATTAATCTCACGCACAAAATAATCACTGTGAGTACTGACAATAACTGTAATACCTTTATTAGCCACCGCTGCCAGTAGTCTAGCTATCTCTCTCTGAGCGGCAGGATGCAAATTCAATTCTGGCTCATCGATCATCAAAATATCGCCTGGCTTAGCTTGATGTTCCAAGAAAAACCAAATACCAAATAAACTTTTGATAGCAGAAGATGTAAGGTGCAGCGACATCTTTTCTGCAGATGGCTGCCCCCGAATTTTGCGAGGCGTAAAGGAAATTACGCCCTCAGAATCCACCTCGTATTTTCCTCCGATCAGCGTCTTGCGAAGAGCGTCTGCAGAATCATGGCATTCAGCACCTTTAGTTTTTCTACGCGTACGAAGGCCATTAAGCCAATCTATATAATCTGCAATCGGCTCTGCATAGCGGGACTTCATAATGTCTGAAATCAGCTTTGTCACATCTAGCTCTTCGCGAGAGACGTGATGAAGCAGCGCAGAACGCCGGCTGCTCAATTCTCTAAAGAATAAATGAAGCCCATTGCGCTCAGCTGGCACAAGAAAAACATTTCTTCCGTCTTTTTGCTGCAGCAAAAAACGAACTATTACATCTGACAGATAACGCTTTAGATCAGGAAGTTTCTCCGCCAACAAGGTAATGGAAACAGTAGTTTCTCCACGAGGTTTTAGAAGCCGCAGCGCATCAACCTGTTTGCCAAGTTCCAGTCTAAAATCCAGCTCCTCCGTCATAATCACGTGGAGCATTTGCTCCTTGGATATCATCCAATCGATAACCGTGTTATCAAAAGAAACCTGCTCCGCATTAAAGATGGTAGACAGCCGCAATTGACAACCGCGCTTTATAAGGCGAGCTAAGTCCTTATAATGAGTTTGCACCAGAAGCTGCAGATCAAAAACGGCGGAGCCCTCTTTAATCAATGAAGACACGATTTCGTCAAGGCCAGGAATAGGCATGCCGCTAGGGAGGCGATCGAGACAACCATAAAGAGCGTACATTGCCCATGTTTTGCCGGTGTTATTTTTCCCGCAAAACAAAGTTAGTGGCTTAACTTCGAACTCTCCCCGTTTAATATAACCGAGGTTTTCGATATTAAACTTAGCGCCATTGAGTTGTTTCATTTAACAATTCGCTTTGTGAATGTTCACACGTTCTTCGGGTCTGGTTTTCTTACAACCGTTTACGATACACAGTCCGCAATCAAAAAAATCCAGAAGCGAGCAGAGTAACGCGGTGGATTAAAAGTTAGATCAGCGTGAGCCTGACACACGAACTAAGTCAAGCTAATTATATCTTGCCAGGAGCCAAGTTTGAATATTTGGCAATAATCTCCTGGGCACGCAGATGAATTAAAAAGCTAGAAAGGGATATCTCCCAAAGTTCCCACGCCATGATAAGGGCATGTTGCAATCCAGATAACATCGAGCGCCTTGTTATACCAAAACTGCGCGCCATCCAACAATCCGGCACCAGCGATCATAAAAGCTGTTTGAACTGCGCCAAGCGAACAGGTACTAGCAATGCTCCAAGTATGGACATCAGGCTTAGGAATCCCCCTAGAGGAGAAATAACGCTTTTGATCGAAGTCTCGGCACTCCATCTGCTTACCGCAGTATTTCGCGATATAGGAGGCCAGCTTGTGTATGCCGTACTTCCCAAAGCCGAATTTTGAGGGATTGCGTACATCGATGTTTGACATCGAGCGCCCTTGTTCATCCAGTCCGACGATGCTTGACCAGATTGAGCGCAGGAGCTGATAGCACTGACGACCGTGCACAGCCACATGGAAATGCAAAGCACCACGCCGCTGTTCCTCAATCACCGCCACGTAGTGGAAATCGACGCACTTTCCAACGCGACGCCGGAACTTGTCCCAATCCTTGAGCGCCTTTTCCCGGTCAACCATATTGTCCCGATAAGTCAGCGTAATCATGCGATCAGCACCAATGGACTTGCAGCGCTCTCTTACGTTTTTCTTGGCATTGCGAGCGGCGACAGCTTCGTTTCGCTCGCGGTTTTCAGATTCTCCGCGCTTAGTGCGCTTGCCGATAATCGGAGCGGGGCCTTTGAAGTGTTTTTCACGGCAGACAGTCACTTCCATCTGTCCATCTGGATATGTGACCTTGCGGGCGACGTAGCGGTCATTCCACGTGTTTCTGATGCCCTCATCGCTCCAGCCGGGAGCCTTTTGTTCGAATTCGTTGCAGGCATCAAACGAAACGTTTGACAGATCAAAATCCGGGGTATAACTTGCAGACATTCATTCACCTATCTCAGCTAGTTGGATGAACGCCCTGATCGGATCGCGAGTCCTTTCAGGGCATTTTCTTTTCTGGACTACCCTTCCCTACCCTTTTTGCTCTTTCGGTTTGTCTGCCTTGGCACGCCGCGCCAGGCTTGTTTCCGTTAAGTATGCTTAATACAAGTCTAGGCGCTCGCTTCGCTCGCGCCGTCCTCGCAAGCTGCGGGCGGCGCGATCTTGCTACGCCTCTTTTCCGTTACGTGTAACGGAAATTCCCCGCCTTCAGCGAGCGCCGCAGCGCCTTTAATCAACCGCATAAAACCTGACTTGTGAGTGCTTTGCACTCATGGGCAGTTGAGGCCGTTTCTCCGATCAACCCGCCACCGTTTTCCAGAGTTCTCCGCCTTTTCGATGAACGATAGCCGGCGCGTCTTTTGCCGCAAGGGGGCATTCATAAAAGCGCCAGCAACCGCGCTTTTACAAACCTTCCCCCTTGCGGCAAAAGCCTCATGCGCCGTCTATTCGATCATCGGGCGAAGAACTCAGGAAAACGGCGGCAGGCGGTGGAGTAGAAACGACCGAAACCGCCGGTCTTACGGAGGGCTCCGAATCTAGGAACCCGGTCAGTTTTAACACCACTTCGAAGGCGCGATCATGGTACAACCAGAACTGCCCCTGCTGCATTTCCCGTATCAACCTTACTTCGCTCATTTCAAGCGCACGCGTAAGGCGCTGGCCCCGTCCAACTACGTCCCGCCGTGGAAGCAATTGCGTCTTACGTTGTACCTCCGCAATCTGATGCGCAAGGGCGTGGCCTTCATCTGGACACGTCCGGATGGCCGTCAATTCTTCTGCAAGACTATGCGCCAACTGGTGGCGCGGATCATGGACTACGATGGCTATATCCTGCATACGATTTTCCAGTTCAAGAACGGGCGTTTGATCCGCACCTGAGTTACAAGCGCGATACCTGTAGTACCAAGAGAATTTCCGTCTTGCTGTTCTGGCCGGTATTGGAGCGCATCCAATCAGGCAGGAAAGAGAAGCCAATGCGGCCGGAGCTTTCCCGGTTCTCCGCAAGACCACCGATGATGACGACATCACCGTCAGCGACCGATAAGGACGTACTGACTTCGCGTTTGGTCAGCGTGGGCGAATTGTTGACACCGGTTTGCGTGACAACGAAATTTGACAGCTGCTGGCCGACTGTCAAATCCACTACTGACTCTCGGACAATCGGTTTTAGATCGAAGATGACGCCCGAGCTTCGATACTCCACCGACTGCACCGGAGCGCTTCCATTCCCCGGATAACTGATTGCACCCAGAACAGGCACATCCTGACCAACAGCGAAGCGGCCAGCGGCACCAGAACGCACACGCAGCGAAGGTGCGGAAATAGTCTTGAAGCGACTGTCACTAGAGAGCGCTGCAAATACGGCGTCAATGGATGCATTCTTGATCCGCACGAAACCGTCAAGCGTGGAAGGGGTAGAGAGCCCGGTAGAGACAGTGCCGCCAAGCAGATGCAGCGCGAGAGAAAACGCCGAACCTTCCGCGCCATTGGAAGCCACCTCAAACACCTGGCCGCGTACCATCACCTCACCTTGCCGCGTATCCAGTTGCGCAAGCAACGCGGACAGTTTCTTGATGTCTGGTTCCGTCCCATTGAACACCAACGCATCGGGATCAGTATCGAGTAGCGAGGCGGCAGAACCTGCCGGAGCGGGCGCCTTCGATTGGCCGGTGGCTGCATCTGCCGTAATCGCTTGCGGCGCGCCATGAATAGAACGCGCGGAGGTGAATTCTCCCTTTGGAAAAAGACCGCGCAATAGCTCCACCAGATACGTCACATCCCGATACTTCGGTCGATAGACGAACGGTTCTTTGTCCGGCTCCACTTCTTTCACAGTCCCGACGATATCAACACCGTTCACCGTGCGCACAGACAGTCCAAGCAGATTCATGAATCGCGAGACTTCAGATCGAGCAGAAACGCCCGTGCCGAAGCGGAACGAGACAAGCCGCTCATCGGCTACGACTTCAGGCTGTATCAGGTAGGGCGTTTTGAGTATCTGCGTATACATCGCTTCGACCGCTTCGGCCACACGCACCCGCGAGAACTCCATTGCGCTATCGGACTGTGGCGGTGCACCGCCCGGAAGCGGCATAGACAGAGGCATGAGAGGAAGCAACGGGCCAGCAAGAGCAGCGGCTGCAACCGCGCTGTATGCCATCAGTAATGCAGCAATCATGCGCTTCATTTCTTCCCCTCGATATGAACTGGATGAATAACCGCGCCGGAATAGCGCGTCACTTTGGCACCATCAATTTCCCCAATGGTCTGCGGTCCCATCTGGACGAACATTGAGGGAGATTCATAGCGCAAACGGCCCGCATCATCCGCGATGACGACATAGCTTGTCGTGCCGAAGCGCGCCGTCCCTACAATGCGCCACGCATCGGAAAATGCAGGCTTCGCGGACTGTGCGGCAGATTGCTTGGCGTTGTTAGCGTTCGTGTCTTGCTTCCCTGCCTGAGTCGATTCGGTGACCGGCTTCGGGTGAAAAAAACGATTGATGCTGTACAGCCCAACCACCAAGGCCACCAGCAGAACCCCCGCTGTCATCCAAATCTTTTTACGCGCCAGCATGTTTTGGCGCTTATCGACATTGACGATTTTCCCGTCAGCACCGCCCTTGAAGGAGGAATACAGAGGAAAGATATCTTTGCGGTACTTGCGCAGCTCGACACTGATCCGCGCTGCTTTGCTCTGTTTATTCCCCTCGAAAATCGACACGCTGTAATGCGTGGGCATGCCTAGCGATATTTTCTTGTGCGTGCGAATGTGGAACGCCACCACGTTTTTTACGAAGCGGTTCAACGTGGACATGTCCTGAATCATCAGCACCAAGTCGCAGGCCACTCCCGTTTTCTCATGCGTGAAATGCCGATGTTCCAAGAAAAAGCTCTTATGCTCTTGCAAGAGATTCGCACCAGTGGCAGGCCAGAAGCGCCACGCCTCATCGATGCACACCAAATCCCCAGGCTGCACAATGGTGTCGGTATGCGCGCCTTTCTTGTCGTCGTAATAGGGGAAGAAATTGGCGAGCGCGACATCACCATTTGTCACATGCACCACCTCACCCAATTGCTCGGGAACAGGCTTGTACGTCTTTTCAATGTGGGCGCGAATCTTGTCTCCATCGATCCCATCAACATTGGTAACGACGCGCCGCCCTTTAGCGATGGCCGGGACAATGACTTCCGCCACCACCTCATAGCTTTTTCCGGAGCCCATCAGGCCGGTATAGACATTGATGCCCATAATCAGCCAATCAACGGAATACGGCGGATCGTGAACCGCGTCACGTAGGCCGAGAGCAGCAGCGGTATCCCGGCCTTGATATTGAATAGGTTCAGGAAATACCAGACCGCATTAGGAATGCCGCCGAAGGCATTCGTGAGTTGATCGCCGGTCGGAAGGAATTGCACGATGACGGCCATAAATTCAGTCGTCACGAAGAACAGTGCGAAGAACACGACGAGCTTAACAATAATCGACCGCAGGACGAAGGCAAGGACCGCATTGAGCGCCGATAGAACGATGCCAAACATGTCGCCTCTCCTTTATGAGCGAAGCACAATGAACAGCGCTAGGAGCGCATAGACCACGGCCATTGCGGCATAGAGGGATGACCTCGATTGCTCCAGTAGGGGGCAGTGATCCTTGAAAGCGATGTCTTTGCCGAAGACCGGAACGCTCCAAGTCGGGCATTGCACATCCACACTAGGGACGACGAAGGATTTCAGCGTCGGAAAAATATTGCGCGTGGGCGCAATAATTTGCGTGGCCGTTGGAATGGGTTCCAATGAAGGCGCGCCAATGCCGGGATCAGGACCGAGATTTTCTAGCGGCTGAGTACTGGGATTAGTACCCGTATTCGGCGCCGAGCTGGAGGGATCGACCGACGACTGTGGAGTGCTGGAGGTAGGCAATCCAAACGGTGAAGAGCTAGCAGGCGAACTAGACACGGGGCCAGTGCTGGGAATCGGATTGGTTACATTGCCCGTTCCCGGATCTACCGGCGTGGCTTTTTGGGGCGTTACAAAGTCCCCCACGGTCGGCCAGTAATCAGGATGCGAAGATTGCCAGTTGGAGACATCGCCCGTTGTGATCGGATTGGAAGCATCATAAGGCAAGCCATCATAGCCGGACGAACCTGCAGCGCTTCGCCACGCTGCATTAGCGATATCGGCAATGGGTTGCGTTGGCAAAGGCGCTGCCATATCAGACGAAGACAGTGACTTAGCCGCGTCAGCAGCGCTCATCGAAGGGGCCGCAGCTAACTCTTTGAAATTGGAAGCGGGACAAACTCCATTGGAAGCAGTTAGTTTGATGCCGGGGCAAAGAGTTTTATTGCCTGACGATTTCTGTGGGAAACCCAATGACCCCATGTCTATGGTGTACGGACTTCCCGTATCGGGAATCACGTAGCGGATGAGGTGGCAATTACCATCAGAATTCATGACGGCGCGTTGCGTGCCATGTCCACCTGACATCGTGAAGTCGGTAAACGACGCGCCTAAACACGCACCATCCGGAGAACCAGCTACTGCATTGGAAAAAATATAAATCGTATCCGGAGGTGCAAGGCCCGCAGGCGTATTAATCGAGCTAGGATTATCCCCAACTTGCACACTTCCGTTTTTACCGTAGTACCACTTTGCCCCGAGATAGCCGATAGCCCAGCCAACAGCAACAGCCACTGCAGCCGCCCCGATGACAATTGCACCGACCGTCCCCCAAGCTACCAGCGTGCTAGAGGCGGCAGCAGCGCCACCGGCAGCAGCTTGGGCTTGCGTCGCCTTCACCACAGCATCCGTGAGCGGATAAGACGAACGCACTAACGTATTTGCCAAGCGGGGATCAGATGCGGAAATGCCGTTGGATACGGCTTTAGCTTGAATCACACCGGCCAGCGCATTCTGTACTTTCGAGACCGGCACGTTAGCGCTATGCGCATCCAGCCAAACGGTCCACAGCGCTACGAGCAAGAGGAAATGAGCGCGCTTCATTTTGAAACCTCAAGACCGACGACGACAGCCCACGCGCAAACCATGCCCCACGCGAATGCGATCAGATACCACCAGTTCGAGTAATTCACGCCTTCCCCCCTTTTCGTATGGACGAAAAAAAGGACGATGCAGCGCTACATCGTCCCTGATTACAGCTTGGCGAACCTTAGGCCGACTTCAGGAACGCCATCACCAGCTTGGCCGCTTTCACGGTCACATGCACCACGGCCAGAACCGCACCGATGGCAAGCACGCCGGTCACGATGTCACCGGACGAGACGGCACCGGTGATCGAACTCAGATCAACGCTGGAGCCAGCGGCATGAGCAGGCACCGCGGCGACTGCGGCCAGACCAGCAGCGGCCACGGCTGCACCTTTCTTGAACTTGGAGAGCACTTGCATGGTTTTACCCCTATAAAACGCCGGAAACGTCCGGCAGCGCTTGCCCAACATAGGCAAATCTCTAGCAGAAGGTCCGGAAGATCAGAACGAAATCCAGAACCCACAGAGCGGCAACGCCAGCCGCCAATAAACCCGTGATCGCGTCTCTTGACATCATCCCTCCCGAATCATTTGAAGTACTGCGCCAATGCAGCGTCCGATCAGGAAACACGCCATCACCAAGGAGAAACCGGCAGTCCAGACACCGGCCACTGACGATGCATCCGGCGTATCCAGCGTTGTTTCCAGCAACCCGACCTGCAGCGCCGCTGTACCGCCGTCGCATGAAAGCTTGCCGTCTACTGACACGGTAGGCGCGGCATCTTGCGAGCAGTACAGGACGTACTTAGGCATTGGATTGATCGTTACGCGTGACGGAAATTAGGAAATCGAACTTGCGCCGCTGGCGAAACTCGCGCTGACGTTGTGCATTCGTTTTAGGTGCGAGCTTCGGCGGGCGGCCACGGTGGGGACTACTAAACAAATCCGCCGTGAATTTATCCGCCGCCTGTTTCATGGTCAGGCCGCAGCTTTTGCTGGTTCTTTTGGCGCGGCCTTCGGGCTATAGGGAACGATGGTATCGACCACCGACTGAATTCGCTTGTCTTGTGCGACCGACAGGCGAAAATCAACTTCGTACATCCCTCGCGGAATATCGTTGTATTGCTTCGGCAGGAGCAGTTCACCAACAAGCGGCTCCACTTGGCCGGTCTCTTTGTTGACGTGATGAACGATGCATTGCGCAAAGCGCATGTCATAAGCGTTACCGGACTTTTTGCCGACGCCAGACAGGGGGACAACGTGGATGATTTCAATGATCGACTTAGCCATTTTTCGAGCCTCTAGACTGAATATTGAGAAGGGACAAGCGCACAGCCGGACGGATGCCCTCGCGCTTGTGATATGGTACGGATTAACCAAATATGCTTTAACCATAAATGGTTAATTCAAGGCAAATATTAACCATATTTGGTTAATTAACCTAATCGGAGTTTTAAATGACATACGAAGAATTCATAGCGAAAGCCATACGGGGGCGCAGCGTTAACAGCTTGGCGAAAGCCTGGGGCATACCCCAGACATCCCTGAGCAACTACTCACTAGGAAAAACGCTCCCGGATTTTTCGACGGCATTGCTATTAGCCAGAGAAGCGGGAATGGAAGAGGCGGAAGTATTCCGATTGCTCGCACGTGAAGATGCGAGGCGAAAAAAAGAAAAAGGACGAATCAAGCAACCGCTAGAAAAATTATTACCGTCTTTTGATTTGTTACTGCGTACGGCAAACACCTGCTGGATTCGAATCCGGCGAGTGGCGCAGTAACTGATTTTGCCTGTCAAACTTCCTACAAATTATGCGAAATCGACGAGATTCTATGTGCGTGGAACCAACGGCATAAGTTCTCGTATTTTGGGAACATATTTTTGATGGCAACCACTTATCTACCCAACCAAATAAAACGCGAGCGCCCATATGAGATATCCCAATATCAGATACGGTCACCAAGGCGAACTTGAATTTTGGATGCAAGGACATTCAGAGCGACTAGATCGGCTGTATGGCCAGCTGAGGGTGGGCAAGAAAAGCTCTCCTCATTTCGTTCGTGCGCTGCCAGCTTCGGTGTTGTCCGAGCTTTTCGAGTTGGTTGTGCCTGGTGCTGAGGCTAATCCGTTTAAGTCGCCGGCTACGCAGTGGCGCGCTTATTGCACATTCCTGCTCCTGCTTAATGCAGGTCTACGACGCGGCGAAACGTTGACGTTAAGGGCGGATTTCCTAAAATCAGAGAATTCGTTCTCTGGCCGGCAATTTTGGCTTAACGTTCAAACCAGCGCTGATGAAAATGATGATCCACGACATTCGAGTCCGAGCATCAAAAATGTGTCGTCAATTCGACAGATCCCGGTGGGTGGAATTGTGGCGGAGGCCTTTTACACATACTCTGAAAACTATCGTGGGCGTCCAAAACATCCCTACTTCTTGAGCAGCATGCGAGGTCAACCGCTGTCAGCCGAGGGGGTTAATCATTTCTTCAAGGTTCTTACCTCATCGCTTTCATCAACCGCTTTAAGGACTTTGCAGGATCGAACAGGCATGACGTCGATATCCCCGCACGACTTGCGCCATACAGCGGCGGTGATAAGGATGAAGCAGTTACTGACCCTTGGAGATTCAATGCCCGAAGTAATGCAGAAGATGCGCAGCTATTTTGGGTGGGCGGCAACCTCGTCAATGCCATTGCTTTATGCGAAGGCGGCCTTTGAAGAGAGATTGAACGCTGTCTGGGGTGATCATTTTGATGATCGCGTCGCGATGCTTATGGAGTTACCACAATGACCCAGCACCCTTATACAGTGGAAGATGGCTCAAATGTACGACTACTTCTCGTTAACGTCCCTGCTCTACCATCCGTGGTTCGCTACATTGATGATTACACTGATGAAGATTGCAGTATTAAGGATTTGGCATCGGAGCGATGGCTCGTTTCTATCGATGGTCGGAACCACCGGCTGCGTTTCGACCGGTACTCGCCTTCGCCGCCATTGCAGCGCCTGCTGCAAGCGTATGTCGCTGAGCGCTTAACGCGCGGCTCAGCAGCTACCGCCCGGCTCAATTTCTGCAGCCTCGTTCATGTTGAGATTAATGACCTAATTGATCTTATCCAATGCACCCCGGCAGATGCCAGGCCACTTTGGGATAATTTGCGAGTCAAAATCCCCTATGTCGACGTGTTCAAGGGTCTTAAATCCTTACTGGTATTTCTGGCCGAACGAAGAATCGGCGAATGGACGCCGAACTATCTAACCTTCATTTCCTCTTCACTCCCCCTTCCGCCAGTTGACAAATTTGCTGCGGTCCGCAGAAGAGACGTTTTTATATCGATAGAAGACGAAGCGCGGCTGGTTCGGTGGATTGAAGAACGTGCAGTTGCCGCGAAAGATATGTCTCTGGCATCTCTAATCGATACGGCTCTCATAATTTGTAGCTATCAATTCTCGATGCGTCCAAAGCAAATTGGAGTGCTCCGACGCCGCGATTGTCGAATAATTTCGTCCCAAAATGGGAATTTCTCTGTCCATTTGACTTTTCGGATGCTCAAACAGCGTGATGACTCAATGAGGCGGATGCCCTTAGTACGGCGGGTCAAACGGGAGTGGGCAATTATTTTCAGCGAGATTTTTTCCAGAACTTCGCACAACCCGGGAAATGCCCATTTTCTAGCCTACACTGACGCGGCGTCGATCTCTATCCGCATTCGAGAGTTGCTACTGGAAGTGACCGGCGTTGAGTGGTCCGCTAGAGATCTACGACATTCCGGTGCTATGCGAATGGTCGATGCCGGTGCCAGTGCAGAAGAACTCGCCGAATACATGGGGCTGACCTGCGTCGGTAATTTGTAGCCAATCAGGCAGTGAGTCGGTTGTCGATCATATTCGATTCCAACCAGGCTCGACGAACCGTAGCTGGAGGTTGGTAGTTATGTGCGCTATGCGGCCTGCGCTCGTTGTAGAACTGGCGCCATCTTTCGATCAGCACCTTCGCCTCTACCCGGCTGCGGAACCACTCCCGGTTAAGCAGTTCGTCACGCAGCTTGCCATTGAAGCTTTCCACGAATCCGTTCTGCCATGGACTGCCTGGCGCAATGAAGGCCGGACCAACTGAGGCGTCCCGCAGCCATCGCATGACCTTGGCCGCTGTGAACTCGGCTCCATTGTCCGACCGAACGTAGGCCGGCTTTCCATGTAACCGCATCAAGCGCGAGAGCGTCAGGATGACGTCCTGGGAGCGCAAACTGGCAGCAACTTCGATGGCCAGGCATTCCCGGGTGTATTCATCGATCACGCACAGCATCTTCAATGAGCGTCCATCCACCATCTGGTCATGAACAAAGTCGTAGCTCCAGACCGAATTGGGCTTGGTTGCTCCAGGTAGCCGAATATCATTGCCGCATCGACGCCTGCGAGGCCGCTTTCGTGGAAGGCCCAGTTTTAGCTCGCTCCAGAGCCGTCGCACTCGGGACTCGCCCAAGGCCAGCCAGGCAGACATACGCCGGTAGCCGAAGCGAGGGACCTCTTGCGATGCCGCGATGAGCTGCTGCGTCAGGCTCCGATCCTTTTCGGGTTGTAGCAACTGATAACCTGCTACCCGCCGGCTCAGTTCCAGATAACGACATGCCTTGCGTTGCGACAGCCCCCGACGAGTAAGGACTTCAAGCGCTTCGCGCCGGCCCGCGGAGGTCATCATTTTTCTCGGCTTAACTCCTTCAAGCCATCAATCACCAGCAGTTGTTCCGCCACCATGCGTTTGAGCTTGTCGTTCTCCGATTCAAGCTCTCTGAGCCGCCGGGCGTCCGAGACATCCATACCGCCAAACTTGTTTCTCCAGCGGTAAAAGGTCTGCTCAGTAATGTTGTGGCGCTTGCACAGATCTACCGTCGCAATCTCCTTGCTCTCCGCCTCCCGCAAGATGCTGATGATCTGTTCGTCCGTAAATCTCTTCTTCATTGAGTTCTCCTTGGCGTTAGCATAAAGAACTCACTTATCCGGTGGCTACAAAATTCGTCTCAGGTCAGGGCATTCCAGCCTAGAATCAGGGCAGGTGTATTACGCTGCATCGGCCACGCAGGCTGAGCGAGTTAATCAAGCACTGGGTATTTCAGATACATATCGCCAAGTAGCAAATATGGGCACGACGGGCTTCATTCATCCTGAAGAGCTGAGAAAGCTGAAGGGAGAGCAGCAAGTGGCGGGCGTTCCACACGGCATACCAATCGCAGGAATAGGAGCGTGCACTACGGGGCAGCCTTCCTGCCCATTCAATCCGGTGACGGCATGTTACGGATGTCCTAAATTTCTTCCTGTCTCAGACGAATCAATACATCAAGAAGTACTGCGTGGCTTCCGAGAGGTGGTGAACTTCTTTTACTCGACCTCCCGTGGCGAAGCGGATTCTCCGGCCTTTCTCCAGTTGAAGCGAACAATATCAGAAGTCCAAGCTGTTATCGGAGGCTTAGGAGAGCTCAATGCAGACTGAAGACCCATTTGTTGGTGTGCCCCCTGCCCCATTTACCCGATTCATTGATGTTGGAAGAGAGATCGCTGCGCGGGAGCTGATCGGCTGGGAAATACGTCTTGATCATAGTGGCGTGGCCATTGATGGCTCGGCTTGGGATCTTAGGAAGCTGTCGAAAGACGGAAATCCGACGGGTTCAAAACTGCGCCAGTTCGGTACCCTGCCTCAAGTGGCCGTTGAAATGCGCGAACGAGGGCTGCCCTGCATGGTGGCAGCTGACCAGAAGTCAGTGCCCGTTTCAGTGCATTGGCAAGAACTGGTCAAATCATACGTCCTGCAGCAGGTCGTGCTGGCTGGCCGAAGCCTATCGCATGTATTAGCAACCTGCAGTGCGATGCGCCTAATCGCTACCGTAACCAACAATAAGGCGCCGTGGCAATTAGTTGCCGACGACATTGATCTTTGCCTTTCCATTGCGCTTTCACTTCAATCATCCGGGCAGTCTGCAGTCGTCATCCGATCCTTTGTCAAGACTGTTCTCGATGCGCATCATCTTGTCGATGCAGCGCCGCTTATGCCTTTTATTGGGACGGAGCGGCTACGAAAACCTGGGAAGGTGCATCAAGCAAAATTCGTCAAAAAGACGGCAGATATCAAGGCAGCGCTACAAGAGCGAAAGTCGGAGGAAAAACTTCCAGAAATGCGCGCGTTTTGGGAGTTTATGCGCATCGTGTTCACCGAAAGACCGAAGACCTTTACGGATGCTATCCGGTTTGCGCAAGGCAAGCTGCTTACAATCACTGGACTTCGAATCGGTGAAATCGCCTTGCTTCCATTAGATTGGAAGAGAACCCATGATTACCATGATGAATTCGGCGCTCCCGCAGCGAAGCATGGTGGTATTTCTAGGGCTTTACTTCTTAGGCACTATTCAGAGAAACAAGGCAGCACCCGAAAGCAAGGCGGCAATCTATGGGAAGAGTCGCAGTACATCCCGGCGATGTTTGAGCAGATAGTTTGCGAGACGTTGCAAGAAGTGGAGCGCCTAACAGCCCCGCTGCGTCGAACACTTCAAGCTCAATGCGAAACAGGTCGCCTGCTACCTATGTACGAGCCAGATGCCTTACTTCCAATTATCGATCTCTATGTGCACCTGACAGGGATGGTCTTGACGACGGAAATCTCGGCGGCCGCTGCGCAACCGTTCTTCGATAGTTACCGCGCTAGTTATGATCCGATCGAGCTGGACCGATTGATTGATTTACAGCGCTGTGGGTCGCTTAAGCCGCGAATGGCACTTTATCAGTTTTCTATCCGTTTAAGGAAAAACGGAATGATACTTCGTGATCAGAACGGAAGTCCGAACAGAGGTCACGGCGCTTTGCATGCTTTCGTGCGAGTGAGCGATGCAGAAAAATATATTCGCGAACAGACGCCGACCAAGCTTTCCGATCTTACCCCTTTCCAATTGGACGGTGGCAGGCTCGTGCAGCCATGGGAAATGCTCTTCTTGCAGCCAAAACGCGCCCTTGCAGAGGGGCGAGACAATATTCCTTGTCACGTTGGCCGAGTAGTCGGCGTTGGCATCGCCACCCAAGAAGTTCTCAGACTCGGCCTTTCTTCAGACGAGAGCAGTTGCCCTACTCTCTTTGAAATTTACGGGGAAACCGAAGAAGACCGGCGCTTGTCCCTGTTACCTCACTCGCTAAGACACCTACAAAACACTGAGCTCTTTCGGCTGGGTGTTGCAGACACGATTATTAGAATTCATTTCATAAATAGGGTCTGTTAACTTTTTATCGTGCGTGTTAACTTCTTCGTATGGCACGAAGAGAAGAACTAACAGACGAACAATGGGCGATTCTGGAGCCGCTGATACCAGAAACACCTAGACGTGATGATGGGCGTGGACGCCCGGAATTGCACAGCAACCGCGCCGTCATGAACGGGATTCTCTGGGTGCTACGCACCGGTGCGGCCTGGTGTGATTTGCCAGATCGGTTCCCCTCTGGCACGACATGCTTCCGAAGATTTTCGCGCTGGGTCAAGAGTGGCGTGCTACGGCACATACTCGAAGCACTGGCGCAACACCTCGAAGAGGTTGGCCAAATCAATCTTTCCGAATGCTTTATTGACGGCACGTTTGTGTTGGCAAAAAAAGGGGCCCAAAGGTCGGAAAGACCAAGCGGGGCAAGGGTACGAAGCTCATGGTTATTGCAGACGCTACTGGTCTTCCACTCGGCGTGCACACGTCTTCTGCTAGCCCACATGAAGTCACCCTTGTCGAGGCTACCCTCGATGAGATTGTCACAGTGGGACGACCCGAACGAATTATTGGGGATCGCGCCTACGATAGTGATCCGCTCGATCAAAGACTTGCTGCCAAAGGCATTGAACTGATCGCACCACACAAGAGCAATCGAAAAAGAGCGGTCACTCAAGACGGCCGGGCGCTGCGCCGATACCGGCGCCGATGGAAGATCGAACGACTGTTTGCCTGGCTTAATGCCTTCAAGCGTGTACTTACCCGATGGGAGCGTTGCGCCGATCATTACACAGGCTTCGTTCATCTCGCTTTCTCCGTCATCCTCATGCGGCGCTATTTATGAAATGGGTTCTACAAAACGCTTTAACAGGCGTTCAGTTATCCAGAGCTAAGAGTACGACCACCGCAGCCTCAAGGAGGAACTGGATCAAATATCGCTCCCGGGCGAATGGGACGCATATCTTGGCGGCAAAGCAGCAAGCGTCGCCAAGATGATCATGGCGGGCCGCGCAAATGGTCCCATCGTCAAGGAATTCAAGCGTATTCAGGTCGATGAGGGGGATGAGGCTGCCTACATATTTTTGAAAGCCGAGGCGGATGGTTTTCATGCGACACCTTACGGTCACTGCCTGAATTCTTTCACGGTTGATCCGTGCCCTACGCACTTGGAGTATTTTAATGGTTGCGTGCACCTTTCTGCCACGGATCTCCCTGAAAATCGAAGAAATCTAGAACCCATTTCATAAATAGCGCCGCATGAGGATGACGGAGAAAGCGAGATGAACGAAGCCTGTGTAATGATCGGCGCAACGCTCCCATCGGGTAAGTACACGCTTGAAGGCATTAAGCCAGGCAAACAGTCGTTCGATCTTCCATCGGCGCCGGTATCGGCGCAGCGCCCGGCCGTCTTGAGTGACCGCTCTTTTTCGATTGCTCTTGTGTGGTGCGATCAGTTCAATGCCTTTGGCAGCAAGTCTTTGATCGAGCGGATCACTATCGTAGGCGCGATCCCCAATAATTCGTTCGGGTCGTCCCACTGTGACAATCTCATCGAGGGTAGCCTCGACAAGGGTGACTTCATGTGGGCTAGCAGAAGACGTGTGCACGCCGAGTGGAAGACCAGTAGCGTCTGCAATAACCATGAGCTTCGTACCCTTGCCCCGCTTGGTCTTTCCGACCTTTGGGCCCCTTTTTTTGCCAACACAAACGTGCCGTCAATAAAGCATTCGGAAAGATTGATTTGGCCAACCTCTTCGAGGTGTTGCGCCAGTGCTTCGAGTATGTGCCGTAGCACGCCACTCTTGACCCAGCGCGAAAATCTTCGGAAGCATGTCGTGCCAGAGGGGAACCGATCTGGCAAATCACACCAGGCCGCACCGGTGCGTAGCACCCAGAGAATCCCGTTCATGACGGCGCGGTTGCTGTGCAATTCCGGGCGTCCACGCCCATCATCACGTCTAGGTGTTTCTGGTATCAGCGGCTCCAGAATCGCCCATTGTTCGTCTGTTAGTTCTTCTCTTCGTGCCATACGAAGAAGTTAACACGCACGATAAAAAGTTAACAGACCCTATTTATGAAATGAATTCTAATAGTTTTACAGGGAAAGCTGAAAGATGCGCTGGATCTCGCTCGGGCAAAAGAAACAACCGCTATTGGGCGTGAGAACCAAATTAGGCACGCCGAAGTTCGCCTGGCCAACATTGCTCGTCTAATTCAGACCGCGGCTGGCGAGCAGGTCTTCCCAGATGGAGAGGATATTTCTCGGAAAGCGAAAGGAAGGAGCGTTTTAGATGCCTCGTAAGTTACAAGACAAAGACAACAGGGAACTCCTACAAGTTCTGCAGATGTTACTTGATGCAGATATAGATATCACGGCCAGAGAGGTGGCCAGACGCCACGGCACGCTTTCGAGCGCCTCGACAATTACTAGGCACCCTGGCCGGCGGGAACTTGTTGAAGATTTTCAAACAAAGCAGCAAGACATGCGTGAATGGCAAAAGCGACTCCGCAAACGCTCGAAAGGCCAGACTGCAGAACTAGTTTCCACTCAAGAGGCAAAGATCGTCCAACTCGACCAATCCGTTCGAGTTCTAATCGCTGGTCACCTTTCATTGATAGCTGCGGTGGCACAGGTCGGCGGCATGGGTAAGCTGGCTAAATTCTAGAACCCATTTCATAAATAGGCGTGAGTGCGAGCGAGTCCCGTTTGGGATGAAGTGCAAGGCGCGAATTTGGGTCAAGACTGGGCGTCTTGACCCAAATTCGTAACGCAGCAATTCGCCCAAACGGGCCGCTCCCTGCGGGTTCTGTCCAGAAAGGGCGCTGGCCGCGTTGCGCTCCTTGCGTGTGGCACCGCCACACGACGCGTCGCGCGCCTTGCCAGCGCCCTTTCTGGACAGAACGCATCTCACGCCTATTTATGAAATGGGTTCTATGAACGATTCCGGGAAGTTCGAGATCAATTGGCAATTCTGAAGGCGATACCGGACGGCTTAGAAAATGACGAATCCACGCCAATTCGCAATCCTAAGTAAATTGGAAGATATAAGACTAAGTGAATCGTCCCAGCTGCACTAGCTTCAACGATGGCCGCAGCGTCGTTGGCACCGTTCTTATTGGTCTTGACGAAGGGGCTGACGGCTCTGTCTCGGCGAGATAGCCGAGCCTTAGTCTTTCAGCGAATCGAGCAACAGGTCCCTGCTACCTTTGCGTTGAAAATTCTCCAGCTGGTTCAGCTTGCGACGCACTTCCTCAAACGCATTAATCAGGCTCGCCCGCGAGCGCTCCCAAGCCTGGGGGACATGGTACAGCGCCGCGTAGCGATAGTCACGCTCTCCGGTTGACGTGAATGCGGCCGCGCGGGCACGGCCCTCGCCTTCCCAGTACGAGCTATCCGCATGGGGCTGTTCGTCTACCTGCGAGATGGGTAATTCCGGAACAGGGCCATGAGCGCGCGGCGTGACCACGAGCTCCCACCACATCTTCGGTCCCGCAAAAGGCCGCTCTAGCGCGCCTGCCAGATCCAGACCAGCCTGCAGGCGGAAACGTTCGGCGCCTTCGGTCGACAGATGCAAGGTCCCATCAGGCAAGAAGGTCAATTGATTCGTTTTCAATGGCCGCTCAGGCGGCTGCACGCCATCGTACAGTGCCAGCAGAACGGACTCGAAAGCCTCCTCAAACCAAGCTTGTACACTGATCAATACCTGGCCACAGGCCATTACATCGGATTGTGTCATCGTATTCTTCCATACCCTCGGAGAAACTCAGGTCATCATCGAGTGATGGCTTCATCAGTACAATATCGTTCGGCCGCATAGCTCGCTGAAATACCGGCCGTCGGCACCGCAGGCTAAACTGCCGACATCACCCCCAGCACCACTGAGGCTTGCCGCTTAGACAAGCTTTAAGTCTGGACCAGTTGTTTCAGGCTGGTTAGGGTGATCTAGCAAACAATATCCATACAAATCCCGTTGCAGCAGGGCAAGGCCCACCGCTACGGTCACTGCAAGGAATGTCACTCTAACTCTCCATCGATGGATAGGTGCACATCCACCGCTGCAGCGGCTGTGCTCTCAGAGCATGCGATCCAGGTAAGCAACTGCTGGGCGCCAGCAGAAAATCCTCCCGTAAATTGTTTCCCCAGCAACAAGCCTTCGGCCAGGTCCTGATTCAGTCGCAGGCTAAAGCGATGACTCAGCGCATCCACTGCGCACAGCTGCGCGCAGTGGAAATCAAAGAAATGGCCCACCTTGGCAAACAAGGCCTTGTACAGACATTCCTTGGCTGAGAAGGCTAGCGTGAGCAAGCGCGCAGGGGACCAGTGCGCAGCCAGCCCGTCGAGCTCGCCCGGCAGGGTGATGCGGGACTGGATGGCGCTTGCGGTGGCCGCCGGTATCCAGTGCTCCAAGTCCAGTCCCAGGACCCTGTCACCCCGGTCCGGCCACAGCGCAGCCACGGCGCGGTTACCGCTGTGCGTGATCGATCCCAGCCAGCCCGCAGGCCAGAGTGGCTGGCGATGCGGCCCGATGGCCACTTGCCCCGCTTGTCCCTCTGCCTGCATCAGCAGGCGGCACAGGTAGCGTCCGGCCAGATACTCAGCCTTGCGTTTGACCACTGCGCCCATGATCTGCGCAGGCTGCGCCACACCAAGGGTCGCATAGAGTGCGTCGTGATAGGCCTGGCGGTCGAACGTGCAGGACAGCACCCGTAACTGGGAGCCGGCCTGCAGCGATAGCGGCGTGATGGTCGGAATGAAACTGCACATCTGCGCGCCGGCGTCGGCAAGCAAGACCTCCATGCGCTAGCCCAACGACTGCCGGATCAGTGCCGCCAGTTCAGCGGCCCGTATGCTTTGCCAGTGATTGCCCGGCAAGCTCAGGCAGCGGGTGCGCGAACACAGGCTGGCGGGCCAGACAGTCGTGATGTCGGCCCAGTCCTGGCGCTGCTGAGCAGCCTTGCACAGGTAGACCGTTTCCACGAAATCAAACGACTCGGGCAACTGATACCGCACCATGGCATCGATGCTGGCGTGTACGCCATCGATGAAACGGCGCAAGGCCGGATCGTCCAGCTGATCTGCCAAGGGCTGGTTCGCTAGCATCTGACGCCAACAGGCCAGCTTGGCGACGGGCGCGAGGGCCGCGTACTGGGTCGCATCGATGGCCATCGGTGCGCCCTCTTCCGTAAGGAAGGAAAGCAGCAGGCCGTATTCACTGGCCGCCAACGATTGCATGGCGCGTTGGTCCACCGGATCAATCAACCATAGCGCCGCAGCGCGACGGCCGGTGAGCGCAAGATGCTGCCTAGCCATTTCGATGGCGGTGTAGGCGCCCATGGACCAGCCCAGGTAAGCGGTAGTGGCGTTACGTTCTGTCTCGGGTAACTGGCCGTGATAATGCTGCGCCATCGCTTCGATACTGCCTGCCATGCTAGGCGGCAAGACTGTGGGCAACTCGGCGCCCAGGCAGCGGACCTGTCCTTGCAGCAGCCCCGCCAGAGCATTGTAGGACATGGCCTTGCCGTCACTGGCCGGCAGGCACAGCAACGTGGGCGCAGCGGCGGCTGCCGTATTGAGCGGGACTAAGTCCATGGCGGAGCTTGCGCTTGAGCTGGAGCCTGGGCTTTGCGCTTGCAGTTGGGCCACGGCCTGCGCCTGCTGCTCCAGCCGGGAGGTATCGAAGAGCTGGCGGATCGGGATGCTGATCTGGAAGCGTTCCCGGATTGCCGCCGCCAGGCGCGTCACCAGAAGGCTGTCGCCGCCCAGCTGGAAGAAATCGCTGTCGCGGCTGGTCACGGGCTGCTGCAGGATGTCTTGCCATATCGCTGCCAGGCTGCTTTCGCTGCCTGCGCGTACCGGCGTTTCCGGCGGCGCTGCCGATGGGCTGGCCGGCGCCGGAGCGGGAAGCCGGCTGCGGTCCACCTTGCCATTGGCCGACAAGGGCAGCGCATCGAGAGACTGCAGATGCGTGGGCAGCATGTAGGCCGGCAGGCGCTCGGCCAGATGCTGGCGCAGGCTCTTGTCGTCGCATACCGCGACAGCCTTGGTCCACCGGGCTACCAGCACCTGCTGGCCGACGAAGCCCATGTCGCTGTCCTGGGCTGGATAAGCGCCGATGGGCTCGTATCCGCTTGCGCCCAATGCCGCGATCCACTCGTCAGTACCGCGCAGTCTGCTCTGGCGATGCTGTGCCGCACCCTCCTGCGCCGCTTCCAGAACTGCCGCCACGGTAACCCATTGCAGCCTTTTCTGGCGCGTGGCCTCGCACAGCACCAGCAAGCCATCCGGCTTGAGCAGGCTGCCCAGGTAGGACAGCGAGGCATCCAGGTCCAGCGCGTTGTGCAGCACATTGGAGGCCAGGATCAGATCCAGCGAGCCCGGCGCAATGCCCTGATGCGCAGCAGTGCGGTCGATGTCGAACAGAGCGAAACGGGCGCCGGCATGCGTGCCGAATTTTTCCCGGCCGATCTGCAGGAAGAAGTGGCTGAGGTCGGTGTAGTGGTAGAGGGACTGCGGGCTGGCTTGGGACAAGGCCGGCAAGGCATACATGCTCAATCCGCCGACCCCGGCGCCGACTTCCATGAGTTCGAGAGGCCGAGCACAGTGCTGCACCTGATGTTGCAGGCAACGCACTACGATGCCACCCAGGTAGGCGGCCACGATGTTGTCGCCATAGAGCCCCTCCGCGCCTTCGCGCGCCCCTTCGGGGAAGATCAGCTCGGTGGACATGAGCTGGCCGGTGAGGCTGCGCCACAAGCTCGTCGCCGACTGGAACAGCCAGGCCAGGAAGGCCTGTCCATGATCCAGCCATCCAAGGCTGCCCTGCAAGCTCGTCCTGGCTTCGTGCAGAGCGGCTTGCAGCACGTCGCTGGATGGGAAACTGCGGGCGACCCGCCATTGCTGCTCGCCCAGCGGAACCAGCCATTGCTCTTCGCAAAGTATCTGCATCCATGCCTCCAGCACCGGCGCGTACCGTTGCTGGACAGCGTGATTGTCCAGCAGGGCTGCAAGCGAGAGCACTTGCCCCTGCTCGGCGCACAGCTTCAGCTGGATCAGGTTATGCAGGATCAGCAAGGGCGCCAGCGCCTCGCTCTGTTGCTGGAAGCGTGCCAGCGCATCCCGGTCGGTGTCGCCAGGCAACTGGCCGGCGGCTTCCTGTAGGACTGGCGCAAGCAGCGACGGCAGGCGCGACTGTGGCGTCGGACTGGCGGCGGGCTCAGGGACCACGAAGCCCGCCAGTTGCTGTGCTCCGGAGGGCGTGCGCCAGACCGTGACGACCGACGCCTTCACGCCGGGGCAGCTGTTGAGCGCGGCCTCGATCTCGCCCAGCTCGATGCGGTAGCCGTTGAGCTTGACCTGGCTGTTGACGCGTCCGAGGAATTCGATGCAGCCATCCGGCCAGTACCTGGCCAGATCGCCGGTGTTGTAGAGGCGGCCATGCCTGGGATGCTGACTGAAGCTGGCCGCGGTCTGGTCGGGCGCATGCCAGTATTCACGGGCCAGCCCCGCACCCGCGATGAACAGGCGGCCAGTAACCCAGTCGGGACAGTCGCGTCCTTGCGCATCCAGGATGTGGTATTGCTGATTGGCCAGGGGGAAGCCATAGGGGATGGATTTCCATTCAGGCGCAATGTCTGCGACCTCGAAACAGTTGGACCAGATCGCCGCTTCGGTGGCTCCCCCCAGGGCCAGCAAGCGCGCCTGCGGGGCATGCTGGCGTAGCGCCTGCGGCAGATCCAGTCCGATCCAGTCGCCACTGAGCATGACACGGGTAAGGCTGGCGGGAATACCGGCATCATCATGTGCGGCCTGTTCCAGCAGCATGCGGCACAAGGCCGGCACCGAATTCCATACCGTGACCCGATGGCGCTGCACCAGGTCCAGCCAATGCGGGGCATCGCGCAGTGCATCGGGCTCGGGCAGCACCAGCGCCGCACCCTGGCTGAGGGTGGCAAAGACATCGTAGATGGCCAGGTCGAAATTCAGCGCTGAAATGCCGAAGACGCGGTCAGTTGCCGATAGTCCAATGCGCTGGTCGATATCGGCCAGGGTATTGGCCGCGGCGCGATGGGTGATGGCCACCCCTTTGGGTTCACCAGTGGAGCCGGAGGTATAGATGATGTAGGCCAGGTCATCCAGCGCGCTCTGGTGTACCGGGCTGCTCAGGGGGACGGTCGGCACGTCCTCCCATTGCGCGGGCGGTGTCATCAGAATGCGCGGGCAGCCGGGTTCTTCCATCGGTTCTGCGGGGTCCAGCAGGATGGCGTCGATACCCGCCCTTTCTACGATGGCCCGGGTGCGCTCGCGCCCTTGTCCTGTGGGCAGCGGCACCAACACCGCGCCCACTGCCAGGATGGCCAGCGCCGCAGCGACCTGCATCGGGCCTTTGGGTAATGCGCATGCCACCAGATGGCCGGGCTGGATGCGGTGCGCTCTGAGCCGGTCCATCTCCTGTTCCACCAGGGCGCCAAGTTGTCCATAGCTGATCTGATAGTGAGCACCCAACAGCGCGGTCGCCGCTGGCTGGCGGCGGCACTGGGCGAAGAAGCCGGCATGCAGCAGGGCGAGGGTGAAAGCGGTCGCGGTCTGGTTGACCTCGGTGCGCACACGCAACTGCGACTCCGGCAGCAACTGACCGACCGGCTGCTCCCACTGTTGCGGCTGCTGCGCCAGTCGATACAGCAACTGGCTGTAACTGTCGAACATGGCTTGCGCCATGCCTTCCGGGAAGAGCTGGCAGGTGATGATCCAGTTGTATTCGAGGCTGCCTTTGCGCACCATCACCTGATGATCCAGCCAGACCTGGGGCGTGCAGGTGTAGAGGAAATCCGGCTCGCCCAGGGTATCGGCGCCCCGCACCAGCTCATCAAGGTCAATGCCCAGCAGGCTGGTGAAGACCACCGGCATGAGGCTTCCCGCCGCGGCATCAGTCGCGCTCCTGCGGCCCAGTTCGCGCAGCACTTCCACGCCGCCGAAGCGGGTATGGCCCAGGCATTGCCACAGGCTGGCCTGCACCTGGCGCGCACGTTCGACGAAGGATAGCGTGCCGCTGCAATCGAGCGTGAGCAGCAATACCGAGGTGAAGTCGCCCACCAGTTGGTCCACGTCCGGGTGGATGCGGCGGCGATTGAAGTGCGTCAGGTTCAGCGTGAACCGGGGATCCGCTGCCCAGGTGGCCAGCACTTCGGCAAAGGCCGTCAACAGCACTGCCGAGGGCGTGATACCTTGTGCCGAAGCCAGCGCAGACAGCGATTGCCAGGCCGTCTCGGGCAGGCGGTGCTGGAGCCGGATGAATTCGGGCTGGCTCAGTTCGGCCGGTGCGCAGGCCAACGGCAGCGCGGGGGCGGGCGCGATCGTCTCGATGCGTTGCAGCCACCACTCGCGGTCCTGCTGGTAGTGCAACTGGTACTGCGGTTCCTGCTGGGCCAGCATGTAGTCGCGAAAGCTCAGGCCGATGGGATCGACGCTGCGCTCAGGGTGGTGGTAGCGCTGCTCCAGCTCGGCCAGGACGATGTGGAAGCTCTGCACATCAAACATGAGCAGGTCCAGATCCAGATGCAGGCGCACGACCCCGCCGGACTCCAGGCTGGCCGACAGATCGAACAGTGGCCCATGCTCGGCATCGAGCACCTGCGCGCACATCCTGGCGCGCTTGGCGGCCAGCGCTTCGGCCTGGGCGCTGGGTGCGAGGTTGCGCCAGTCATCGACGGCGATGGCGTAATGGGGAAGCTCGGCCAAGATGCGCTGGCGGCCATCGGCGCCGATCACCGCGCGCATCATGCCGTGCCGGGCGATGATCTGGTTCCATGCCTGCTCCATGCGTTGCAGGTCAAGCCCTGCGATGCACCACTCGAAATACACATGGCAGGACACCCCGCCCAGGGACAGGCTGTCACCCCGGCCCAGCCAATAGGCGTGCTGGATATCGGTCAGAGGGAAGGACGGTAGGGATGGTCCGAAGATGCAGCCATGGCAGCCCTCGGTCAGCACCTGCTCCAGCGGCGCAAGGCCCGTCAGGCTGTCCGGCTGCGCACCGATGAGCAGCAGGCGGCCCTGCGGCGCCAGCTGCGCCAACAGCAAGGGCAGGCCGCTCTGCCATGGCTGTGAGCCCAGCGCATCCAGATCCACCACGATGAGCGCATAGCCGGATGGATCATGTTGCGATGAACCTGCCTGCCAGTGCTGGTCGAGCAATGCCCAGTCGAGCGGCAGGCGGGTCTGCCTGCGCGCGGCCGACAGGCGCAGGCTGGAGAACAGTCCCACGGTGTAAGCCACTGTGTCCATTGTGGCCGCTGAGACCGCTGAGCCCGAGGCAGCCGCCCAGCGTGCGCTGATGAGGCGATAGAACGCCTCATCTTCCCACCCTACTTGCAGGCAGCGCAGCGGCTGCGGCTGGCCGGCCAGACCGACCTTTTCCAGCAGTGCCGACAAGCAGACGGCGACTGGGCGCACGCCCTGGCCATTGGAGCGCGGCTCACTTCGTTGACTCAACACAAGCATCCCCTTCCGACGTGAATTTTGCATACGCACCACCCGACGCGGGATGGTCGGGGATGCTCTTTCGGGCTGGGGAACAGGGCCGTCACGACAGGGCCGGAACTGTGGTCCGGAACTGCACTTGCGGCACAACAAAAATGACCTGGCCAACCATCTTATCTAAAAAAATGAATATTGCAAATAGCAATCATTATCATTTAGTATGCCATCGACCTGTACTTTCATTTCACAGCCGGGCACCACCATCGGAGCCTGGCTGTGCTCTTTACATGCTGTTCAACTGAGGATTTCGCCATGACCGACCATGCCCACGACCTGAGTAGCAAACCCGCTTTGCCCGACTGGCTGGAGCATTGGGCCCGGCAGAATGGGGAGCGGGAAGCCCTGCATTTTTCCGACAGCCGCCAGCAGCGGCTCAGTTATGGCGAACTCTCCGAGCGCGTGCGCGCACATGCCGCAGCGCTGCAACAGCGCTGGACGCCAGGGACGGTGGCGCTGATCCTGTTCCCCTCGGGACTGGACTACGTGGTCAGCCTGCTGGCCTGTTTCTATGCCGGCATCATCGCCGTGCCGGTCAATCTGCCGGGGGCAGCGCGGGTCAAGCGGGTGCTGGCCAAGATCGACGCCATCAGCGACGACTGCAAGCCGGCCTTCGTGCTCACGGGCGAAACAATCGAACAGGCGTCAGGCGATGAGCTCAAGCAGTTTGCGGCCCGGCAGGCCATGGACATCGTCCATCTCGAATCGCTGGTGGCCGATGCGGCTGCATGGCAGCGTCCGGATGCACTGAACGCGCAAGCCATCGCCTTCCTGCAATACACGTCGGGCTCGACCGGTCTGCCCAAGGGCGTGGTCAACCGCCACGGGCAACTGCTACACAACATCCAGTTCCAGCGCCGCCTGCTGGCGCCGCAAGGCCAGTCCTGTACGGTGGCGTCGTGGCTGCCGCTGTTCCATGACCTGGGTCTGATCATGGGCATCCTCGCACCGCTGGCGCTGGGTGGCAGGGCGCTGTACATGCCGCCGATGTCCTTCGTGGCCGCCCCGCTGGACTGGCTGCTGCTGGCCAGCCGCGAGCGCGCCACCGTGCTTCCCTGTCCCAGCTTTGCGCTGCGAAGCTGCGTCAGCGCGCTGGCCACCGCCACGCCGCAGCAGCGCGGTGAACTGGACCTGTCCTCGGTGCATTGCCTCATGCCCGCCGCCGAACCAGTGCTGCCGGTGCATGTGCAAGGTTTCATCGACGCCTTTGCACCCTACGGATTGACCGCCACCGCCATGCGCCCTGCCTACGGCCTGGCCGAAGCCACCCTGGTGGTATCGGCCAATACCCATGACCGCGGGCCCTGCCTGCTGGCCGTGGACCGGCAGGCCATTGAGCGCGATATCGTCCTGCCTCATCCTCCCCAGGAGCGCGCCCGCTGGTATGTGGGCAATGGCGACGACTTTGGCGCGCAGGAAGTGCTGATCGTCGATCCCGAACACAAGCGCTGCCTGGGCCAGGACAAGGTGGGGGAAATCTGGGTGCGCGGGCCCAGCGTGGCCGGCGGCTACTGGGGCAAGAACCAGAACGACGAAGCCTTTGCCGGAACACTGGTCGATGCAGCGCCGGGAGAACATCCCTTCCTGCGCACAGGCGATATGGGTTTCCTGCATGAGGGCCAGTTGTTTGTCACCGGACGGCGCAAAGACATGATGATCTTCCGTGGCCAATGCCACTACCCCAATGACATC
Organism: Herbaspirillum sp. DW155; assembly: GCF_037076565.1. Taxonomy (NCBI): domain Bacteria; kingdom Pseudomonadati; phylum Pseudomonadota; class Betaproteobacteria; order Burkholderiales; family Oxalobacteraceae; genus Herbaspirillum; species Herbaspirillum sp. DW155. The sequence continues at coordinate 2,562,500 of NZ_AP029028.1, read as the reverse complement.
GAGGCCAGCGCCAGCCAGTGTCATGCACTGGCTGTCGAGGACAGTGCGGCGGCGTTTTCCCTGAGCGATGACAGCGGTGAGGACAGACTGGTGATCGTGCAGGAGGTGCGCAAGAGCGCCCAGGCCCAGAGCTCAGACTACGCCGACCTGGCCGCGACGATCCGCCAGACGGTGGCGCAGGAGCATCAGCTGAGCGCGCATGCCATCATCCTGATCCGCAAAGGCACCCTGCCCCGCACCACCAGCGGCAAGATCCGGCGGCGCACGGTCAGGCAGTCCTATCTCGCGCACGAGCTGGTAGTCTTGCATGAGGATATCCTGACGCCCGCTGCACCGATGGCAGCGCCGACCGCGCCAGCCTTCGACCTTTCCCTCCGTGGCCTGGGCCAATGGCTGGCGCAACACCTGGGCAATGTCTCCGCGCGTTCGCTGGACCCCGAGGTGAGCCTGTTCCAGTATGGTCTGGATTCGATGAGCGCCGTGGAGCTGACCGCCGCACTGGGCCGTGAACTGGGCCGCAACCTGCCCGACGATCTGCTCTACCAGCATCCCAGCATCCATGCACTGCTCAGACAGTTACGCGCCGATCTGGAGCCAGGCCCGGCTGCAGCAGCGCAGCAGGCCAGCGACAGCGCACGGACAAGCGACATCGCCATCATCGGCATGGGCTTGCGGCTGCCCGGTCCGGATGGCGCCGACATCGTCACCGAAGACGCCCTCTGGGACATGCTGGTGCAGGGCAAGGACGCCATCCGCAGCATGCCGGCACAGCGCTTCCGCCGGCGCGACGATATCCCTGGGTTGGGCAGCTACCTGGAAGACATCGACCGCTTCGATGCGCCCTTCTTCAAGATGTCGCCGCGCGAGGCCATCAATACCGATCCCCAGCAGCGGCTGTTGCTGGAAGAGTGCTGGCACGCGCTGGAAAATGCGGGACTGACGCCCTCCTCGCTCAAGGGCAGCGACACCGGCGTGTTCGTCGGCATCGGCACGGCCGACTACGGCCACCTTCCGTTTGCCAGCGCCGATCCGGCGCACCTGGACGCGTACTACGGCACCGGCACCGTCTTTGCGGCGGCGGCGGGACGTCTGTCCTTCCACTTCGACTGGCATGGTCCGGCCATGTCGGTGGACACGGCTTGCTCCTCGGCCCATAGCGCGCTGCACCTGGCCGTGCAGAGCCTGCGCGCGGGTGAATGCCCGCTGGCCGTAGCCGCCGGGGTCAAGCTGCACCTGGTGCCCGAGATCGATGTGGTACTTAACAAGGCCGGCATGCTGGCTGCCGATGGCCGCTGCAAGACCATGGATGCGGCCGCCGATGGCTATGTGCGTGGCGAAGGTTGCCTGGTGCTGGTGCTCAAGCCGCTGCAACAGGCCCTGGCCGATGGCAATACCATCCGCGCCGTCATCCGCGACACGACCGTGCGCCAGGACGGCAGCGGCAGCAGCCTGTCGGCGCCCAATGGACAGGCTCAGTTCCAGCTATTGCGCCGTTCGCTGCAACGGGCCGGACTGAGCCCGGCGCAAATCGACTATGTGGAAATGCACGGCACCGGCACCCGCCTGGGCGACCCGATCGAATATGACTCGCTGGCGCAGCTCTTTGCCGGGCGGGCAGACGATGACCCTCTGTGGCTGGGCTCCATCAAGACCAACATCGGCCACCTGGAAGCCGCTGCCGGGGCGGCGGGCATCGTCAAGACCATCCTGGCGCTGGAAAAAGGGCTGATCCCGCCGCTGGTCGGGCTCAATGAAGTCAACCCGCTGGTTGACCTGCAACGCATCCCTGCGCGGCTGCCGACGGCACCGCAGGCGTGGCCGCAACGCGCACCGGTCCGTCGCGCCGGTGTGACCTCCTATGGGTTTACCGGCACCATCGCCCACGTGGTGCTGGAACAGGCGCCGCCACCGCTGTCTTGCTCCCTGAGCACCGGGCAGCAGCAAGCCGCCGGGCCCTACGTCTTCCACTTCTCGGCCCAGACCGAGACCGCCTTGCGCCAGTTGCTGGCGCGCTATCACGCCCATCTGCTGGACGCAGCCTACCTTCCCGCCCATCTGGCCAATACCTTGGCGCGACAGCGCGAACACCTGCCAGTGCGGCAAGCCCTGGTCGCGCAGGATATCGCCCAACTGCGCACATTGCTGGGCCAACCTGTGGAGGACGGCACACCCGCCACGCAGCCGCCCCGCATCGCGATGATGTTTACCGGCCAGGGAGCGCAATACATCGGGATGGGCCGGCAACTCCATGAGCAACAGCCGGTATTTCGCGCCGCCCTGGACGAGGTCGATACATTGATGCTGCCCTATCTGGGCCGCTCCATCATCGATCTCATGCACCACGGCGAGGAAGCATTGCTGCAACAGACCTGTCACGCACAGCCCGCCTTGTTTGCCATTGAGTACGCACTGGCGCGGCTGTGGCTGCATCTGGGCGTAGCGCCGGTGGCGGTGATGGGCCACTCCATCGGCGAATTCGCCGCCATGGTGATCGCCGGGGCCTTGCCACTGGAACAGGCCTGCCGTCTCATCGTACGTCGCGGCCAGCTGATGCAGGCGCTGCCTGAGGGCGGCAAGATGCTGGCGGCCCGCCTCACCGAAGCACAGGCCAGCGATCATCTGCGGCAGCTGCCGCCGGCCTTGCAGGAAGAGCTGGCCATTGCGGCCATCAACGGCCAGCAGGATGTGGTCTTCTCCGGTTCTGGCAGCGCCATTGCCGTGCTGGCCGAACAGTTGGCCGGCGCAGGCTGCCACTGCCGCGCCCTGAGCGTCTCGCATGCCTTCCATTCGCCCTTGCTCGATCCGATGCTGCAAGAATGGGAGCAGGAGTGTCAGTCGGTCACGTCCAGCGCCCCCGCCACGGCCATGCTCTCCACCCTGACCGGAAGCTGGCTGCAGGAAGCGCCCTCGGCCCACTACCTGCGCCAGCATGCGCGCGAGCCGGTGCGCTTCCACCAGGCCCTGCAGGCGCTGGCCGAGGTGGCCGACGTAGTGCTGGAAGTGGGACCGCATGCCGTGCTAACGGCCCTGGCGCAGCGCAGCCCGTTGTCCAGCCCCGTGCAGTTCGTGGCCAGCCTGCTGCGGCAGCAGGATGATGGCCAGAGCATGGCGCACAGCTGTGCCGCCCTGTACCGGCTGGGTCAGGACTTCCTCTGGGAGCATAGCCATCCCGGCGCCACCGTGGCCGCCCACACGCTGCCGTCCTATCCCTTCGACCGCCATTCCTACTGGCTCGAATACGACGAAGATGCTCCCCGCCATGCACCGCTGGCGCTGCCCCCCCGGCCTCTGCCGGCGCAGGCGGCGGCGGTCCCGCTCTACCAGATCAGTTGGGAAGCCTGGAACCCACCGCAGCCCAAAGCGAGCGACCCGGCGCCGGGCCTGTGGCTGGCCAGTGCGCGCCAGCACGGAGGCGCATCGGCGCAGGCATGTCGCTGGTTCGATCCGGACCAACAGGCGCAGCTTCCCGGCAATGACGACATGCTGGTCTTCCTGGCGCGGGCCAGCGATGAAGCCGCGCCGTTTGCCCACGACGATATCTGGCATCTGGTGCGCTGCCTGCAGACCCTGCAACGCCATGCACGCACGCCCACCATGGTGTTGCTGACCGAACGGGGACAGGCCGTGGCCGGAAACCAAGTTCATCCCGGCCAGGCCGCCCTGTGGGGGAGTGCGCGGGCGCTGGCGCTGGAGTATCCGGCGGTACGCTGGCTGATGATCGACAGCGAGCATGCGGCAGACCTGGACTGGATCGCGGCCCAGGCCGCGCAATGGCAAGCGTGGCTGCCGCAGGAAAATGCCCTGGCCTGGCGACAAGGCCAATGGTGGACGCCAAGACTGGCGCCGCTGCCAGAGATGGCGACGCCAGCCGACGCCACTTTCCGCGCCGATCCGGCCGGACTGTATCTGGTGGCTGGCGCCAACGGTGCGCTGGGGCGGCATATGGTGGACTGGCTGGCGCGACATGGTGCGCGCCATCTGGTGCTGCTGGCGCGTCAGCCGGCCAGCGGGGTGCAGGCGCGGCGGCTGGCCCTGTTGCAGCAACAGGGCATCCGGATTGATCAGGTGCAGGCCGATATCGCTGAGGCAGCCTCCATGCAGCAAGCCTGGCACAGGATTGCTGCATGCGAAGAAGAAAGCGGCCATACCCTCTCTGCCCTCTTCCACTGCGCCGGCACCAGCGTCTTCCGCGAACTGACGCTATTGACCCCAGAAGACTACGAGCGCGTCAGCAGCGCCAAGGTCGAGGGCGCGTGGAACCTGCACCGCCTGAGCCTGCAACGGCCACAGGCCAGCCTGATCTGCTTTAGCTCCATCTCCGGCATCTGGGGCTCGCGCCTGCAGATTCCCTATGGCGCGGCCAATGCCTTCGAAGACGCCCTGATCCGCCTGCGCCGCCAGCAAGGGCTGCCGGGCATGGCCATTGCCTGGGGTCCCTGGGGCGGCGGCGGCATGTCCGACGTGGATGAATCCCTGCTGCAGTTGTTGCGGGCCGCAGGCATCCGACGCCTGAGCCCGGAACATTACCTGCAGCGGCTGGGGCAACTGCTGTCCTGCCCCAGCCTGCTGACCGATGGCTGCGCAGTGGCGGTGCAGGCCGACTGGTCCAGACTGATCGCCCTCATGACGCTGTATCAGCCTCTGGCCTTGTTCAGCCGCTGCCAGGACTTGCTTGGTCAGCGCCAGCCAGGAGCACTGGCGCAAGCGCTCGATACTGCTGACCGGGCCGCGCTGGCCGCCGCCATCCCCGGCTTCGTCACCGCCGAACTCTCCCGCATCCTGCGCATGAGCCCGGCCGAACTCACCCCGGACGCTTCGCTGCTGCGCCTGGGCATGGACTCCATCCTGATCATGGAGCTGGCGCGCCAGTGCGAGCTGACGCTGGGCATCCGCTGCGAGCTCAAGGCCCTGTTCGAACACACCACGGCGGCCTCGCTCACCGACTACCTGTTGCAACAGGCACAGCAGCAGGTCCAGGCGTCCGCTAGCGCGTCCATGGCGGCTGCTGAACCTATCCATGCTGATCCCGCACAGGCCGACCAACCCTTCGTGCTGACCGAACTGCAGCACGCCTACTGGGTCGGCCGGCAAAGCCATTACGCCCTGGGCGGCGTGGCCTGTCATGCCTATCTCGAAGCCGACGCCGTCCACGGCCTGGACAGCGCACGGCTGGAGCGTTGCTGGAACGTGCTCATTGCCCGTCACGGCGCCTTGCGCATTGTCATCGGCAGCGACGGTCTGCAACGGATCCTGCCGCAGACGCCGCATTATGCGATCCAGGTGACTGACTGCCGCCAGCACAGCCAGGCGCAAACCGACGCATTGCAGACACAGTGGCGCCAGGCCATGTCGCACCAGGTGATGGACAGCCAGCAATGGCCGCTGTTCGATGTGCGCGTGATGCACTGCCCGGAAGGCCGCAGCCGCCTCTTCATCGGCATCGACATGCTCATCAACGACGCCACCAGCGGCCAGATCCTGTGGGACGAACTGGCGGCCCTGTACCAGGCCGATGGCGATGCACAAGCGGCGGGACTGCGCCCCTTTAGCATCAGCTTCCGCGACTATATCCAGGCCAAGTACCAGCACAGCACGGCCCGCCAGGCTGCACGCGAACAGGCGCGCCAGTTCTGGCTGGAACAATTGCCGAGCTTGCCGGCCGCGCCGCAGTTGCCGCTGCGCCACGAAGCCCTGCAGCAGCACCAGCCACGCTTTAGCCGACGTCAGCACCGGCTCGACGCTCACCAGTGGAGCCGGCTGCGCGAGCAGGCCGCAAGCGTGAACTGCACCCCGGCGGCCTTGCTCATCACGGCCTTTGCCGAAGTGCTGGCAGCCTGGAGCAGTGAGAAGCGCTTTACGCTGAACCTGACCACTTTTGACCGCCTGCCCTGGCACGAGGATGTGCCGCATCTGCTGGGTGACTTCACTGCCGTCACCCTGCTGCCGCTGGACCTGTCCTCACGCAGCGGCTTTGCCCAGCGGGCCGCGGCGGTCAATGGCAGCATCCTGGGTTATCTGCAGCACCGAGCCTTCAGCGCCGTAGACGTGCTGCGCGAATGGAACCGGGGCCGCGAGCGGGCCGAGGCGCTGTCCATGCCGGTGGTCTTCACCAGCCAGCTGGGCATGAGCGATCCCACCAAGGGTGCGGCCCGCCAGAGTCCACTGGGCGAGGTGGTGTACGGCATCAGCCAGACTCCGCAGGTCTGGCTGGACCATCAGGCCTGTGAACAAGAAGGCGCGCTGGTGTTCAACTGGGATGTGATCGATGACCTGTTCCTGCCCGGCGTGGTCGATGCCATGTTCGATGCCTACTGTACGCTGCTGCACTACCTGGCCGCCGATCCAGAGCACTGGGAGAAGGCGCTGCCGGCCATGCTGCCGTTGCGCCAGCAACAGGTACGGCAAGCGGTCAATGACACCCCGGCGCCCTTGCCGCAAGCCTGCCTGGACCAGCTGTTCTTCTCGCGTGCGCAGCAACAGCCAGAGCAGCTCGCCCTGGTTAGCCGCGAGGGTCAATGGCGCTATGGCCAGCTTGCGCAATGGGCGCAGCGCCTGTCCCAGGCACTGCTGGCGGCCGGCGTGCGACCGGGCGACCGGGTCGCCGTGCTCATGCAGAAATGCAGCCAGCAGGTGGCGGCCTGTCTGGCCATCCAGCAATGCGGCGCGGCCTATGTGCCGGTCGATAGCAGCACCCCGGCCAGCCGGCTGCACAGCATCCTGGCCGGCAGCACCATCCGGGTCGTGCTCAGCCGCAGCGCCGAGCGCGCTCACGTGCAATCCCTGCTCGATGGCCAGGAAACGATCCTGCTGGAAGCCGATGAAGACCAGCTGGCCAGCTATCCGGCCCATACGCCCGAGGCGCCGCGCAATCTGCACGATGCCGCCTATGTGATCTACACCTCAGGCTCCACCGGCACGCCCAAGGGCGTATTGATCGACCACATGGGTGCGGCCAATACGGTGCTGGATATCAACCGGCGCTTTGGCATCACTGCCGGGGACAAGGTACTGGGGCTTTCTTCACTCTACTTCGACCTGTCGGTCTATGACATCTTCGGTACGCTGGCCGCAGGTGGCACACTGGTACTGCCGGATCACGACAAGGTACGTGATCCGGGCCACTGGCTCAGGCTGGTGCAGGAGCATGGTGTCACCGTCTGGAACAGCGTACCGGCGTTGCTGGAATTGCTGCTGGACAGTGCCGAACAGAGCGGCCAGTCCCTGCCCGGACTGCGCCATGTCCTGCTGAGCGGCGACTGGATCTCGCTGGGCCTGCCGCCGCGCCTGCGCCAGGCCGCACCTGCGAGCCAGCTTATCGCCATGGGCGGTGCCACCGAAGCCTCGATCTGGTCGAACTGGTTTGCGGTGCAGGAAGTGGCCGCGCACTGGCGCTCCATTCCCTATGGCAAACCCTTGAGCAACCAGGCCTATCACGTCCTGGACGGCCACGGCCAGCCTTGCCCCGACTATGTGACGGGCGATCTCTACATCGCCGGCATCGGCCTGGCGGTAGGCTATGAGAACGATGCACAGAAGACGGCCGACAGCTTCATCCACATGCCCGATGGCCAACGCCTCTACCGCACCGGCGACCTGGCCCGCTACTGGACCGATGGCAACCTGGAATTCCTGGGCCGCCGCGACTTCCAGGTCAAGATCGCGGGCAACCGCATCGAGCTTGGCGACATCGAGGCAGCGCTGCTGCGCTGCCCGGGCGTGCGCGAAGCAGTGGTCGATACCATCGGCACGCCGCCGCAATTGAGACTGGCAGCCTGGGTGGTGCCACAGGGCGGTCCTTCGCCCATCCTGCAGGCGCTGGAGAGCCCCTTCACAGAGCCGGAGCGGCTCTGGCAGGACATCCTCTCGCACAGCCAGCAAGTGTTTGCCGGCCAGCCGGCGCAGGCTGAGCGTCTGCAGGACTTCTGGCAGCTGATGGATCAACTGGGGCTGCGGATGATGCATGACACCCTGGCGCAGGCAGGCATTGCCGATCCGGCTGGCTGCAGCGCCGACGAGTTCATGCAGCAGACAGGCGCTGCACCGGTCTTTTTCAGCCTGCTGCAACGCTGGCACACGCTGCTGGCGGCGCAGTCTGCCCCCCTGCCGGGCTGGGCCGAACTGCGCGCGCTGGCCAGCGTGCAGCAACTCCCCGCCACGGTGCTGGACAAGCTGCAACACAGCGCCGCATTGCGGCTGGCCATCCTGCGCCAGCAGCGCGACGCCATGGAGTTGTTCTACAGCAGCGACGAGACCCTCTCGCCCGAACAGCTGACCCAGCTCAACCCGCTGGCCACCTGCGCCACCGCCGCTATGGCCGAAGCGATCCGGCGGCTTGCCCGTGCCAGTGCGCAACCGCTGCGCATCCTTGAAGTGGGGGGCCGCAGTGGCCTGGCCGCGCAGCAATTGTTGCTGCAGCTGGTCGGCTGCCCGCTGCATTACCACCTCAGCGATCCGTCGCGCACACTGCTGGAGCAGGCGCGCCAGCGACTGTCCGCGCATCCGCATCCAGAACATCAGTTCAGCTTCGAGCTCACGCAAGCGCCGCAGCATGGCCCGCAGGCCGAACACGACATGGACCTAGTCGTGGCCTTCAATGCCCTGCACCGGGAGCGCGACATTGCCGCTCTGCTGCACGCACTGCGCCAACGGCTGGCGCCTGGCGCTTGCCTGCTGGCCGTGGAGACCACCCGCAACAGCCACTTCCAGCTGGCCACCGTGGCTCTCTTGGAGCAGGGCTATACCCAGTTCGCCGACCAGCGCCAGCACAGCGGCGACGCCTTGCTCAGCGCCGACCAGTGGGTCAGCTCCTTCAACGAGGCTGGCTGGGAGCGGGCCGGCTGGAGCAGCATCCAGCCGGCTCCCCTGGGAGGACTGGCATTGCTGCTGGCGCAGCAGTGTGAACACGTCTACCGCTTCCGAAGCGCGCCCCTGCAACAGGCGCTGCAGCAGCTTCTGCCAGCCTACATGGTGCCGGGCGCCCTGATGGCGCTGGACGAGCTGCCCCTAAGCGCCACCGGCAAGGTGGACCGCAAGCGCCTGCCCAGGCCGGCCATGCGTGCGGCACTGGCATCGGCCACCTCCGCCGTGGCCGACAGTCCATTGGCCCAGCTCTGGCAACAAGCGCTGGGCGTGAGCACACTCACGCCCGACAGTGACTTCTTCGCCCTGGGTGGCGACAGCCTGATTGCGGTGCGTCTCATCGAGCGTATCCGTCATACCCTGCACGCCAATGTGGCGCTGACCGATCTGTTCGAGGCCTCGGGCTTTGGCGCTTTCGAGCGCCGCGTCCTGACCGCACCTGCTATGGCAGAGACGCACAGTGCTGGCTTGCAGCCCGACCCTGCCCACTGGGCCCAGCCCTTCCCGCTGACCGATGTGCAACAGGCTTACTGGATAGGCCGCAAGGCAGGCTTCGAACTGGGCGGCATCTCGACCCATATCTATGCAGAAATCGAGGTGGAGGGCTTCTCCATCGAGCAGTTGCAATCGAGCTGGCAGGCCGTGGTCAGGCGCCACGGCATGCTGCGCGCCGTCATCAACGACGATGGGCTGCAACAGTGCCTGCCCGAGGTGCCTCCCTACGTCATCACCTACCACGATCTGTGCAAGGCCGACGACGCGGCACGCCTGCATTGGCAAGAACAGACCCGCCAGCAGTTGTCGCATGCGGTCCACGACACCACGCGCTGGCCGCTCTTCGCCATTCACGCCGCCAGCCTGGACGCGCAGCGTATCCGCATCTGCATCAGCCTGGATAACCTGATCTGCGATGGCCGCTCCATGCGCCTGATCCTGGCGGAGTGGTCGGCCCGGCTGCGTCACCCGGAACAGTCATGGCCGCTGCTCAGCGCCAGCTTCCGCGACTATGTCCTGTTCCGCGAGGCCCAGCCGGTCAACCAGCAATCGCTGCATTACTGGCTCACACGCCTGCAACAGCTGCCGCCGCCACCTGTCCTGCCTATGCAGGCCAGGGCCAGCGATGCGCTACCGCATTTCACGCGGCGCCAGATGCGGCTGTCAGCGGATCGCTGGCAACGTCTGCAAGGCTTTGCCACCCAGCGCGGCCTGACCATCAATGCCCTGCTGCTGACGGCCTATGCCGAGCTCATTGCCCACTGGTCGGCGCGTGCCGACTTCACGCTGAGCCTGACCTTGTTCAATCGTCCCGCCGTCCATGCCGACATCGATGGCATGGTGGGCGACTTCACCTCGCTGGTCCTGTTTGCCTTCGACGCCCGCACGCCGGCCAGCTTCCAGCAACGCGCCACGGCCGTGCAAGGCCAGATGTGGCAAGACCTGGAACACCAAGATGTGTCGGCGGTGAGGGTGCTGCGCGAAGCGGCGCGCCAGCGCGGCCAGTTGAACATGGTGGCCGCGCCCGTGGTCTTCACCAGCGGGCTGGGTGTGGCCCAGGGGGGCGATGATCACGACAGCTGGCTGGGGGACTTCGTCTATAGCGTCAGCCAGACGCCCCAGGTCTGGCTGGACCAGCAACTGGTGGAGCGCCACGGCAGGCTGGAGTTGAGCTGGGACAGCGTCGATGGCCTCTTCCCGGAGGGCTTGCTCGATGAGATGTTCCATGCGTACGAACTGCTCTTGCACACCCTGGCCGACCATGACAGCGCCTGGGCCACACCGGCCACGTTGTTGCTGCCGGAGCGGCATGCGCGCCTGCTGGAGAGCACCGCCAGCGCGCCTGCGGCCAACGATGCCGCACCCCAGGCGCATCTGCCCGAGGCCATCGCCGATCAGTTGACCAGCCTGCTGGGGGAGCTGGTGGAATTGCCTGCCCATCTGCTGCAGCGGCGCGACGCCTTGTTGCAGACCAACTTCTTCGAACTGGGCGCCAGCTCGCTAGAGTTGATCCGCCTGCATCAACGCCTGCAGCATCGCTTTGACCTGACCCTGCCGGTGGTCGATGTCTTCAGCCACACCACCCTGGCCAGCCTGGCGACCCATCTGGGACGCCTGGCTGGCCAGCAGCAGCCCGCTGATCCTGCCGCCGCCCCGGACAGCGCTTCCCGCCTTGAACGCCGGCGCAACAATGACCGCGCCCAGAAACGCCGCGCACTCTCCGAATAAGGGCCTGATCATGTCCACTACTTCCTCCTCCTTCATGAACGAACACTACGGCGACACCTTCCCGATTGCCATCGTCGGGGCCGGCTGCCGCATGGCCGATGCCGATGATCTCTTTTCCTTCTGGCGCAAGCTGGCCGACGGCGAAAACATGGTGCGTCGCCTCGACGCCGCCGCGCTGGCCGCAGCGGGTGTGGCGACGGGCATGGCGCAGCATCCGGCCCACGTGCCGGTGGCCGCCGTGATCCCCCAGGCAGACCATTTCGACTGGGGATTCTTTGGCTACTCGCGCCAGGAAGCCGAAACCATCGACCCGCAGCAGCGGCTCTTCCTCATGTGCGCCTGGGAAGCCCTGGAAATGGCGGGCTATCCGCCCGAGGCGCTGGGCCGCAACAATCGCATCGCCGTACTCGGCGCCTGCAAGATGAGTACCTATCCGGCCGGGCGCTTCGAGCAGGTCCAGGAGGTCTCCTCTCCGCTGACCTTCCAGCGCCTCATCGGCAACGACAAGGATTACCTGGCCACGCGCGTGTCCTACAAGCTCAACCTCACCGGCCCCAGCCTGACGGTGCAGACGGCCTGTTCCAGTTCGCTGGTGGCGGTGCACATGGCGTGCGAGCAACTGGTCAGCGGCGAATGCGACATGGCCCTGGCCGGCGGTGTCGGGCTGAGCTTTCCACAGGAAAGCGGCTATCTGCACCGGGACGGCATGATCTTTTCGGCCCAGGGCCAATGTCGCCCGTTCGATGCCCAGGCCGATGGGGTGACCATCGGCAACGGCGCTGGCGTGGTCTTGCTCAAACCGCTGCAGCGAGCCCTGGCCGACGGAGATCCCATCCTCGCCGTCATCCGCGGCTCGGCCATCAACAATGATGGACAACGCAAGGCCGGCTTTACCGCCCCCTCGGTGGAAGGCCAACAGGCCGTCATTACCGAAGCCTTGTCGCTGGCCGCCGTCTCGCCGGCCGACATCGGCTTGGTCGAGGCCCATGGCACCGGCACCCCGCTGGGCGATCCCATTGAAGTCCGGGCACTGACCCAGGCATGGCGTCCCCACACCTCGGCCGCCCAGTATTGCGCCCTCGGTTCGGTCAAATCCAATCTCGGCCATCTGGACACGGCGGCCGGCATTGCCAGCCTGCTCAAGGCGGCGCTGGCGGTCCATCACGCCCACATCCCGCCCAGCCTGGGCGTGGAGACACCCAACCCGGCCATCGACTGGCAAGACAGCCCCTTCTATGTGCCACCGGTGCTACTGCCCTGGCCGGACAGCCAGACACCCCGTCGCGCAGGCGTGAGCTCGTTCGCCATCGGCGGCACCAACTGCCATGTGGTGCTGGAAGAGGCCCCGCCGATCACTGCAGCCAGCCCCGACGATGCGATACAGCCGCACAAACATGTGCTGTTGCTCAGCGCCCGCAGCCAGCGCGCACTGAGCCTGCTGGCGCAGCGCCATCTCCAGCGCCTGGAAGATGCGCCCGCCCTGGACCTCGCCGATTACTGCGCCACCAGCCGTCATCACCGGCAACTGTATGGCTGGCGTCTGGCCGTGAGCGGCGCGGACAGGGAGGCGCTGATCGACGAACTGTACCGTTTCCTCGAACAAGCCCCGGCGAGCCTGCATCCGCAATGCTGGGTCATGGGTGCTGACGGCCCCGATGCCGCCGCTCTGGCCGGCATCCTCAGCCAACCGCAGCCCGACTGGCAGGCGCATGTCCTGTTGCGCAGCACGCCACGGCAGCGGCAATTGCTGCCCACCGCCCCCTTCGAGGGTGAACGCTGCTGGTACAGTGCGCCGCCCGCCGCTGTGGAAGAAAGAACGTCCACCCCTTGGGAACACCTGTGCCAGACCGGTGAACAGCTCGGCGCCGAACTGGCGGCGGGGCTGGACCTGAGCCAGTTGGCACTGGAAGAACAAGGCGTCACCGCCCTGCATGCGCACTACGTGAGCATGGCCCTGGCCAGTCTGAAGGTGGTGCCCGAGGAGCAATGGAAGAGCGCCCGTCAATGCCTGCAGGACAGCGGCCTGCCGGACCGCTACCTCGATCTGCTGGCGCGGCTGCTACGCGACCTCGCCAGCGCAGGCCAGCTCAGTTGCCAGCGCCAGGACGGCCAGCCGCACTACCGCCGCCTGCGCCTGCCGCAGGCAGATCGCAGCGCCGAATGGCTGGCCACCATGCGCCAGCTCGGTTATGACCATCTGGCGCAACTGGTGGAGCGCAGCGGGCCGCGACTGGCCGACATGCTAAGCCTGAAGGTGGACCCGGTCAGCGTGGTATTCCCGGCGGCCTCCACGGAGGAAGTGGAACACATGTACCAGGACCAGCCCTATTCACGTTACCTCAACCAACTGGCTGCCGGCCTGCTGGCCCGCCATGCCGCCCAGAGCCCCGCGCCGCTGCGCATCCTGGAAATCGGCGGCGGCACCGGCGGCACCACGCGCGATATCCTCGCCGCCTTACCGGCCGGGCGCTGCCAGCACTACAGCTTCACCGACATCGGGCCGCTATTTCTGCAGCGTGCGGCCAGGAAGTTCGCGGCCTATCCCTTCATGTCCTACGTACCGTTCGACATGAACCAGCCCGCCGCCACTCAGGCGCTGCCGCTGGCGCAATACGATGTCATCGTCGCCGCCAACGTGCTGCACAATGCCCCGCATCTGAGTCACATGCTGCGCAACCTGGCGGGCCTGCTGGCCCCCGGGGGGATCATCATGATGCGCGAGATCACCCAGCCCAAACCCCTGTTTGACTTCGTATTCGGTCCACTGGTCCCACCGCTGGATCCGCAGGACCGACGCGCCGGCGAGCTGTTCGCCTCCCGCGAGATCTGGCAGGCCTCGCTGCAGGACGCCGGCTTCGAGGACTTCGCGGCCTTCCCCGCTGCGGATGATGCTGCCAGCAAGCTGGGGGAGCACATCCTGCTGGCGCGTCATGCCCAGGCGCGCCTTGCCCCGGCGGATCTGCCGGGGCAGCCGATCACTCTCACGGACCTGGCGCCGGGCGCCATCGTGGCGCAACTGCTAGATGGGCTCGATGCAGGCCAGACCAGCCCGCGTCTCTGCCTGGAACAACTGTGCTGGCATCTCGACCTCAGCGACGCACCGCTGCCGCTGACGGCAAGCCTGCAACAGTGGCAGGACCACTTGCAACTGTCGGTACAGCTACCACAGCAACAACGCGCCCTGCTGTTATCGGCACGCCTGCGCCAACTGCGCGCCCTGCCCTGCCAGTTGCCCGCAGGCAGCCTGCCCGGCGGCAAGCTGGCCGACGCAGGCAACGCCTACGACAGCCTGCTGTCGAGCCTGCCGCAGCAAGAACCATCGCCCTATCATCATCAGATCGCCCGCTTATACTGGCCTCAACGGCAGACCGGCAGCAGCCAGTGGTTCCGCCATCCCGACCAGAGCCTGTCGCTGCGCAATGCGCAGGGACAAGCCCTCATGGTCTGGCAGGGACATCGACCGGTCGCCGCTCTCCCGCAGCCATGGCGGCGTTCCGGTGAACCATCGGCGACTCTGTATCAGTGGGAATGGCAGCCCTGTCCCCAGAATGCGCAGGGCGACGGCGCGCTGCCGCGCAAGCTCCTGTGGCTGGATGCCCAGCCTTGCCCAGCGGCGTGGATGCGCCTGTTGCAGGCAGCAGGGATCACGCTGATCCAGCCAGAACAGCCTGCTTCCTGGACGACCGCTGCACTGAACGCTTTGCTGACCCAGCATCAGCCCGACACGCTGTGCTATCGCGCGCATGACAGGGCTGGCGACGCGCCTGAAGAACAAGTCCAGGCCAGCCAGCAGCAACTGGGCGCACTGGCCGTGCTGGTCCAGGCAATAGCGGCATGGCCGCAACCCATGCGGCTGGTCCTGCTGACCGAACAGAGCCTGGCCGTCTGGCCGGACGACGCCGTACACCATCGCACCGGCCAGGCCTTGTCCTGTGTGCTGGGGGTGGCCCGCCATGAATATCCTGCGCTGGACGCGCTGCATCTGGAACTGGACCCATCGCAGCCGCCGACCACGGCCATGCTGCCCTGGCTGGCAGCGGCCAACAGCAACGTACAGACAGTGATCGCCCAGCGCGGCCAGCAACTCTGGCAGCGCCAGCTGGCGGCGGCACGCGCGCACTCGCTCGCCAGCCTACCCCAGGGCCGATGCGTTATCGTGGGCGGACTGGGGGAGATGGGACTGACGCTGGCGCACTGGCTGCAGCAGCAGGGCGTGCGCGATATCGTCTTGCTGGCACGCCGACGCGCCACTGCCGCCGAGCAGGCAAGGCTGCAGATGCTGAGCCTGGACGGCGCGCTGATCCAGGTCGATGCACAGGCCGACGCCACCGATCCCGCACAGTTCCGCGCCGCGCTGCAACGGCTGGCCGAGGGCCCGGCCATCGGTGCGATCTTCCATCTTGCCGGGGTCGTCAACGATGCACCGCTGGCGCGCTATGAAGCGACGAGCTGGCAGGCGTCGGTGAACACCAAGTACCTGCCGGCCCTGTTGCTGCACGAGTACGAAACCCAGCTATCGCCGCAATTGACGGTCTACTTCTCATCGGCGGCCACGGCCTTCGCGCCAGCGGGCCAGGCCGCGCACGCTGGCGCCAACGCGCTGCTGGAAAGCCTGGCGCAGCAACGTAGCCAGGCCGGTTGCGACACCGTGGCGCTGGCCTGGGGGTTCTGGCGCGACATCGCACCGGACCAGCGCCAGGTACTGGCCAGCACCCTGGCGCAACGCGGAATGCTGGGCATGCGCAATAGTGAAGCGCTCGCCCTGCTGGCACAGGCGCTGGCAGGTGAACAGGCCGTGTATGTGGCCTGCCGTCTGGCCTCCACCTTGCCGGCAGAGGCCGTGGGAATCAACCATGCAGCGGCGCTCCCGACAGTGCAAGCCAGTCTGCCTGATGTCTCTGATGTGCGGGGGGTCTCCGGGTCTGGTCTGTTCGAGCAAGTAAGGCGAGACATGGCCGACCTGCTCAAGTGCGATGCCAACAGCCTGCATGGCCATAGCCAGCTGATCCAGTCCGGCCTGGATTCGCTGCTATTGCTGGAATTGTGCGAGCGGCTCAACAAGCGCTACGGCATCGATATCTCCGCCAGCACTGCCTTCGCTTCGCAAACGCTGCAAGGCTTCGTTGATGCCCTGGCCGGGCTGATCCCGCAGCAACGCACGCAAGCCCACGGGCCAACGCAAGTGAGCTTGCAAGCGCTCACACCGACGCGCGAAGAAGATCCGACCGGCCCTTATCTGCGCCAGCAACTGGCGCAACAGCTCAAGTGCGCACCGGACGAGATCGATCCGCTCACGCCGCTGATCCAGCTGGGGCTGGATTCCCTGCTACTGCTGGAACTCAACGAGAGTATCCGGCGCGATACCGGCGTGCATCTCTCTGCCGAAGATATCTTCAAGGCCAGCCATCTGCAGGCCCTCACCGAACTACTACGCCAGAAGCAAGCCCATGCCACCCCGGCCCCAGCGCAGGAAACCCCGCTGCTGCGCCAGGCGCTGCAAGCGCTGGAGCGGCAACGCCCCGGATGGCTGCTGGACAATGGCGATACCGCCCGTCCCGCCAGCGCCGCACCACCACGCCTGCAAGGGTTGCGCGCACTGCGCTGGCAACAGGCACATGCAGACCGGCCGCCACAGCTCTATGTCGAATACGACAAGACCGAGTCCTTCCCCCTGGCCCGCTTCGAGCAAGCCTGGAACAGGCTGCTGCAACGGCACCCCATCCTGCGCTGCGGCATCGCCAGCGATGGCCAGTTGCGTCCGGTCGCCGAGGTACACCAGCGCATCACGCACCATCATCTGACGGCGCAGCAAGGCGACTCCCTGGCGGTAGCGCGCCAGCAGTTGCGGCAACGACTGAGCAGCTATCGTTTCGCACCGGGGGAATGGCCGCTGTTCCAGTGGCACGCCAGCCACCTTCCGGGGGAACGGCTGTGCCTGCATCTGCTGGCCCACACTCTGCTGGTGGATATCGAGAGCTTCCGCATCATGCTGCGTGAGCTGCACCTGCTCATCAACGATCCCGAC
Source organism: Herbaspirillum sp. DW155 (assembly GCF_037076565.1). Lineage (NCBI taxonomy): Bacteria > Pseudomonadati > Pseudomonadota > Betaproteobacteria > Burkholderiales > Oxalobacteraceae > Herbaspirillum > Herbaspirillum sp. DW155. Next base: position 2,545,393 of record NZ_AP029028.1, on the reverse strand, counting down.
TATGGCCTGCCCAGCCTGGCCTTTGACGGACTGGACTATCTGCATGCCGAAACAGCACTGAGCCAGACCCCCCTGGCGCAGTCGCATCTGCAGCAGTACCGCAACATCGTGGCCGGCTATCCCACGCCGCCCGAACTGCCGGTCCATGCCAGCCAGCGCGCAGGTGCTGCGCTGCTGACGTGGCGCAGCACCCTGGCGCGCCCGGACTGGCTGCAGCTAAAGCAACAAGGGGAACAAGCCGGCGTGAGCGGCACCGTAGTGCTGCTGGCGGCCTTGGCCATGGCGCTGCAACCGTGGACGCAACAGTCCGCCTTTTCGCTGCGGCTGGACTATCCCGATCGCCTGCCGCTGCATGCCCACATCATGAACGTGATGCTCGATGCCAGCACCTGCGCCGTGCTGCCCTGCGACCTGACGGCCAGCCATGTCACGGCCCTCATGCAACAGTGCCAGCAGGCTCTGCAGCAACGCTTGCAGCTGTTCATCCCCGACCCCGCAGCAGTCTTGCAGGACCATCAGCACAGCACCCTGGGCAGCACCCATCTGGGGGCGCTGCCGCCGGTGGCCATGACCAGCCTACTGGGCGTGCGCCAGGCCTACAGCATCCCGGAAGTGTCCGATCCGCTGCTGGGCATGCCCAGCTACGAAACCGCCAGCCAAGCCGATACCTGGCTGCACCTGCAGGTGCTGGAAGAGGAAAGCGCCCTGCTCTACAACATCGACCTCGACACCAGGATATTCCCGGAAGAAGTCGGCGAGACCGTCATCCTGCGCCTGGAAGCGATCCTGCATGCGCTGGCCCGTTCAGCCGACAACTGGCAACGCCCGCCCACGGCGCTGATCCAGGCCGAGGCCGATCTTGCCGACATGGCCGCCTTTGCCGCTGAACTTCCCCGGCTGTCTTCGCTGCGCAAGAAAGGCCACCCATGAACGCCGACAAGAACTTGGCAACCAGGCCGCCGCACAAGGTCCTCGTCTGCGGCACCCGTTTCGGCGAACACTACCTGGCGGCGCTGGCGCAGCAAAGACCGGGCTACCAGCTGTGCGGCATCCTGGCCAGAGGGAGTGCGCGCTCGGTCGCGCTGGCACGGCAACTGGACATTCCCCTGTACCGGCAGGTGGATCAGTTACCCGCAGATATCGATATCGCCTGCGTGGCGGTGAGGACCAGCATCGTCGGCGGCGATGGCACACGGCTGGCCAGCGCATTGCTGCAACGTGGCATCCATGTGCTTCAAGAGCATCCGCTGCACCCCACCGATACCCAGCGCCTCTTGAGCACGGCGCGCGAGCATGGCGTGCGGTACCAGATCAATACGCTGTATCCCCATCTGCCCGCCGGCCAGCGCTTCATCCAGTACGTGCGCCAGGGCCTGACGCAACAGCCGATGTGGTTCATCGAGATGACGACCAGCCTGCAACTGCTGTACTCCAGCCTGGATATCCTGGGACGCGCCCTGGGCGGCTTGGCGCCCTTTGCTGTAAGCGCGCCCTTGAGCCTGGAGACGCTGCCCCGGCCAGCGCACCCCTGGCCGTTTCGCTCGCTGCAGGGTGTGCTGGCGGGGATTCCCTTGAGCCTGCATCTGCAAACCTATCTGGACCACCGCGACCTGGACCACCACAGTCTGGTGATGCACCGGATCAGCTGCGGTGGACCGCAGGGCAATATCCTGCTGGCCAACAGCTATGGCCCCGTAGTCTGGAGCCACCCGATCTACGCACCCAACTATCAAGAGGATGGTGCCGACGCCTCATACCTCCTCAACGGCGAAGCGCTGCGCAGCAGCCGCTACAACCGCCAGCCCACCTCCATCACCTTCGGGCCGGCGCAGGCGCCCAGCCTCAATGAGGCGGTCGAAGAGGACATTCCCCATGCCATCTTCCGGGCGCTGGACGAACTCATGCAGGAACCCAGCCCGGATAGTCCGCACTGGGTCCAGCATGGCCAGGCCTGGCTGGACATCATGCGCGCCGTCGGCCAGCCCGTCATGACCGAGCTGGCCCCGCCCTGCCCGCCCTTCCCTGATCCCGTTTCCTACGCCAGAGAACATGCCCATGCTGGACGCTAACCATCGCCGCAACCGGCTGGCCTACCAGGGTCTGGCCACCCTGCTGGAACACGCCGGGCTGGCCGACCATGCCCACTATCTGAACTGGGGCTATCACAGCGACTGCCCGGACAGGGACCAGGCCTGCCATCGCATCGCGGATCACGAGCCCAATCACAGCCAGGCCCGCCTGGTGCTGGAAATCATCGGCAAGACGCCCCTGGATGGCAAACGGATCATGGACATCGGCTGTGGCCGAGGTGGAGCGCTGGCCCTGCTGCAGCGTTTCTATGCGCCCACGCAACTGATAGGCATCGACATCAGCCCCAGCAATATCGCTTACTGCCGCCAGCAACACCAGGGACGGCGCCTGCGCTTCCAGCTGGGGGACGCCTGCCGCCTGCCGCATCCCGACAATAGCGTGGATGTGGTGCTGAACATGGAATCCTCGGGCGCCTACAGCGACCTGCCGGCGTTTTTCGAACAGGTGCAGCGCATCCTGGCCCCGCAGGGTTATTTCTGTTTCAGCGACGTCATCGACCAGAACAGCCTGCCGCTGCTGCAAGAGGCCCTGTCCCTGTGCGGCCTGGAGCTGCAGCAGCACCGCTCGGTCAGGCAAGAGGTGCTGGCTTCGCGTCGACGCGCCTCACCCCATTTGTGGCGGCGATTGCAGCAGGTCCTGGCGGAACTGGACAATCCCTCCTTGCACGCTGAACTGCAACAGTATCTGGCCAACCCCGACTCGCCCCTCTTTGCCGCTCTGGAAGAGGGCCGCGCCGACTACATCATCCAGCACTGGCGCAAGAGCACCCGGCGAGCGCAGCCGATTGGCCCTGCACTGCAGGAAGCGCTGCGCCAGCGCGGCCAGCGGCTGGAACAAGTGCAACAACCGCGACAAACACAGCCACCGACGCCACGGCCGGCCACGCCCGCCGAGCGGGGTGGCAGCTGGCTGCCGCTCAGTCATCCGGCCATGCAAGCCAGACCCGGTCATTGCCAACTGTTCGCGCTACCTTATGCAGGCGGCGGCGCGTCCATCTATCGGGACTGGACGTCGGCCAGCGCGCACTGGAGCCTGCATCCGCTCCAGTTGCCCGGGCACGAGAACCGGCTGGCCGAAGCCGCCCATGTGAACATGGACAAGCTGGTGCAGCAACTGGCCGCGGTATTACAGCCCTATGTGCAGCAGCCCTGGGCGCTGCTGGGCTGTAGCCTGGGCGGCAAGATCGCGTTCGAACTGGCGCGTCACTTCAGCGCCCAGGGAACACCGCCGCAGCATCTCATCGTGCTGGCCTGTCCCGCTCCCAGCGTGCCGGTACGACAAGCGCTTTCGCACCTGCCGCCGGCCCAGTTCGCCCACGCCGTGGCCCAACTGGGCGGCACGCCCACCGATATCCTGCAGCATACCGACATGATGCAGACCGTCATGCCGGCCCTGCGCAGCGACAGCCAGCTGGCCGAACACTATTGTTGCGCCAATGACTGCAGCATCGATGCGCCCATCACGCTCTTCTATGCCGAGGACGATCATCTGGTCACGCCTGAGCAGGCGTTGCAATGGCGCAACCACACCCGTGGTCGGTTTTCAGCGCAAGCCGTGGCGGGCGGCCACTTCTTCCTGCGCCAGCAGCGGCCACAACTGCTGGCGTGCATCGATCAACTGCTGTCCAGCCCTTGGACAGAGGAAATAGCACACGCATGATCTCTTCCACACCAACCAGCCCCTACCTGCCCTTCAACGATACGCATCGCAGTGGCATGACCTTGTTCTGCCTGCACCACGCCGGCAGCAATGCGGCCAGCTTCCGCAGCTGGCAAGCCTATTTTGCCGGCTACGGCATCCACATCGCCCCCCTCGAATTGCCCGGACACGGAACGCGCCGCAGCCAATCCCTGCATACCAGCCATCTCACGCTGATCGAGGACATGAGCCACGCTTTGCTCGGGCTACTTCCCGAACGCTATGCCATCTATGGACACAGCCTGGGTGCGCTGCTGGGCTTTGAACTGGCCAGCGCCCTGCAAGCGCAGGGTCGGCCACCGCAGGCCTTGTTCGTTTCGGGCAGGCGACCGCCGCAACTGCCGACACCGATGCCCTGGCGTCATCAGATGGGCGATGCCGAGCTGGTCGAGCAATTGCTGGCACTGGGTGGCAATGGCACCACACTGCTGGCGCACCCGGAACTGCAAGCGCTTTTTCTTCCCGTCATCCGCGCCGACTTTGCCATCACCGAGTGCTATCAATACCAGCCCAGACCGGCGCTGCAATGCCCGCTGCATAGCTTCGTCGGAGAGCGTGATCCCGAAGTGAGCGCGGCACAAATGGCGCTGTGGCAAATGCATACAGCAGCGGACTTCAGCCAGCAGGTCATTGCGGGCGCACATTTCCCCGATGAACAAGCCCAGCAGGGGCTATGGCAGCAGATTGCACGCCGGGCGGTGCAGGGCAGGGAGAAGGTTTGATGATTTGATGGCTTGATCCCGACATCAACATCGATCATCGATAAAGACAAAGGCAAAGATAGAAACGGAATATCAACAACAAAAACAAGAACAGGCAAAGGCCTGCGCCTTTGCCTGTTTTTTTACTTGCTTCGACCAGTGATCACGCCACGACTACGCTGATCAACTGGCCCTGCGCTCCGCTCAGAAATCGTAACGCAGCTTCACGCCGAACTCCCGGCCTTCGCCCAGGGTACCGAACCTCAGTCCGTTGGAGGTAGCGGCATAGTTCAGATAACGCTTGTCGAAGGCATTGTTGATGTAGAAGCTCACATCGAGCTTGCTGGTAGCGCGCCACGACACCTGGCCATCCACCAGCATGTAGCCCTGCTGCTTCAGGCTATTGGCCGCATCGAACTGCTGCTGGCCGATGTAGCGCGCTGCCACGCGCGGACGTACCATGCCCACGTCGGTAGCAATGCGGCCGCTCAGGCTGGCCGCCAGGATATAGCGGGGCACGAAGGGCAGCTTGTTGCCGGTGTAGTCGGTGCTGCTGTTGACGTGATAGTCGGTGAAGATCGAATCGACCACCTGCGCATCCAGGCCCAGCGTCCAGTTGCGCAACACTTCAGCCGACAGGTTGGCTTCGATGCCGCGAGAGCGGGCTTGTCCGGCGTTGGTCAGGTACTGGCTGCCGACGATGCCCTGGTACAGCTGGGTATTGCGGCTTTCGATCTGGAACACGGCGGCGCGGGCGCTCACCTTCTGGTCCGGGGTGTTGAACTTGAGCCCCATCTCATAGTTCAGCGAGGTCTCGGGACGATAGGAGCGGCTGTCGTTGGCGCTGGTCGGCTGGAGATTGTAGCCGCCCGGCTTGTAACCCTGGCTGAGGCTGGCGTAGGAACGCAGCGAAGGTGTGAGCTGATAGCCCGTGCTCAACTTGCCCAGCGCCTTGTTGCTGCTGGTGCTGGCGGCATAGGCAGCCACCCCTTCGATGGGTAGCACCCCGGAGGTCTCGGCCTTGTCCTGCACCAGGCGCGCACCGGCGCTGACATCCCAACGCGGGGTAACGTGCCAGATCCCGTCGACGAACACGGCGGCCGAGTCGGTGGTGGTCTGCGAGCGGTCGGTGCCGAAGGTCGGGAATAGCACGTAACTGCTGCGCTGCTTGTAGCGACCGTGTTCAAAGTAGGCGCCCACCACGCCATCCCATGCACGGCCCGTGCCGCGGGTGGCCAAGCGGACTTCCTGCGACAGGCTCTCCTGGCTTTCGGGCATGGACTTGCCCTGCGCACCCAGCAGCCGCTCGCGGATATCGACCTTGTTGCGGGCCGTGACCAGGCTGAGGCGATAGTCGCTGAAGTCGTAATCGGCGCTCAGCGACACGTTGTCGATACAGCGCTTCATATAGGAGTTCATCGTAGCCAGCCCCGGTACGGAGTTGCCGTCCAGGATGACCCGGTTGCTGAAATTGGTGTAGGAGACGTAGTTGTCTTCGGCAGAGCGGACGCACTCATGGCTGGTCATGAAACGCACGTCCAGCGGCCCGCCCACGGGGGCATAGCGCAGCTTGACCTGGCCGGCCACATCCTCGCGCATGCCCACATTGTCCTGCCCACTGGAGAGGCTACGCAGGAAGCCGTCGGCGCTGTCGTAGGCAATCACGGCTTCGCCATACAGGGTGTCCTTGACCAGCGGTCCTGAGATGGAAGCAGTGGTGGTGCGGCGGCCACGGTTGCCAAACCCACCTTCGACATGGCCGGCCAGTTCATTGTCAGGCTGGCGCGTGACGATATTGATCACCCCGGCGGCGGCATTGCGGCCAAACAGGCTGCCCTGGGGGCCTCGCAGCAGTTCCACCTGTTCCACATTGGTAAGCAGCTGCGACTGTGCCGTCACGAACTGCGGCACACCGTCCACATACATCACCACGGCCGGATTGTAGGTATTGAGGGAGGCCACGCCACGCAGCGACGGTGTGATGAACGCGCTGTTGCCCTGTTGCGGCAGATACAGGTCAGGCAAGGCGCGTTGCAGATCATCGGTGCGGCTGACGTTGGCTTGCTCCAGCGTCGCACCTGAGACTACGCTGATGGAGCCGTTGATCTTCTGCTCGGTCTTGCCCTGCTTGCTTGCCTGCACCGTCACCTCGGGCAGGGCGGCCCCTTGCGAAGCACTATCCTGCGCCACGCCCAGCGGCGAATACAGAGTCATCGCCCCGGTGAGGGCCAGACAGATCGGCTTTCTTTGGAACATGTTTTCGTTGTCCTTAATCTCGTACCTGCAGGTGTCTTGAGAAGACCGCGATGGCATGCCAGCACGCCAATGCGATCCCCTCTCCACTGTTCACGGGCAAGAAACAAGGCTAAGAACAGATTACGCGCCGATGCCGCTATTGAGATCCGCATGCCAGTGTCCTCCCCGGGCAAATTACGCGAGGTGGCACAGATGACACCCCGCTCCAGAACATCGGCCTCGAACGCTACGCAACACCTTCCTGGTATCAAAAAGTTCACGGTTGAATGATTACGACGATTTACAGCGGATCAGATAATACCAATAATGATTCGCATTTGCATCAAATTTTGATAGTATCGCTCGCACGCCCTCCAGGCGTCCACGGCAAAACGTCAACGCCACCTCATGAACAAAAAGGGAAAACCGAGATGAGCATCATCAGCACCCACGACTGGCCTATCGTCCACTACCAGATGCCCGATCATGTCGCCGACGCCGACGCCGACGGCGTCATTGCGCAGCTCGACGCCGTGCTGGCGCGCGGCGCGAAATTCGTTCTGGTCTTTTCCGGGGCGGAGCTGCCGCGCGATTCTGCGCATTTCATGAAGCTGTATGCGCAGTGGAGCAAACGCACCCTGGCCGAACAACGCAAGTGGTGCCTGGGCGCAGTGCGCATCGAGCCTGACGAGCGCAAACGCAATGCCTTCTGGCGCAAGGCGCTGATCTATGTGATGTCCAGCCGCTCGCCCTATCCCTACAAGATCGTGGCCGACAAGGATGCCGCGCTGGCCCAGGCCAACCACTGGCTGGCCGCCTGAGCAGGCCGGATTCCAAGAAAGGTGCTGCCGTGCAAGCGACTCCTCTGACCCCATCGGATGCGGCCCCTCCTGAGGCTGCCTCTGCTTCCGCAGCGCGCGCTGCCCCTGCGCCTGGCGCAGTCTCCCGGCTGCTGGCGCTGACCCGCACGAGACCAGGTCCCCTGCTCATTGCCACGCTGGCCGGCATTGCTGCGGCCATCCTGAGCCTCACGCCCAACTTAGTGGCCTATCAGTTCAGCCTGGCGCTGCTGCATGCGTCGCTCGACCAGGAGCGCCTCATTGCCCTGGTGGGCTGGCTCATTGGCGGGACGCTGGCGGGGCGGCTGTGCTTCCTGGCCAGCCAGGTGAGCTCGCACCTGATGGCGGCAGACATCCAGACCGAGCTGCGCGGCCAGTTGCTCTCCAGGCTGGTCAATGCGCCACTGGGTTTTTTCCAGGACCATTCTTCACAGAAGATCCGGCAGGTGGTGATCGACGACGTCGAGCAACTCGAAGATGGCCTGGCCCATCTGATCCCGGAACTGACTTCGCACTTCATTGCACCGCTCATCGTCATCGCCGCCCTCTTCGCAGTGGACTGGCGACTCAGCCTGGCTTCGCTGTCGAGCCTGGTACTGGGGATGGTGGCCTGCATGCTGCTCATGCGCAAGCGGCACGACATTGCCCAGGACTTCTATCTCAACCAGGGCAAGCTGTTCAAGGCCATGACCGAGATCCTGCGCACCATGCCCGCCGCACGCCTGTTCAACAGCGGGGCCGCCATGCAGGCCCGGGTGGAAGAAGCCAATGGTGACTATGTCGGCACCGCCCATCGCTGGGTGCGTGGCGCGCTGCTGCCCAATCTGGTGATGCAGGTGCTGGTGAGCTCACCGCTGCTGTTGCTGCTGCCGCTGGGCCTGTGGTGGCACCAGCAGGGCAGCCTGGATCTGGCCACCTTGTGCTTCTTTGTCTTCTTCACGCCTGGGCTGGGCAACCTCTTGACCAAGCTGGCCGGTTTTTCCAATCGCTTCGTGCAACAGCAACAGGCCTTCGAACACCTGGACATATTGCTGGGCGCTCCTGAACAGCGCGAGGGCAGCCACACCGCCCTGCCCGAGAAAATCACCATCCGCTGCGAGCAGGTTTCGTTCTCCTATCACCAGCAGGCGGTGCTGGACAATCTCAGCCTGACCCTGCATCCCGGCACCACTACCGCCCTGGTCGGCGGCAGCGGTTCGGGCAAATCGACGCTGGTGAAGCTCTTGCTGCGTCACTGGGATGTGACCAGCGGCCGCATCCTGCTGGGTGAGCGACCCATCAACGACTACACGCGCGAGGCATTGCGCCAGAACATCACCTGCATCTTCCAGGAAAACCAGCTCTTCGACATGAGCATTGCCGACAACATCCGCTTGGGCAAACCTGGCGCCACCGAAGAGGAAGTCATCCAAGCAGCGCGGGCGGCACAGGCGCATGAGTTCATCATGGCGCTGCCGCAGGGCTACCAGACCCTGCTGACGCCGGGCAGCGCACTGCTCTCGGGCGGCGAACAACAACGTCTGGCCATCGCCCGGGCCATTCTCAAGAATGCCCCCATCCTGCTGCTGGACGAAGCCACCTCCCAGGCCGACGCCCTCAATGAACATCGCATCCAACTGGCCCTCTCGGCCCTGGCCGCTGACAAGACCGTACTGGTCATCGCCCACCGCCTGAGCAGCATCGCGCACGCCGACCAGATCGTCTTGCTGGAACAAGGGCACGTACTCGAGCAAGGCCAGCATGCCGCGCTGCTGCAGCAACAAGGGCGCTATGCCAGCCTGTGGCAAATGCAGCACGCCCACGCCGTCACGCCCGCGCAGCCAGCCTCCGAACCCTCTTCTCCCGCCCTCTCATGACGACCCAACAGCCCCTGAGCTGGAAGCAGATTGTCCACACCTGGTTCGGCAACACCCCCGCCCAGGAGCGGCAACGTTATCTGCGCGCACTGTGCATCATGATGCTGGATGGTCTGCTCAGCGCTATCCCCTATCTCTGCGCGGCCATCTTGCTGGGCAGTCTGCTGCGCGGGACGCAGGCAGCACCACCTTACTGGACGGTGCTGCTGGCGTGCGCCTGCCCGCTGCTGCGGCTGCTGATGACTTCCTCTGCCCAGACTGCCCTGTTCATCGAGGGCTATCGCGTCACCGGGCAATTACGCTCCAGCCTGGTCGCCCACGCCATGAAGGTTCCGCTGGGCTTGCTCGCGCGCGCTTTTCCTAGCGAGCGCCTGTCGCGCTTCATCGTGCATGACCTGCGCTGGGTGGAAGAATTTTCTTCCTTCGGGGCCGCCCAGCAGATCAGCAACGTCTTGCTGCTGACTGCCCTGATCGGCGCGCTGGCGTGGCTGGACCTGACGCTGGCCTTCCTGGTCGTGGTCTTGCTGGCCGCAGCGGTGATGGTGCTGGAACGGATCGGCCGCTGGATGCTGGCCAGCGCACGGCAGCAGCAGGCGCAGCTGGAGCAGGTCTCGCGCCATCTGGGCGAGCTCAGCGACGGCATGCCGGTACTGCGCGCCTACCAGGACGATGCCCGCATCAAGCAGCGATTCACCCAACACAACCAGCAACTGCGACAGTTCTATCACCGCACCAGCTGGAAGCTGGCGCCAGGCCTGTTGCTCTCCAACAGCCTGTTCGGCTTGGTCATGGCCGTCGCCCTCAGCTTTGCCGGCTGGCGCTATCTGGACGGCCATCTCGACGGCGCCCAACTGCTCATCATGCTGGCGGTATTGAGCACACTGAGCCTGCCCATCGAATCCCTGTTGGTGCAACGCTTCCAGGCGCTGGCCAGCAAGGAGGCCATGGCCGCTCATGCTGCCCTGCTGGCTCAACCGGCTCTTCCCGACGGCCACGCGGAGGTGGCAGCGGGAGCGGCGCAGATCCGGCTGGAGCAGGTCAGCTTCGGTTACTGGCCTGGCGAGCCGGTGCTGCACAATCTCGATCTCGATTTCCCGGCTGGCAAGACCACCGTGATCGTCGGCCCCAGCGGTGCGGGCAAGTCGACCCTGCTGCAACTGCTGGCGCGCTTCCACGACACCAGCAGTGGTCGCATCCTGGTGGACGGTCAGGATATTCGCGCGGTTACGCTGGGCGACCATCTGGCGCGCATCAGCATGGTGTTCCAGGATGGCCTGCTGTTCCAGGACAGCATCGCAAGCAACATCGCAGCCGGCGCCCGCCATGCCACGCCGGAGCAACTACGCGCCGCTCTGCGCGCCGCCCAGTGCGAAGTTTTCGTAGATGCGATGCCGGATGGAGCCGACACCCAGCTAGCTGAATTAGGACGCAATCTCTCCGGCGGACAGAAGCAAAGACTCACCATCGCCCGCGCCTTGCTCAAGGATGCGCCTGTCGTGCTGTTCGACGAAATGACCTCGGCGCTGGACGCTGAAAATGATCACGCCATCCGCTGCGCGCTGCGTGAGCTGCTGCCGGGACGCACAACTATCATGGTGGCGCACCGCCTGGATCACGCCGTCGCGGCAGACCAGGTCGTAGTGATGGATCAGGGCAAGGTGATCGACTGCGGCAGCCATGCCGAACTGCTACGCCGCTGCACGCTTTACCAGCAGCTTTGGTCGGCATGGAGCCAAGGGCAGTCCTGGCAGTTGGGCCTGCATTGAGCAACTCAGATTGACGTTCGATGTCATCGCCGCGACGTGGGCGTGTCCGAATTTTTTTGCAAACGGGATTTCGTTTAATTCATAGAGATACGTTCACTGAACTGGATAGTAAACCGTGTCGGTGCAGCTTTCCAATCTCGGATGGGCCGCGTCCACTTTTACTGATGTTGCGCAGGCCAGGAAGAAGAGTTTAATCAGTGCCTCATCGCGTGGGAACGAGCCTCGGTTCTTAGTCAGCTTGGGCAAGCTCATGTTGACCGACTCGATGGCATTGGTCATATCTCTAAAGAAATAGCGAAGTCTTATTTGACAAGTTGAGTTACAAACCGAATACGACCGCCGGCGTCAATCACTGCGCCAAGGGCACCATTTCCTTCGCCGCCAGCTCCTGTTTCGTGAAAATCGATTGGAACCTCTAAACCTTCGAGCGTCGCATCAACAGCACCAAGCCTCCGATTGCTAGAAGCTGATGAAGAATCTCCGCCGTGAATAGCGGCACGCACAGAATAACCCTCTCGTTTTAATTGCTGCACATACATTCGAATATCCCGCTGCGCATTTTCATTCGCAGGCATAACATGAAAAACTCGGACTTTCGCTGCAGGCTCTCCCGACGTTTTTTCTCCACCAATGGCAACTGCAAAACATAAGTCAAGGCCATCAGTCATACAAAGAACGCCAGTCTTTGACGTCCCAGTGGTCGCAGGCGATCCTGTAGAAGTGTTATAGCCAACTCCTTTAATTTCAGTAGATCGATTCAGAAGAAATTGACGTTGTAGCACTGAACCTCCAGATCGAACAATTCGGCTTGATGCAAGTCTGGCAGGAAAAGCCGTTTCGTTTGATCTATCTTTTGGCGCTGCATTAGGGTGGCTCCTAAGAGCCTGATTTTGTGCGCTAGTAGCTTGCTGTAGCGGAGGATACTCAGCAGGATTATAGAAATATCGTGTGATCGCACTGGTCATAAACACTCCATTGAGGATAGATTTAATTGCTGTTTTAAATAACGAACAAATGTCGTCAGCGATAGGTGAAAAATAAGTCAATGGCAGTTCCTCTTACAAACGTGATACCTGAAGTACCAAGAGAATTTCCGTCTTGCTGTTCTGGCCGGTATTGGAGCGCATCCAATCAGGCAGAAACGAGAAGCCAATGCGGCCGGAGCTTTCCCGGTTCTCCGCAAGACCTGACCTGCGTCGGTAATTTGTAGCCAATCAGGCAGTGAGTCGGTTGTCGATCATATTCGATTCCAACCAGGCTCGACGAACCGTAGCTGGAGGTTGGTAGTTATGTGCGCTATGCGGCCTGCGCTCGTTGTAGAACTGACGCCATCTTTCAATCAGCACTTTCGCTTCTGCCCGGCTGCGGAACCACTCCCGGTTAAGCAGTTCGTCACGCAGCTTGCCATTGAAGCTTTCCACGAATCCGTTCTGCCATGGACTGCCTGGCGCAATGAAGGCCGGACCAACTGAGGCGTCCCGCAGCCATCGCATGACCTTGGCCGCTGTGAACTCGGCTCCATTGTCCGACCTTACGTAGGCCGGCTTTCCATGTAACCGCATCAAGCGCGAGAGCGTCAGGATGACGTCCTGGGAGCGCAAACTGGCAGCAACTTCGATGGCCAGGCATTCCCGGGTGTATTCATCGATCACGCACAGCATCTTCAACGAGCGTCTATCCACCATCTGGTCATGAACAAAGTCATAGCTCCAGACTGAATTAGGCTTGGTTGCTGCAGGCAACCGAATATCGTTGCCGCATCGACGCCTGCGAGGCCGCTTTCGTGGAATGCCCAGTTTTAGAGCGCTCCAGAGCCGTCGCACTCGGGACTCGCCCAAGGCCAGCCAGGCAGACATACGCCGGTACCCGAAGCGAGGGACCTCTTGCGACGCCGCGATGAGCTGCTGCGTCAGGCTCCGATCCTTTTCGGGTTGTAGCAACTGATAACCTGCTACCCGCCGGCTCAGCTCCAGATAACGACATGCCTTGCGTTGCGACAGCCCCCGACGAGTAAGGACTTCCAGCGCTTCGCGCCGGCCCGCGGAGGTCTTCATTTTTTTCGGCTTAACTCCTTCAAGCCATCAATCACCAGCAGTTGTTCCGCCACCATGCGTTTGAGCTTGTCGTTCTCGGACTCAAGCTCTCTGAGCCGCCGGGCGTCCGAGACATCCATACCGCCAAACTTGTTTCTCCAGCGGTAAAAGGTCTGCTCAGTAATGTTGTGGCGCTTGCACAGATCTACCGTCGCAATCTCCTTGCTCTCCGCCTCCCGCAAGATGCTGATGATCTGTTCGTCCGTAAATCTCTTCTTCATTGAGTTCTCCTTGGCGTTAGCATAAAGAACTCACTTATCCGGTGGCTACAAAATTCGTCTCAGGTCAGAAGTAAGCGCCCTTCAGCACGTTTCGTGATTCTCCCAATGAGGCATATTTTCACGGAGGGAGTCCATCAACCGGCGAGCGCTCGGCGATAGCGGCCATTCCGCACGATGGATGAGCCAGAGATTGTCAACTACCTGAGCACCGTTCTCCATGACATGCAGCTTGTCCTGTTGTGCGAATGCCTGACGCGCAAAGCGTGGTATGACTGTGAACCCCAATCCACGTGCAACCGGCTCTAAGATCAGACTTATCTGGTTACTGAAGCCTCGGACAGGAAGCTGACGTACACCGGGTGCGCTCGGGAAGCGGCGACTGAGCAGACGCGTCGCCATAGCATGACCATCGGGGTGATCAATAAAACCCAGTTTGACAAGGTCATCCCACTGATCAGCACGATGGCCGGCTGGCAACACCAACTCCAATGGCTCTTCCGCGAAATGAGTCACGCTCAGTCGCGCGTCATCCGGCCTTAACGCCAGTACGCCCAATTCATATCGGTTTTCAATTACCTCACGCAATACCTCGGTATCCGGCGCAAATCGGTGACGTATCGACAGCCCCTGCCAGCGCTGCTGCAAATCCATCAGCAGCGGGTACAGGCACAAGCCAATGCTGCCAGGGGTAATCAGTGAGACCTCACCCGGCGTATGATCGGCTTGCGCAAGGCGCTGGCGCAAACGGCGCTCGGCATGTTCAGCCTCCCTGCAGTGTTCCAGCAACAGGAGGCCGGCGGGGGTGAGTTCTAGACGGCGCGGGCCGCGGATCAGCAAGGGCCCCAGGTCAAGTTCCAACTGCCGTACGTGCTGGCTGACGGCTGCCTGCGTGAGACCAAGGCGAGCAGCGCTACGGGTGAAACTACCCTCCTCACCCAATACGGCAAAGGTTCGTAGCCATTGTGGATTTAACATAAGCAGAATTTATTGCACCGATAACTTGCAAGTTATTTTAATGATTTGAGGCCGGTCCTAAACTGGCGTGTGCTGCGTTTGTCGCGTGGCGCCATCAGTTTAAAAAGGAATCCTAGTGTCTCGTTATCCCCGAAATTTCTCCCATATCGGTATATCAGTCACAGATCTTGATGCTGCCGTCAGGTTCTATACCGAAGTGTTGGGATGGTACCTCATCATGCCGCCTACCACGATCAGCGAAAATGACAGTGCCATCGGCGTGATGTGTACCGATGTCTTCGGCGTCGGCTGGGGCTCCTTCCGCATCGCCCATCTCTCCACGGGTGACCGTGTCGGCGTGGAAATCTTCGAGTTCCTCAACGCTGAACGCCCGGCTGACAACTTCCAGTACTGGAAAAGCGGCGTTTTCCATTTCTGTGTGCAGGACCCGGATGTCGAAGGGCTGGCCGCCCGGATCGTGGCAGCCGGAGGCAAGCAGCGCATGCCTGTGAGGTATTACTTTCCTGGCGAAAAACCCTATCGCATGGTCTACATGGAAGACCCTTTCGGCAATATTCTGGAGATATACAGTCACAGCTACGAGCTGACCTATTCGGCGGGAGCTTATGCCTGAGATCGGCTTGCCGCCACTGCCACCCGACCACCTCGCGTGGGGTTGGTATGCAGGTTTTGATGCGCGGGCCTTGCGCCCCGAGCGGCAGCCGCTGCCGCAGGTCGGGACGGGCCAGGTGCTGGTGCGCAATCGTGTCGTCGGTCTCAACCCGGTTGACTGGAAAGTGCTGGGCCGCATGGGCGCATCCTGGGGCCCCGGACATGTGCCCGGGGTGGACGGTGCGGGAGAAGTCATGCGCTTGGGCCCGGACGTACCGTCCAACTGGCTGGGCAGCCGGGTGGCCTATCACCAGGACCTGCGCCGCGGGGGTAGCTTTGCGGAGTACACCGTGGTTGATGCGCGTGCGCTCATGCGTATTCCCTATGCAATGAGCTTTACTGATGCAGCAGCCTTTCCCTGCCCTGCATTGACGGCATGGATGGCGCTGCAGAAGCTGCCTTCTCCTGCGGGCCGGAGGTTGCTCATCAGCGGAGCCGGCGGATCGGTTGGCCACTATCTGGTGCAGCTGGCGCGCCGTCAAGGCTGGCTGGTAACCGCCATGGCCCATGCGCGTCATTGGCAGCGCCTGCATGCGCTGGGAGCGATCAACTGCCTCGATGGCCCCCTGTCGCCGACTCATGGCGCATTGATCAATGACCTGCACGTCACGGCCATCATCGATTGCATCGGTGCACAGCATGCCGCCCTGCTCGCCGCCGCCCTGGATGCCAATGGCCATCTGGTCTGCATACAGGGTCGCCTTGAACACTGGCCTTGCGCGCCATTCGGTCGAGCGCTGTCGCTGCACGAAGTTGCACTCGGGGCGTTGCACACATACGGAAATGATGTCGATTGGAATACGCTAACCATGGCCGGCCAACATATGTTGGAGGATATCGCCAGAGGCCATCTGCAGACCGAGCAGCACATTCTGCATGACTTTGACCAACTATCCACGGCGCTGGAACGACTCAAGCAACGCGATTTCACCGGCAAGTTGCTGGTCCACGTCAGTTCATGAGTGCACTTGCGGGCTTACCCGGGAACGCCGCCCGGATGCGCTGGATTACGTGGCTGGTCACCGGCGCCCTGTTCATGGAGATCCTCGACGGTGCCATCACGACGCCGGCCATCCCCGCCATGGCGCGCGACTTCGGTGTCACGCCGCTGGCCCTCAATGTAGGTATCACTGCCTATCTGCTGGCCGTGGGTATCTTCATCCCTGCCAGCAGCTGGATCGCCGATCGCTTCGGCTCGCGCCGTGTCTTCATGTCGGCCATCGCCCTCTTTACGCTCAGCTCAGTGCTTTGCGCACTGGTGCAGCATCTGGAAGCCTTCGTTGCGATCCGCATCATCCAGGGCATCAGCGGCGCCCTGATGGTCCCGGTCGGGCGATTGGTGATACTGCGACAGACCCCGCGCGAAAATCTCATGGCTGCGATGTCCGCACTGATCTGGCCGGCGCTGGTGGCCCCGGTCCTCGGTCCCCCATTGGGCGGCTTCATCAGCCAGCATCTGGGCTGGCAATGGATTTTCCTGCTCAACGCTCCCCTTGGCCTGCTGGCGTGGGCGGTGGCTTGGCGCATCCTTCCCGACGTCCGTGGCGAACAGATTACTCGCTTCGATTGGACCGGCTTCCTGCTGTGTGGGGGTAGCATCTCGCTGTTGCTGATTGCACTGGAGAAGTTGGAGGCCGATATCGACGCCACCAGCCTCTGGCCCGGCCTGTTCGGCGTGATTCTGGGCGCACTGTCATGTTGGCATTTCTTGCGCAGCAGTGCGCCGATGCTGGACTTGGCAGCACTACGTATTCCTACCTTCCGCTTTGCCATGTTCAGCGGCACACTGGCCCGCATGGCCATCGGTGCTGCGCCTTTCCTGCTGACGCTGATGTTCCAGCTCGGTTTCGGCGCCGATCCAGGTACGGCCGGCCTGCTGGTGCTGGCACTGTTCGCCGGCAACCTTCTGATGAAGAGCATGACCACCCGCGTGTTGCGCGAGTTCGGCTATCGCCAGGTCCTGTTGTTCAATGGGGTGCTCTGTGCGCTTGCGTTGCTGGGTTGTGCCCAGCTTCAGCCACACGACTCACCGGTCCTGGTGGTGCCACTGCTGATCGTTGCCGGAATGACGCGATCGATGCAGTTCACTGCCCTTGGCACCATCGGTTTTGCCGATGTACCCAAAGCCCTGATGGGGCATGCCAACGGACTGTCCAACACGATCAATCAAATTGGCATGGCAGCCGGCATCACCGTCGCTTCACTGAGCGTGCGCCTTGCGCACGGCGGGGTGAACCGTAACCTCGTTACTCCCACCCTGGAAGATTTCCAGACAGCCTTCATCGTACTGGCACTGATGGTGGTGGTCAGCCTGCTGGGCGTGCTGCGGCTACCTGCGCATGCAGGGCAGGATTTCATTCAACGCGGCGGCCAGGGCTGATCCCCAAGTTGGCATTTTGTCGTACGGGTTTCCATGATCATCTCTGGCGTTCTGTCGCGCATGGATCATCTGATCCAACGCAGTCCACCCTGAAAAGAGGCCTATCCCTACATTCGCGGCGACGTTGTCGCAATACACGCGCAACGATTGAAGCGCATACGCCTGTTATTTTCCGGTCCTGAAAATCCTGGTAAAGAACATCGAATATGTTTCAGATATAAATAATTCTTATTTAAAATATTTGAGTTCTAGCAGTCCCTTGCAGACTCCATCCATGGCTTGCACCTGCATCTGCCAGATACTCCGCGAAATCCCGCCATCCGCCAGACTCGCTCCCTCCCTTGAAACCAGGAATCTTCGCCATCTGCATGTCAATGCGGACGGTGGCGATTTCCTTTCCGCTTAACAGAGGATCCTTCGTGTCATACATAAAAAGTCGCAAACGCGCGCCAAACGATTTCCCTGTCTCACCGCTCTCCCGCGGCAGTGCTACCGTCATCACCGGACTGGCCATGACACTGTCGGTTTCCGTGACCCACGCCGCTGATACCGGCACCGGTACTGACAGCAGCAACGCTCTGCCCGGCATCACCGTCGAGGCCAGCGGGGCCAAGGTCCTGTCTTCGCCGAAGTACACTGCCCCGCTGGCAGAGACCACCCAGACCATCCAGGTACTCGACAAGGAAGTGCTGAAATCCGAGGGCGTAACCACCCTCACCGAGGCCATGCGCAACGTACCCGGCGTAGGCACCTTCAACGCTGGCGAGGGCAATGGCGGCCCGAACGTCGGTGATGCGCTCTACATGCGCGGGCTGGATATCTCCAACAGCATCTACGTCGATGGCATTCGCGACCTCGGCTCAGTGACCCGCGACATGTTCAATATCGAACAGGTCGAGGTCACCAAGGGTGCGGCAGGTACCGACAATGGTCGTGGCTCGGCGGCTGGTTCCATCAATCTGGTGACCAAGCAACCCAAGCTGGCTGACAGCTTCGATGCTTCCGCAGGCGCGGGTAGCGGCAGCTACCGCCGCACTACCCTGGACTGGAACAAGAACCTGGATGAATTCAAGAGCGGTACGGCTTTCCGCCTGAACCTGTTTGGCGAGGACTCCGGTGTGGCCGGTCGTGATCAGGTCAGGAACCGCGGTTGGGGTGTTGCCCCCTCACTGGCCTTCGGTTTGCATACCGATACCCGGGTCTACCTGAACCTGCTGCACGTGGAAAAGAACAACCTGCCCGACAGTGGACTGCCTACCATCGGCATGGCCGGTTTCTCCGGAACCGTCGCAGGACTCTCCTCAGCAAGCCAGGTCAACAGCAGCAATTACTACGGCAGTAGCGATTCGCACGACAACTCCATCGCTACCATGGCCACTGCACGTGTCGAGCACGATATCAACGGCTCCACCATGCTGCAGAACACCACGCGCTGGGGCAAGAACAGTGTCGATTACCTGGCCGTCACGGCCGGCGTTCCTACCACCAGCAACGGCACCATTACCCGTCTGGGTGCAGCCAAGCAGCTTGATGACGAGATCATTTCCAACCAGACGAACCTGACGACGAAATTCACGACGTTCGGCATGGAACACAGCCTGAGCTCCGGCTTCGAAATCTCGCGGGAGAAGCAAACCAATTACGGCTTGAACAAGACCGGCACCCTGTCTTCCCTGAGTCTCTACGATCCGCAACTGACCTCCAGCGGTCTGACCATTACCCGCAACGGGCAGGACGCTGTGTGGCAGACCGATACCGCCGCGCTGTATGCGTTCGATACGCTCAAGATCAACCAACGCTGGCAGGTCAATGCGGGTCTGCGCCTGGATCACTACAAGACCACTTACAATGCCATCGCCACTACCGGCAACACGAATATCGAGGGCAGCGGCAACCTGTTCACCTACAAGCTGGGTGCACTCTACAAGCTGACCAGCAACGGCAACCTCTACGTCAACTACGCGCTATCGCAGTTGCCGCCGGGCAGCACCAGCAGCTTCGGTGCCTATTCGCTGTCGAGTTCAACCAGCAGCGCCAGCAATCCGAGTATGGAACCGCAGAAGTCCAAGACGTTGGAAGCGGGCACCAAGTGGGAATTCTTCAACCAGAATCTCCTTCTAACCGCGGCGCTGTTCAGGACCGATGTCTACAACGAAGTCTACGAGAATGACGATGGCACGTATTCCCAGATCGGCAAGAAACGCGTGCAGGGTGTCGAACTGTCCGCTACCGGCAAGATCACCCGCGACTGGGACGTGACTGCGGCCTATACGCATCAGAAGACCGATATCGTGGTCGGCGCGGCGACCGCACAGGATGGCTCGTCCACCCTGCCCTATGCCCCCGAGAACGCGTTGAGCCTGTGGAGCAGCTACCGCATGCCAATGGGACTGACCGTCGGCGGTGGCGCGCGCTATGTCGGCATCGTCAAGCGCCAGACCAAGCTGGCCACCACGCCGGACCATATTCCTGCGTACTGGGTGTATGACGCCATGGCAAGCTACAAGGTCAGCAAGAACTGGGATCTGCAATTCAACGTCTACAACCTCTTCGACAAGCACTACATCACCGCCATCAACTACCTGGGATATCGCTATACCCCGGGCCTGGAGCGCTCGGCACGCGTGACCGTCAATTATCACTTCTGACGGAAGATGTTCCCGGGGCCTTCGGTCCCGGGATTTTTATGAGGTCTGGACGATGTTATTGCATATTCCCAACGTACTGAGCCGGGAGCAGGTCCGGGCGATGCGTGCCGCCATTGATGCAGCCGACTGGATCGATGGTCGCGCCACGGTCGGCAGCCAGGGCGCTCAGGTCAAGCGCAACCGTCAACTGCCCGAAGATTGCCCGGTGGCACGCGAACAGGGACAGATCATCCTGCGCGCCTTGCAGCAGAATCCGATGTTCTTCCGGGCAGCGCTGCCGGCGCGCTACATGCCTCCGCTATTCAACCGCTATGCCAGCAGCACCGGGGAAACCTACGGCCTGCATGTAGATGGTTCGTTGCGCGGGGTTCCCCATTCACCGGTGTGGCTGCGCACCGACGTCTCCAGCACGTTGTTCCTGAGCGATCCCGAGGATTACGACGGCGGCGGTCTCGTCATCGTCGACAGCTATGGTGAACATGAGGTCAAGCTGCCTGCCGGCGACCTGATTCTCTATCCGGCCACCAGCCTGCACAGCGTGGAAACGGTCACGCGCGGAGAGCGCGTGTGCTCCTTCTTCTGGACGCAGAGCCTGATCCGCGATGATGCGCGGCGGACCCTGCTGTACGAAATGGATCGCTCCATCGACAGCCTGCGCAGCCGCGTGGGGGAATGCAAGGAAACGCTCACGCTGACCGGCAATTATCACAACCTGCTGCGCATGTGGAGCGAACCGTGAAGCGGGATCACCGGCTCAAGCGCTACGCGTGGGCTCCGTGAACAGCTTGACCACGGCAGTCATGTTTTCCTTGCCCAGGCCACACTCCATTGCCGTACGGAAGACCCCGCGTGCGGCAGCGATGGTTGGCACCATCAGTTCCGACGTTGCAGTGTCCACGGTATAGGTAAAGTCCTTCTCGATCAGCTCGACCGGAAACTGCGGGGCAAAGCCTCCCGCGAGCATCGAGCCGGCCACACGCCCTGCTACCGGACTCCATACGGGCGTCGCCGCAACCGCTTCGAGTACCCTTGCCACGTCCGCGCCGGCATGACGGAGCAGGCCTATCAGTTCGCCAAGGACGCTGACCTGGATACCAAGCAAGGTATTGGTGGTCAGCTTGGTCAGTGCCCCCGCCCCGAGCGAACCCACGTGCTGGATGACGCTTCCCATCGCCGTCAGGACGGGTTCGGCGCGGGCCAGCGTAGCAGCCTCGCCACCGACCAGATAGACCAGTTGGCCCGCCTCGGCCTGGGGCGTACTTCCCGATACCGGTGCCTCGAGCAGGGCGATCGACCGGTCGGCAGCTTGGCGTCCCAGATCACGTATCCAGTCCGGAGTGAGCGTCGAGCTCTCGATCGCAATGGCGCCAGGACTCATGCCGGCCAGCGCACCGGTGGCTGCATCCAGCCACACCTGCCGCGAAGCCTGATCGTCACGCACCATGGCCATGACGAAGTCCGCGCCCATGGCGGCTTCCTTGGGCGTGCCGGCCCATCTGGCGCCGGCGGCTACCAAGGCATCGGCGGCAGCCGGGCTGCGATTCCAGACGGTCACGGTATGACCTGCCTTGATGAGATTGGCGGCCATGCGCGAGCCCATCGCACCCAAGCCCAATACGGTGATTGTTGTCATGTCTCTTACCTTTTGGTGGGCGGGCTTCCTGTGGGGGCCCGGCCCTGAATGAACAAAATGGCGATGCCGTTACGAGCGACGTGCCTGACGTGCTGCTGCCACCAGGCCATCCAGCCAGTCCTGGTGTCCGTTGATCATCGGATTGGGCTTGGTATTGTGTAGCACCTCGGCCGGCTTGCCTTTCTGAGTTTCCTGCGTAAGGATCCGCACCCGCCCCCCGTCCAGGTCTTCCACCAGCCATGCGTGATGCACGTCCAGGCGATCGTCGCTGCCTACCTCCCCGGCCCAGCCGTGCCAGGCGATACGACCGGCCTGGCCGGCAGCAGGGGCCACGTATTCATTGCATTGCGCCTCGACCGGGAAACCAAAGGTTTCGAAATAGAAGCGGTCCCCGTCCGCCAGTTGCGGCCCCTTGCCGTCGTAGAAACGTACATTCGCCGAGTTGGCGTAATAGGTAGGCCATTGGGATGGCACGGCGAGCAGCGGCCAAACGTCGGCCGCACTCAGGCCGGCGACGATGACCTCGTTGGAAGCAAAATTCTCGGTAAAGCCCGGCACGTAGCCTTCGGGCCAGATGATGGCGTTCATGTCACATCCCTTTACATTGTGCAGTTGAATGAAGATGAAGCAAGCCACAAGCGTGTCGGACTGTCATTTGCCGACGGTTGCAGAGGATTGCCTCATCACAGGAAGGTCATGATGCGAACAAATCAGATATAAATCCAATCCTGTTTTCTTATCATTGTCATCAGCTCAAATGATATGAGAAATGATCATTCCCTCAGCTGGTAGCTTGCTCTACCTGTGTGTGGATCCATGCAAACAACGCATCGAGATCGTAGTCGCCGCTGTGCGGCCGGCCCCAGGCGAATTCCAGGTCGACCGCAGCTCCGCGCTGACGAGCAGCCGCTGCCAACAAGGCGGGAACTGCCAAAGAGGTATCACGGTCCAGCGTCCCCTGACGGATCCGCCAGCGCCCTGCTGCGAGGGAGCGCGGATCATCGATCTGTTGCATGGCATCCATGGCCTTGACGGTCCGGGCGTCGGCCATTGCGGCCCCGGCCACCTTACTGTGGCGCGCCGAGAAGGAGGTGAAGTGACGCTTGTCGGTGGTCGCATCGCCGAAGAGCTGGTTCTCGCCGGTTTCGAGTGCCAG
The DNA here is from genome assembly GCF_037076565.1 of Herbaspirillum sp. DW155. Taxonomy (NCBI): domain Bacteria; kingdom Pseudomonadati; phylum Pseudomonadota; class Betaproteobacteria; order Burkholderiales; family Oxalobacteraceae; genus Herbaspirillum; species Herbaspirillum sp. DW155. Next base: position 2,522,450 of record NZ_AP029028.1, on the reverse strand, counting down.
ACCATCGAAAGCGGGCTGACTCTTCATGCGACCGACGGTGCGGACGTAGGCGGCAAAATCCAGCGCCACCGGCTGTCCCGCCTGCATGCGCAGCCAGGGCGTTCCGCTGAGGTCAGTGCCGCTGGCGCGAGCCTTGCGCGCGGCCTCCACCAGCAGACCGGCGATGTGCTCGCGCAACGGGCCCTGCCCATCGGCGTGCAGGCCCAACAAGTTGCCATCGGGCGAACGCAGTCCGAGTTTGTTGACATAGTCGACAAAGCTGGCACGCAGTTCAGCCGACAATTGCAGTTGCATATCGTTTAGTTGCCCGACGACTTCCTGGCGCTGCACCTTGTAGTCAAGCATCGAGATCGCAACGTTACGATACTCTCGTAAACCTTCGAACTGCCATTCGTAGGCTTCATCGGCATGAGCCAGATTTGTGATCGGGCAGTAGGCCGATACCGCAAAGATATCGTCGCGCCCGGGCGCCGCACCTATGGCGCCGAGCTCGGCTTCGTAATCAGGATGATTGCCGCTGGCGCCCAGAAGCGCGGACAGTGCGCCCCCGGCGCTGGTACCGTTGGAGATGATGCGCTCCGGATTTCCGGGAAAACGGCCAGCGTTGTAACGTAGCCAGCGTACCGCTGCCTTAAGGTCAACGATGGCAGCCGGTGCCTTACCGGTCCAGCGACCATCGGCTCGCTGCTGGGTGCGGCCGCGCGCACCCGGTGCGGCAACGATGAAACCCTGCGCCAGCGCAATCGCGCTGGCACTGGGAGCGGCTGCAGCATCTGCCATCCCGGGGGGCGGACCATCACCCGGCGGTAATCCGGGCGGACGTCGATCGCCGCCCATTCTTGGTGGCATGCCACGGCCCGTCAGAGTCCCCGGCTTTGCGGGCATATAGCCGCCTACCGCATTGGGAAAGAAGATAGGCGCGGTACGCGCATCGAAGCGACCGAGACTTCCTCCATGGAAATAGGTTTCAGGGATGTACAAGTTCAGGACCTGATATTCCGGCTCCACCGGTCGCGCCACGTAGGCAACGCCCTCGAAAGCTCTTAGCCTGACGACCTGTCCACCGACGGTCACGGTCTGAGGCATATAGCGAGTCAGGTCCAGCAGCAGTCTGTCATCCTGCGCAGACTGTCCCATTGCCAACCCAGAAGCGGTCGCCGCTGCTGCCAGCAGCGCCCAGTTGAATTCTCGACGATCCATGATCCTAGTTTCCTTTGGTAATGAAATATTCAACGCGCACACCGGCTATCTCCACACTCCCAGGCGGCGGCCAGCCCGCATGATCCCCGTCAAAAGCGAGCAAAGATCGCAAAGTTGGGGGCAGCAGTTTGGATTCAAGTTGGGCCTTAATATCCTCACCTCAATTAAATTTCCATAAATTTACGCCAAGGCGCCTGCAAGAAACATGCGGTCAAATGATTTTGTCGCGGGATCGTACCTTTCATTTTAGTTCCGCCAATGCCGTGTACAGATAACTCATTAACCACTTATATACTGGATGTTAAGTTTTTCGCAGGATTGCAAATCACCCCGTCGCGCTCACCCGGCAAGCAACGAACGATAAAGTAATGGCGCGAAGCCCACCGGGTACCGATTTGCAACATTACTTCGGTATTTGGCAACGCTGCTACTGGCCGGTTCGCTTTATGATGTAACGTCAGCACCAAAGCGTCTTATGGACTGATACAAAAACTACTCAGAGGGGGAGAGCACAATGAACATTTCCACACGCCTTTTAGTACTGACATTGACGGCGCTATCCGGGCGGCGCTCGTAGTCGGACTATCTTTGCAAGCGCTGGATACGGCTTTACACAATAGCCGAAAATCGGAAATTCTTAATCTGCTGAGTAAGGCAGAGTATCTCGTTACTGGCTACCAGCAGCAGGTCGCTGACGGCAAACTTCGGGCGGAGGATGCGCAGCAGGCAGTTCGATCAGCCTTGTCAGCACTCAATGCCAACCGCACCAGTTATTTCTTCGTGATGCGTCCCGACGGACTGATGCTGGTGCATCCCAACCGCGATTTGATCGGCCGCAAGATGCTGGGTCAAGGTGCTGTACCTGGGCAGACGGACTTGCAGGCCTATCGGGAAGGGCTGGACAAGGGACATTTCGCGCTGGTCGACGTAGTGGTGAAACGTTCCGCAGATGGTCAGTTGGAGCGAAAATTGCAGGGTCTGGTAGAAGTTCCACAATGGAACTGGTACATCGGGACCGGCTTCTTTTACGATGACATTAATGCTGTCTACTGGGAGGTGGCAACTCGGCTGCTCGGAGTGGGAATAGCCATTTTCCTGGCGTTGGGCACGATCGCCTGGCTCATTGCCCGCAGTGTGCGTCAGGTACTGGGAGGCGAACCGGCGCACGCGGGTGCGATCGTCGCCAAGATTGCCGCTGGCGATCTCTCATGCACGATCGAGCTCGCACAGCAGGACAGCAGCAGTCTGCTGTTTTCATTGAACGAGATGCGCCAGAGACTGAGCGCGATGGTCCGCGGCATCCTGCAATCTAGCGAGGCCATTTCGACGGGCTCGCGCGAGATTGCCCGTGGAAATCTGGACTTGTCGCAACGAACCGAAGCGCAGGCTGCATCGCTGGAGCAAACCGCAGCAAGCATGGCGGAGCTGGCCAATACTATCCATCAAAATCGCGTCAGCGTCGGTAAGGCCAGTGAGATGGCGCAACAGGCTCTACTTAGCACCCAAGACGGCGGGCAGATAATCGAAGAAGTCATCGGCACCATCCAGGGCATTGCAGCGCAGTCGAAGGAGATCGCGCAGATCACCGGACTCATCGAAGGTATTGCTTTTCAAACCAACATCCTGGCACTCAACGCCGCCGTGGAAGCAGCCCGGGCTGGCGAACAAGGACGTGGTTTTGCCGTGGTGGCTACGGAAGTGCGTTCGCTCGCTCAGAAGAGTGCGGGTGCCGCCAAGGACATCAAACAGTTGATCGATTCTTCGGTGATGCGTGTCACCGAAGGTAATAGGCAGGTCTCATCTGCAGGCCAGCAGATGGCCAGTATCACGCAGGCCGTAGAGCGGGTCAGCCAGATAATGAAAGCCATTGACGATGAGGCTGCCGAGCAGAGCAATGGCATCCAGCAGGTCAATGTCGCTGTGATGCAGATGGATCAGGTAACGCAACAGAACGCCGCGCTGGTCGAAGAAATCACTGCCGCTTCTGCCATGCTCGATGATCAGAGCAAACAGTTGCTAGAAATCGTATCCCGCTTCAGCCTGCGTTGACCGCGCCGGCCAGCGATTCAGGGCCTGCTCAGGAGACGGGCCTTTTTGAAACAGCTGGTCCAAAGCATCCCAAATCCAGTCTCCGGTCGACTCAAATTGTATGGACATCTCCATACTGATGAAAGCTGCTGCGTCGATATCGCCGCCATTAGACGCTGCCTTCCCGTTCAATCACGAGTATCCGAGCCTCACCTCGTGGATGTGCGACATGCTCACAACCAATGTCGGCATAAAACATATCACCGGAATCCAACAAGACCGACTGTTCGAATCCATTGTGATCGCGGTAGCGCATTTCTACACTCCCGTCCAGCACGACGAACAGTTCGGCCCCATCGTTGGTGTGCCATTGATAAGGTTGATTGGTCCAATGTAGGCGGCAGGTAATGCCATCCATATTGGCGATATCCAAGGCCTGCCAGGCGCGCTCTGCCTTGAACTCCTTGCTCCTAATGATTTTCATGATGCATTGCCTGTTGAGTTGACCAGTCTGGGCTACGTTTATTTCCGTGAATATTACGACTGGAAATTGACCGAGCACTGCCGTGAATTCCAGACGGGCCACATTAAAAACCATCTGGCTCAGGTCAATCACATTATAAATAGTCGCCGAATCACTCGTAGCCAACAGTTCGCGGCTCAGGACGGGCTGAGGTCGTTACACGGGCCTGGCTTGGATCTGCTTAAGGTCATGATAATAGCCCATGATGTTGTCCCGGTAGTTCGTGTGCGTTTCCCGAGAGTGGTGTCCGTGCACAAACTCAAGGACCATTTAGGTGGCGATCCAGCCACTTTGGTCCGATACAACTATCGAAAACCGATTCCCCCAACTGCCATGCCGACTTGCCGCTGCAGTGATAAATCTAATTCACTGCGCTTGCATCAACTTAAACGCTGCCTGGAATAGCCCCTTGAATCTCAGGACACGAAGACTCTCTTAAAATAGAGGATAGTCTTATGACCAGTTTTACGACTAGGCAAACCGTGGAGCACATCGAGATTCTGACCGAGCCGGAGCGTCGCAGAAGACGCACGCCCCAAGAAAAAATAGCCATCGTCCAGGAGACCTTGGCTCCTGGAGCTTCCGTATCAGCCGTTGCCAGGCGACACGGGGTGAACGCGAACCAGGTGTTTGGTTGGCGCAAGCAGTACCAGGAAGGCAGTCTGACCGCCGTCAAGGCTGGCGAGACGGTAGTCCCGGCCTCGGAGCTGGCCGCGGCCATCAAGGAAATCAAAGAACTGCAGCGGCTGTTGGGCAAGAAGACCATGGAGAACGAGATTCTGCGCGAGGCCGTCGAATGGGGCCGGTCAAAAAACCTGATTGCGCGCTCGCCCTTGCTGCCGGAGGACGACCAATGAAAGTGGTCTGTGACGTTCTCGGTGTGGCGCGCTCTGCAGTGGCAGTAAAACGAGCCCGGAGCCCGGAATGGCGAGATGGCCGTAGTGCTCGCAAAGTCGGCGACAGCGGCTTGCTCGAAGAGATTGAGCTGTATGTCGCGAGCTTGCCGAGCTATGGCTATCGCCGCATCTGGGCTTTGCTGCGACGTAGCCGGGAATCTCTGGGGCAAGCGTGCGTGAACCATAAGCGGGTCTATCGCGTCATGCGAGAGCACGCGTTGCTGCTGCGCCGACCTGGTGTGAGACGCGACAATCGACGCCACGATGGTCGCGTAGCGGTCAAGCAAAGTAATGCGCGCTGGTGTTCGGACGGCTTCGAATTCCGTTGTGATGACGGGGCTGCATTGAGAGTGACGTTTGCACTGGATTGTTGTGACCGTGAAGCCATCAGCTGGGCGGCCACTACCGGTGGGCATAGCGGGGATGTCGTGCGCGACGTGATGCTGGCCGCCGTGGAGCAGAGGTTTGGAAGCACGCAGACTCCACAGGTGATTGAATGGCTCAGCGACAACGGCTCGGCCTACATCGACCATCGCACACGCAGCTTCGCTCGCGAGCTGGGATTGGAGCCCTTGACCACGCCCGTGCGCTCGCCACAGAGTAACGGCATGGCGGAGCGGTTCGTAAAAACGATGAAGCATGATTACATCGCCTTCATGGACAAGCCCGATGTGCCTACGGCGCTCACGCATCTGGCCTCTGCCTTCGAGCAATACAATGAGCGCCATCCGCACAAGGCCCTGAAATACCGCTCGCCTCGCGAGTTCAGACGGGCTGCAGCATCAGTAACTTAACGATGTCTGAGTGTCCTGAATTGCGGGGGCAACTACACTGCCCATATTCATCGCGATCTGTATCCGCATCACTAGACGTCAGTGAAATTACGGGAACATACACAGGTATCAAGATCGCACAGCCAGCGCTCTTAAAGCCCGGATGCGTTGCGGAGAGCGACTCGTCGGCGTGCGCTGTTCCTTGATCTACTCTCGAGATGGTCAGAGCACTTTAGCTTGGAATTGTTGCGCGGTCATCACATGAGCGGTGGAAAATGCAAGCATGATGAGTGTTGCCTTGTGCATTTGCTCGGCCGTCATCGCACCGTGACCCAAGTCCGGATAGTCAAACGTGCCCGTTACGTCCGAAAGGAACACGGTCTTGTAGTTGAGGAACATAGCCTCCCGGGCCGTTGAGAGACAGCAATTTTCGGTCGTGGTGCCTGTGATAATTACTGTATCAATACCCCACTCGCGCAGTATCAGGTCTAGGTCAGTCGCAAAAAAGCCGCTGTAGCGGTGCTTCTTGATGACATGCTCACCAGGTGCGGGCTTCAGGTCCGGGTAAATCTCTGCGCCATGGGTTTCGTCCACCAGTGCTATGCGATTAGCAATCGGAGGGTAAAGATCATCGTAAAGACCCATATCGCTGCCATCCTTGCGATGCACGTGTGCGGTATAGACTACTTTGATACCCTTCTTTCGACAAAACGAAAGCGTCGCGGCGAGCCTGGGCACCATCGCCAGTGCTTGTGCAGACTGCATTGGAGCGCCTTCAACAACGAAGTCGTTTTGCATGTCTACGACAATCATTGCACTTTTCTTCGGGTCGATAATGTCGAGTTGATACGGCATGGCCAAGTTCTCTCCGTTCGGTTGATGAAATTTTCAGAATTATGGTATCGCTCGGTAGCTCCCCCCATTTGCCTGAAACCGACATTCGATTTGCTCAAGAAGACAATCATGCAATGCTGTGCTTGGTTCTAGTTTTCAGATTAAGCGTCGCGAAGTAGCTGTTGCGGGTTAATCCCATGCAGTGCTTTGAAAGAGCGACTAAAGTGGGACAGATTTCGAAAACCATGCGCGTAGGCGACATCGCTCACTCTCTTGAACGGCCCGGACGTCAACGCTGCATAGCTTGACTTGAGGCGTTCCTGCCAAAGCCATTGCATTGGAGTGGTGCCGTGCGCGGCGAACAGACGAAGCAGAGTTCGACTCGACATGTGCAGATCTGTAGAAACGCTGGACAGACTGATATCCGGGTCGCTAAGACGCTGTCGCAGGTAGCGTTGAGCCATGCGAAGACGCGATTTTTGTATTTCGCTCTGCTGTTCCGATTGTGGACAGTTACTTTGTATGGCAGCAAGGCAGATGTCCAAAAGCGGACTCCAGATATTCTTGCCGTGTGTGTCCAGGTCCGAGGCAATGTCGGATAACGCAATTTCACTCAACGTCGCCTTGGCGATTCTTGCAAGTGGAGAAACCGCAGGAACGCGCATGGCTGTACAGTTTGTTGCTTGCGCAAACCGAGACAACATGAGGAGACGCGGCACGGTAATCATCAAAGCGGCGCAATGTTGACCGAATGCAATGTTGAATGGTACTGCCTGATCGTGCAGCATTAAGTCGCCCGATTGAAGCTGCGTGCTGCGGCCGTCTTGCTCGAGCTCCATGGCCCCTAGTCGGCCGAACCAGATCAGAAAATCGTCGCGGTAGTCCTTTCGGATCTCTCTGTTTCCACGCATGACCTGCAATGTCACATCCGGGCTCACCTTAGAGCTAATCTTACTCACAAGCAGGTCGCCGAAGGGACGTACCTGTACTTGCGCGCTGAAGGCTTGGTCTTTGATTGAGCGGCACTCAGTTACGGAATAATTACGACAAGTCACCTGATGCCAGTGCTCAAAAGGATCATCTGGAAAGACATCTTCGTAAGCGGTCATATCGCGTCTTCCTAAGCAGCCTTATTGAAAATAGAGTGAGTTACCTGGGACTATATGATGCCCGAACGCGCTTACTGCAGATACCTGGCCGTCGTACTGTACGGACGCGCTAGCCCGGACACACTCCACGTGCACACCTGCAATACGGCGCTGGACGAACTGCGTACGCATTTTACCGAGGAAGCCTTTATGAATTTCAATGGTATAGCGATGGCGCTATTGAGCACATTCGGTGCACTATCCCGCAGGATGCTCTCCATGTTGCACGCCCTTAGTTCTCGGTCGCCTTCCTTGCCCGGCCAGATTCCGCCGGCCTTCTGCCGTATATCGTCATTGAGAAGTGTTCTGATCATCCCGCTCCCAAACTGAGTAACACGGGATGTAAAAGCATTTCAGCAGATGTGGCAGGCCCTTAGTCTCAGTGGCCCCCCTCCATGTCGACGATGACTCCCTGCGGACGAGTCTCGAAGAATGAGATTGTTTGTTGCAGGAATACCGCCTGCTCTTTCAGGAGGTTAGAAGCGGCCGCTATCTGCTCTACCAACGCTGCATTCTGCTGGGTATTCTGATCGATCTGGACAATGGCGTCATTGATCTGCGAAATTCCCGAGCTCTGTTCCTCAGAAGCATTGGCAATCTCGTGCATCAGTTCTCTGGTCTGTCCGGCACTGGAAGTGATTTGCGAAATCGTATCTACGGTACCTTCAACGATAAGCTTGCCGCTTTGAATATGTTCAACTGACGCCACAATCAAGTCCTTGATTTCCTTGGCTGCACTGGTACTGCGCTGGGCGAGTGCACGCACCTCAGATGCCACTACGGCAAAGCCACGTCCGTTCTCTCCAGCGCGAGCCGCTTCCACTGCAGCATTAAGCGCCAAGATGTTGGTCTGGAAGGATATTCCCTCAATCACAGCGATGATTTCCGACATACGACCGGAGCTGCTTGCAATCTCATGCATGGTATTGACTGCGTTCTGGATTTCAGCGCTACTGCGATGTGCGACATCAGACCCCGCAACTGCCAGTGTACTTGCCTGGCGGGCGTTGGTGGAGTTGGTCTTGACTGCACTCAGCAGCTCTTCCATGCTGGATGCGGTTTCTTCCAGCGATGCCGCTTGCTTCTCTGTCCGATTCGACAAGTCTAAGTTGCCGTTGGAAATTTCCGCGGCAATTGACGTCACAGCATCGGCGCTGTCCTGTACTTTTGCAATCACATCCTCCAGGTTCGACCGCATCGCCGCAATTGAATGCATCAACTTGGCGATCTCGTCACTGCCAGCAGTCTCCACCAAGGTAGTGAGTCGCCCGGCACCGATCTGTTCTGTCACACTTACCGCGCGCCGTAGTCGCGTCGATATCTGGCGCGCCAGCGATACACTGATAAAGAGGACCAACAAGCCCGCTAGGATGGATGCCATCCAACTGGCGCGATTGGACTCCGTCAGCGCGGCCGTCACCTCTGTCTGATATTGTCTGGCGAGTTCCTGGTTGTATGACTTTGTATCCTCTATGCTCTTGACCAGCGCGCCGATTACCTGCCTGCCCTGTAGCAGTATTTCGATTGAACGTTGAGGATCTCTTTGCTCAAGGATCTGCTCTCTCAACTTGTTGTATTCAGTGAAGTTTTTTTCGATCAATACAAACAGAGCACGGTCTTTTTCATCTGAAATATCTTGGCGTTTGTAGCGTTCCAATCCGTCCTGAACACGCTTGTAAGACACCTCCATTTCTTTCTTGGCGTTGACCTTCACCTTATCATCGTTGATGAAGACATAGCTCAATACATCAATCCGCAGTTTATAGACAGCTACACTGATCTCGTCGAGATCGGAAATACTCGGCACCGTATCGTCAACGATCCTGTGGATACTATTGCCAACTTTATCCAATTGCACGAGATTGACGCAGCAGATACTGGCCATCACAGCAACGATGAAAAGTGAAAAGAGATAGAGTTTTCTTGCGATACTCATGGCAGCATATTTCCTAGTCAGGTCGTCGGTTCGCCAGTGCTCTCTTCTCAAGGAGAACATACGCGACCGAACAGAAGATATAAGTCCTATCGAAACCAGATGAAAGGACCGTGAATGTTACTAGTGCCGCGACGTATGACATCGCGATGTCACGAGATGTTGAGAAGACGCCCCCCCCGAGAACGTATTTGTTGATTTATTTTCTTTCACCTGGCCTTCAGGCGTGTCCTTATATGCTTAGAAGCATGGATTTCGCTATTCCCTTCACATCGTTCCAATGCTCATCGATTTTCTCTGCAATCTCGTCTCCTGAATTGCGGTCGGATAGATCAATCAGGACGGGTTCAGTCATTTCTGTTGCCGCAGCGTATTCCACTATCCTGACTACCGGCCGCAAGAGTTCATCGTGGTTTTGTCTGATTACCACCGCATAGCGCCCAGAGCGCATCTTGACGACGCTGCCAACTGGGTAGATACCGATGCTCTTGACGAATGCTGACATCAGAGTGGGATCGAAATGCCCTTTCCAGCACGCCATACGGGATATGGCAGTAGCTGGTTCCCAGCCCTGCTTGTAGGGACGATCTGACGTGAGCGCATCGTAGACATCGGCAATGGCAGCCATGCGCGAATACAAATCGATTTCATTGCTGAGCTTGCGCAAAGGATATCCCGACCCATCCATTTTCTCGTGATGATGGAGACACACCAAAGCGACTGTAGGCGGTATTCGCGGGTTTTCCTGCAGATAACGGTAACCCAGCGTCGTATGGCGCTGGACAAGCTTGTATTCTTCCCTCGTTAGTTGCTCCGGCTTGTTGAGGATGTCCTCGGGAATAAAGGCTTTTCCGATATCGTGAAGATATCCTGCCAAACCGGCCTCCATACAGGCGTCTGCATCCAGGCCGATGGTGCGTCCAAGCGCGACCATCAGAACTGAGACTGAAAGAGAATGCGCATAAACATACTCATCGGCGAGCTTGAGGCGCAACACGCTCATGATGGTATCCGGGTCTCGTATTGCCGCTGCGGTCAGATCTTCGACAATGCGTTGGCAAATCCGCACGTCTACCGCTTTTCCCAGACGTACCTGGCAAAAGAGTTCCTTGGCCAACTCCTTCGTTTCCGCAAAGAGACGCTGCGCATCCTGCCATGCGGCGGGCACTTGTTGCGCTCGTTTCGCATCATCATTCCTAGTCTCAATCAATGGAATCAGATCGCTTGGTCCGGCAAGGTCGTCCCCCAGCGCGATATCAATCCAACAGGTGTCATAGCCCGCCCCAACCACCTCTGCAACATCCGAAGGCGAACTCAACTTGAAGCCTGTTCGCCAGAAGGGCGAGTTAATCCATGAGGCATCAAATCCACAAAAATACATCCCGACAGCCAGTTGTTCGACCGCGATTTTTTTGCGCTCGCTCATGTCATATCAAAGAGAGAAACAAGGGATAGTCGTGGGGTAACATCTGCCCAATTAGACAATGTCTAGTTGACAGCGTCAAGCGTTTCGCAGGCGCAGCGCATACAACAAGCCGAAGCATGGCGAGGTGGCCTGTTAGTTTTCCTGCGTTGGAGGTGCGCGTCCCTCTCGGCGATATGGCACTGGGGCTTTTCTCTGGCATTGCGCCAACTTCGTTTATCATGTATCGATTCCTGCAGGAAAACCAGAATTTGGCGGATCCATTGAGCATGACGAAAAAAGAAAGCAGCAATTTGATACCTGACACCGACCTCCGCGAGACGCTACTGAGGATAGGTAAGGCGATGCTGAATGAAGTCGACGAAGCCTCCCTTAACATGCGTGAGGTAGCAAGGCGATCCGGCTGTACGCATCAGGCGCCCTACTACCATTTCAGAAACAAGGAAGGTTTCGTCGCTGCACTGGTGGCCAGCGGTTTCGAGGAGTTGGCCGCGGCCATGGGTGCCGCCCACGATCAGGTCGATTGCCGCAGTGTTGGCGAAGTACTAAAAGCATCTGCAATTTCCTACCTCGAATTTGCCATCTACAACCCAGGCCTTTTTCGGACGATGTTTGCCCCGGTCGACGCGCGCTCGGAGCAATTCCTGAATACGACCAACCAACGTCGCGCGTCTTTTGCCGAGGTGCAACGACTTGGAACGATTGTCTTCGGTCCGCGAGCGACGCCGGTAGACGTGAGTTTGCTCTGGGTTGCCGTACATGGCTTGTCAAACTTGGTCATCGACGGAAAGCTGGTCGCCGATCCCGGCGACAAAAAAGCAAAGCGATTCGTCGAAAAAGTCATTGATGGCTTCGTCGAGATGTTTTTGGCACGCGCAGAAAAAGCCTGATCCACCGTGACGTCAGTAGAATATTGCCGACCCAGCCAGCGCATCCCTTGGACTCCACGAGGGCGCTGCGCTGACATTATTGACGGTATGCAGGACCTCTACGACCAGACGCGATGGCGCAGAGAGTTACCAACCGAAACCGCCTCTGCCAAAGACGGCTTCGGCGGGCTCCCAGCTCTTCTCAGAATGTATGCCGTAACCCACTCATGATCCCCAACTGGTTTCTGCCAGTCGCCACTGTTCCCCCGGCGTCTAGAGATATCCCCGAGCCACCTCGGTTGCGGATATATCCCAGCGAACCATACAGTGCCGTTCGCCTGGAAAGGTTGTAGGTTAGACGTAGCACCGACATGGTAGCGTCATTGCTGCTCCTCCTGACATTGAGGCGCATCAGCTGTGCATCGGCTACTAGTGCGACAGAGAAGGGATAGCTCACCCCAAGATAGTAAAGATCTGAGTCGGTATTGAGATTGGCCGCCGCGCGTGTGCGACGGTCAATTATTCCTCCCCCCAGCTTGGCCTGTCCGAGCATGACATAGCCGTTGAGGGTCACGCGCTGGTCCGTGTTGTCGCTGCTGCCAAGACCATTGGCGGCCCCTGCATTGCCATACAGGATATCGTAGGATGTACTCACTCCATAGCCCTGTGCGTCATAGCCGAACAAAGCGGTCACCTGGCGGCACGCCTTGTTGTTACCGGCCACTTCTCCGGGGCAGTTGGTGGCCGCCGGCCCACCTGCTGATGCAGTGTCGCGGCCAAAGCTGTAGGTAGCACCAATGGTAAATCCGTTAAAACTTCCCAAGTAGCCGATGGCATTGTCGCTGCGTGCATTCGGCAGATAGGGGTCGATGCTGCTGATGGAGAACAGGCTGGGTCCAATTACATCGCTCTTGGCCGTGGCCAGGAAGGTCATGTTGACCTGACGACCGAGAGACAACTGGCCCCAGCTGTTCTTGAGCCCGACCAATGATTGCCGGCCGAATAGCCGGTTGCCCTGCCCCAGTCCGCCGGTATCGGACCGAAGCCAGACTCCAGTACGAACAGGGCCTGCAGGCCGCCGCCCAAGTCCTCAATCCCCTTAAAACCTATACGTGATGGAAAGGAACCGGTCAGGCTCGGCATCTTCAATACCGAATTCCCTGCCGCATTCGCATTGGTGGTGTACGCCACCGCCGTATCGATGATGCCGTAAATGCTAACGGAATCTTGTGCCCGGACGGTACCGCCCCCCCATCCCGGCCAGCAGCGCGAGCGCGCCGGCCATTGCCATCTTGTGCATATTTCCTCCTGTTGATTGCTGGTTGTCCGCTCTTAATTGGCGTATTTTTATTTTTTGATCAAGCCCGTCTGCCATGTGTCATGCCGCCATAAGGGCTCACTCGGCATCGGGCTGACGCGAGGGATGCGCGCTGGCAAAGGCCTCGATCCGCTCACACTCTGCGGCAATGGCAAGCAGCGTGGGATAGGGTGTGAGATCGACCTCAAAGCGCTGTGCATTGAACAGCTGCGGAACCAAGCAACAATCAGCCAGACCCGGCCTGTCGCCGCACAAGAAGCGGCCGCGCCAGGGCGAGGTGAGGACTTGCTGCTCCAGTCCCTGCAGGCCGAGGCGATTCCAGTGGTGGATCCACTCCCTCTTCTGGGGCTCATCCAGCCCTAGCTTTCCCGAGAGATACTTCAGCACACGCAGGTTATTGAGCGGATGCATCTCGCACGCGATAGTATTTGCGAGTTGACGCACATATGCGCGGGCGAAAGGATCTGCAGGTAGCAAGGGGACCTCCGGATAGCGCTCCTCCAGATATTCAAGGATCGTCAATGACTGGCTAATCAGCGCGCCCTCCTCTTCCAGCACAGGAACCAGCGCATGGGGGTTCAGTGCTTGGAAGGCCGGCTCGAACTGCTCGCCGCCGTTGCGGTTGAGATGTATGGCGCGATATTCAGACGAAAGTCCCTTCAAGTTCAGGGCGATACGCACGCGGTAGGACGAGGAACTACGAAAGTAGTTATGCAGGATGCGTTCGCTGTGGATACCGCTCATGGTGGTCAGACTCCAAGATATTGATGGACCAGCTGGCTTTGTTCGGCCAGTTGGGAAGACTTGCCGGACCAGACCACGCGGCCCTTCTCCAGCACGAAATGACGATCAGCCAGCTTCAGCAGTGGCTTGACGTTTTTGTCGATGACGATCTGGGACAGTCCATCCTGCTTGAGACGCGACAGTGAATCCCATATTTCCTGACGAATCAGTGGCGACAAGCCTTCCGTCGCCTCATCCAACACCAACAGAGTCGGGTTGGTCATCAGTGCACGGCCGATCGCGAGCATCTGCTGCTCGCCACCGGATAATTGCCACCCCTGGTTGCGGCGACGCTCCTGCAGACGCGGGAATAGTCCATACACGCGCTGCAGTGTCCATGGCGCGGGATCGCTCTTGTGGCGCGGAGCACGCGCAGTGGCCACCAAATTTTCCTCCACGCTGAGGTTGGAAAAAATCTGTCGTCCTTCCGGTACCAGCCCCAGCCCAAGCCGGGAAATCTCATGCGAGGGCGCAGCATGAATCGCACGCCCGGCCAGGCGGATGCAACCCCGCTGGGGGCGCAGCAGCCCGAACAGGCATTTCACCGTAGTCGAACGCCCCATGCCATTGCGACCCAGCAGCGTCACCACTTCGCCGGCATGGACATCGAAATCAATACCGAACAATGCCTGTGCGCGACCATAGGCGGCAGACAGGTCTTGTACTTCCAGCAGGGTAGTCATGACACATCATCTCCCAGGTAGATGGCCTTCACCTCGGGGTGATGGCGAATTTCATCAGGCGTCCCGCAAAACATCACCCGACCATAAACCAGTACGGTGATGCGATCAGCTAGGGCGAATACGGCATCCATGTCATGCTCGATAAGCAGGATCCCGTATCGACCCTTGAGCCTCTGCAGCAGGCTCACCACGGCTGCCGATTCCTGCGCGCTCATGCCGGCCATGGGCTCATCGAGCAACAGGAAGCGTGGTTCGGCAGCCAGCGCCATGGCGAGTTCCAGCTGGCGACGCTGCCCATAAGCCAATTCGCCGGCACAGGTATCGGCGACCGCAGCCAGGCCGACTTCAGCTATCACCGGGTCAGACACTGCAACGAGGTCGGGCTGATCCAGCAGTCCGCGCCAGAAACCAAAACCATGGCGCCGCGCACCTTGTGCGGCCAGTACCACGTTCTCGCGCACGGTGAACTCCTCGAAGACGGCGGTAATCTGGTAAGAACGCAGTAGTCCGCTGCGCGCGCGCTGAGCGATACCTTGCCCGGTGACCTCACGGCCGGCAAAGCAGACCGTTCCAGCATCAGCGCGCAGTTCTCCACAGAGCTGGTTGACCAGACTCGTCTTGCCTGCGCCATTGGGACCAATGATGGCGTGTAGTTCGCCAGGGCGAATCTCTAGGTCAACATGATCAGTCACCAGCAGGCCGCCATAGCGCTTGGTGAGTCCGCGGGTTTCCAGCAGCATCCGGGTCATCGGGATTCCTCCGTCAGCAGAACGGACTGTGCTGGGCGCCCAGCCGCAGTGCGTCGCAAGAGCAGCGTATCGATACGTTCGAGCAACCCAGCGATTCCGGCTCGTCCCATCAACGCGATCAATACAATCATCGGGCCAAAGATTACCGCCCAATGATCGCTCCATGACTTTAGTACTTCTTCCATGCCAAGGAAGGCCAGTGCGCCCAACAAGGGCCCAGCCACTGAGCCCATGCCACCCAGCACCACCATCACGATAAGGTCACCGGAGACCGACCAGGCAAGCGAACTGGGAGAGGCGAAGGAATTGAGATTGGCAAAAAGCATACCGGCCACCCCGCACAGCACCGCCGAGAACACATACGCAGCCAGCTGGTAATGCTGTGCCGGAAAGCCCAACGCCTGGATACGACGTGCGTTCTGGCGCGCACCTCGCAGTACCATACCGAAGGGCGCGCTACGGATGCGCCACATCCCCAGCAAGCTCAGGCACAGCAGCACGAGAGTGCTGTAGTACAGAATCGTGAGATTGCCTAGGTCAAGCGGCCCAAGCTGTGACGGTGCCGTAATGGACATGCCGTCATCACCACCATAGTTCTTCAGGCTGACGAACACGAAGTAGCCCATCTGTGCGAAAGCCAGCGTGATCATGATGAAGGCGATACCGCTGGTGCGCAAACTGATCAGCCCGGTAACCGCGCCTAGCAGCGTGCAGACCACTACGCAGGCCAGCAAATGGACCCAACCGGCATCGATACCATAGAAGGCCGGAATGGCGACACAGTAACTGCCGACGCCGAAGAACAGTGCATGACCGAAGCTGACCAGGCCGCCATAGCCGAGCGCAAGATTGAGCGCAACCGCCGCCAGCGCATAGACCAGCATACGGGCCACCAGCGTCACGAAGAAGCCCTGGTCCAGCCATTCGGCCATCACCGGCAGCAAGGCCAATACCAGCAGCAACAGCAGCGGCACCCAGAAAGAAAGGCCGCGCGCTGCCGCAGAGACAGTTGTACGCATCATTTTCCTCCCGCAGGGAACAACCCATTGGGCCTGATCGCCAGCACCAGAGCCATGAGGATATAGACCAGCATGGAAGCTACCGCAGGACCCGCAGCGGTTGCCGTCTCACGCTCCATGAACAAGCGAAACATCTGTGGCAGGAAGGCCCGTCCCAGCGTGTCCGCTGTCCCCACGATCAGTGCAGCATAAAACGCACCTCGGATCGAGCCGATGCCACCGATGACGATCACTACCAGCGTGGCGATTAGTACCGGCTCGCCCATTCCCGACTGGATTGAGAGGATGGGAGCGGCCATCACGCCGGCAAGCCCGGCCAGCAAAGAACCGATGGCGAACAACAGGCCATTGAGCAGACGGATATTGATTCCCAGGGCGGCAACCATCCCCGGATTGACTGAGCCGGCCCTGATCAGCATGCCCAGGCGGGTACCGTTGATCATCCAGTGGCTACCCAGCGCCACCGCGATCCCTGTTACGATGATGGTCAGGCGATATACCGGATACTCCAAGCCGAATAGCGAAACGGTACCTTCGAACATAGCTGGCAGCGGAAGAAAATAGGACTGCGGACCGAACACCATGCGTACAAGTTCATTGAAGAACAATACCAGCCCGAAGGTTGCCAACACGTGATCGAGATGATCGCGCCGATACAGGCGCGCCACCACCAGTCGCTCCAGCAGCATGCCTACCAGCGCACTGCCGGCAAGCGCAGCCAGCACAGCCCAGAAGAAATTGCCGCCGTACTCATAGCCAAGGGCGGAAAAATACGCCCCCAGCATATAAAGCGACCCATGTGCCAGATTGACGAAGCTCATTATCCCGAACACCAGCGTAAGTCCTGCTGCTAGCAGGAACAGCAGTACCCCGTATTGCACGCCGTTTAGCAACTGCGTGGCGATCTGCGTGAAGAGGTCCATGGCTTAAATCCTCTTGCATAAGGCAGCGTAACTGTCGGCATGCCTGCTCAAAGCGACCCCGCCTTCCTTGACTACCACCTGCCCCGCCTCCCTGACCACTTGGAACATGTAGTAATTTTGCAAAGGCATGTTGTTGCGGTTGAAGCTGAACGGTCCTCGAACTGATCGGAACTCGGAACCAGCCGCCTTCACTGCTGCGGCAAAGGCCTTGCGGTCGGTGGTATTGCCTGCCAGTTTCTTCACCGCCACATCCAGTAAACGCGCTGCGTCGTAGCCGGTGGCGGCATACTCGCTGGGCACACGCTTGTACCTTGCTTGGAAGGCATCGACGAACTGGCGGTTCTCTGGTGTCTGCAATGCCGCATCCCACATCGCCCCGTAGACACTGCCCACTGCAGCCTCACGCAAGGCCGGCATGGTGGTACCGTCGACGGTGAAGACCGAGAACATCGGCAACTTGCCCAGCAGGCCGGCCTGACTGAATTGCTTGACGAAGTTCACGCCCATGCCGCCGGGATAAAAGACAAACACCGCATCAGCCTTGGCTGCCTGTATCTGGGCAATCTCCGCGGAATAATCCGTCTGGCCGACCTGGGTGTAGAGTTCATCCGCCGGCGCGTCTTGGTAGAAGCGTTTGAACCCGTTCACCATGTCCTTGCCGGCCTGGTAGTTGGGCGCCATCAGGACAACGCGCTTGTAGCCCTTGGACCTGACGTATTGGCCTACCGCTTCGGCGCTGCCGTCGTTCTGCCAAGCCACGGAGAACACATTGGGGGCGCAGCCGGCACCGGCTGCGGGCGAGGGGCCCGCGTTGGTAGCGATGGCGACCACACCGGCATCCACGACAGTCTTCAAGCCCGCCATGAAGACGTTTGAAAAACCCATGCCGACGATGGCATCAACCTTGTCCTTCTCGACAAACTTGCGCATGATCTGGGCGCCGATCTCCGGCTTGAGCTGGTCGTCCTCCCGCAATACCGTGACCGGACGGCCTCCCAGTTGTCCCTTGGCCTGCTCCAGCGCAAGGTTGAAACCGTCGACCTGATCCTGGCCGACCACCGCCTGGCCACCGCTCAACGGCGCCGACAGGCCGATCTTCAGTGGCTCGGCGGCCACGCTCATCCCGCTGATCAAAATGCCACTGACCGCCACGGCGGTCACGATATGCTTTCTCAATCCCATGTTGTCTCCTCTGTTGTATGCATGGTGGGCATGGATACACCCGCCCGCAGCGGGGCGCATCTTCTCTCTTCTTTTGTTCTGGCGCTGCCTGGCTGTCTTTCTTCTCAGGAGCTGGATACGGCTTTCTTCTGTGGAAAGCGCGGAAATACCTGTTCAGAGGGCGACGAATACCCTCCCCCCTTCGATGCGGATCGGATAGGTCCGCACGTCCACGGTCAGCGGCGCGCACATGGCACGGCCATCGCGGATATCGAACTTGCCTTGATGCAGTGGACATTCAATCTCATGCCCCTCAAGGAAGCCATCGCAGAGCCGCGCATGGCCGTGTGTGCAGATGTTGTCGGTGGCATATACCTGGCCGTCGACGCGGTAGAGGGCCAGGTCCTTCCCGTCCACTTCTACCCCGATCACGTCATCCTCGGGAATGGCCTCAACACTGGCGGCGTCGCACCATTGTTGGCTGCTCTGTTCAGTCATCACGCTGCCTTATATGGGATAGATCAAGGAGTTTGGAATCATCTCGGTATCGTAGATACACAGCTTGCGGTTGAAACGCAGGCCGTCTACGGTCCGCACAACCTGGTCCAGATAGCGACCGGTGTTGAAGACAGTGCTCTCCTGGCTGAGCTTGGTGCGAAAGATGGCGTAGTTGGCCTCTACCTCCAGGACCTCTCCCTGGTGTCCACGCAGCAAAGGCAGACCGGTCAAATTGCGCTGGTAGTAAGGATCATGGAACAGCGTCTCGCGGATCCCATAGACGCGATCATGCAACATGCCCTTGCTGATGAAGGACATGGTGGCCAAGGGAAAGTCTCGCTCGTAGTTCTCGCGCGGCTGCACCTTGTAGGTACATGTATCGGTGAAGAAATCGGGCCATTCTTCCCAGCGGCCGCTGCTGACCACCTCGGCATAGCGGGCGTAGAGCTGGCAAAGTTCGATGTACAGGCTGGCTTCCATTCAAACCTCCATGATCTTGCGCCAGTAGGCATACATGCCGCGAATGAGTGTTTCTGTCACCATATGTTCGGTGTCGCGGCACTCACGGCCATCCAGTTCAGCCAGGGTGCGATGCACTGGCTTTTGTTCGAAACCCGATTGGGAGAACTCGATCACTTCGCCATCGTCGGCAGATACGAATCCGGCCGGCCCGAAAAGGTTGGCCTGGATCAAGCGCCGCTCGGTCATTTCCGGGCTATCGTCTTCGAAACCGAAGTGGGTCCAGACGAAATCGAAGGAGCCGGTGCCATTGGGCTGGATGTGGCGAGTCGAAACGCTGTTGACCTGCTGCTGGAAGATCACGCTCGGGAAGACCGTCATCATCACCGCCGTCGGTCCTTTCCACCAGTCTTCCTGGACAATGTCGAGCAGACGCTTGTCATGCACCTGCATGCCTTCCTTGAAACTGGACACACCTGCGGTCACCTCGGTCTTTAGTCCACCGCTGCCGCGTGTGGAGATCATGGCGGCATGACGGAACTGGTCATCCATGCGCAACTGCGACTTGTTGTCTGCGCGCCAGAGACCATAGGTCACGAACCAGGTATGCAGCAGACCGGGATGATAGGGGTCCTTGATGTTTTCCTGCATCAGCTTCCAGTTACCGGGGATGCGCTGACGGTTATAGCCGAGGATCTTGAGCTGGCGACCATTGAAGAGACGGTCGAAATACTCCAGCATTTGCGGGCCGAGGAACTGCTCAAGCGGTTCAACGTCGTGATCGAAGGAGGCGAACACGACACCTCCACGACGCGCTACCTTGAGCTTGGTGAGTCCATGTTCCTCGATTCTGAAATCGGCAGGCATGCCACCATTGACCTTGCCATCCTGCTTGACGCCACGACGGAACGGTACGCCCTGCAGGTCACCATTGAGGCGGTAATTCCACTGGTGATACGGGCATACCAGTTCCTTGCGGTTGCCATGGCGCTCACGGCAGAACTGCATACCACGATGCGCGCAGACGTTTTCTACAACATGAATGTCTCCCTCGGCATCACGTGTCATGATGACTGAACGCTCACCGACGACAGTACGCTTGAAGTCGCCGTGATGAGGAATTTCCGCTTCCAGTCCGACGTAGTTCCAGTGACCGCGATAGAAAAATCGCTCCAGCTCCCGCTGGTATAGCGCCTGGTCGGTGTAAGCCCAGAAAGGGATGCGGCTGGAGCCATCCCCGTTCCAAATCTGCTCGTGCGGAAAGGCGATCGTCGCTTCTTGCATGATATTCTCCTCCGGAATTGACCGCGGTATCAGCCCGCCACGCGCACGCGGATGGCGCCGAGGCCAGCGACATAACCTTCCATCAGGTCACCGGTGATGACTGGCTTTACGCCTTCGGGCGTGCCGGTCATGATGAGGTCACCTGGCTCGAGTGCTTCGTATTGAGACAGATAGGCAATGCTCTCGGCCACCGACCAGATCAGTTCGCGCACATCGGAACGCTGTCGTGACTGGCCATTGACTGTCAGGCCGATTTCGCCCGTGACGATATGGCCCACGCTGGTCACCGGGTAGATGGGCCCGATCGGTGCCGAATCACGGAAGGATTTGCCGAATTCCCAAGGGCGTCCCTTGTCACGGGCTTCCAGCTGCAGGTCGCGACGGGTCATATCCAGACCGACGGCATAGCCGTAGACGTGCGCCAGCGCATCCTCAACCCGGATATTGCGCCCTCCCTTGCCGATGGCCGCCACCAGCTCAATCTCATGATGGAAATTGGCCGTCATCGGGGGATAGGCAATACTACTTTCGGCCTCACCGGCGCGCACGGCAGCGCACGCCGGCTTCATGAAGAAAAACGGTGGGTCGCGTTCCGGATCTTTGCCCATCTCACGCGCATGTGCAGCATAGTTGCGGCCGACACAGAAGATACGATTGACTGGAAAGGCATCGACGCTGCCAGCCACTTCCAGGCTGGTGACGGGTGCCAGGGGAAGCACGTAGTTCATTGAATCTCCGAATCAAGGTTGAGCCGGGCCCCGGCCCATTGACTGGCCGTATTGACACCGGGAATAACGAAAGAAAAGTAGTGCTATACCGGGGGCCACCCAGTTCGCCGGGCTAGCCTCCCGGGCACACCATGCGTTCGTCGCGCCATAGGCCGAGGGCCTGCTGAGCCGGACGATCCGAATAGCTGAACAGGATAGAGCGGCGTCTGGATTTCATCTGAAGGCTGCTCCACGAAGGCACAACGAAAACATCGTTCTCCTGGAACTGGAGCAACTGGTCGTCGACGTACACTTCGCCCTCTCCTTCAAGGCAGACATACACAGTGGCATCGGTACTGCGATAAGGCAGAGTTTCGAATCCTTTGGGTAGCCATTGGATGAAGGCCGCCATGGTCGGCATCGGCGACGCTCCTGTGGCGGGATTGACGAATCGCTGCTTATATCCATGGTGAGGATCGACAGGCCCTCTGGCTATCGCCTCCAACGCCGCGCGACTCTGCTCGTACGGATAGACGAAGACCTTGGTGGGTGCATTGGTGGCCTGCATGAAATCAACTGGAACCATATTGCTGCCGTAGCGTGCAAGCGCATCGCCTTCAGGACGGTTGACCTCCTGCGACAGGTGGTGACCAGGCTCGGCAAATCCTGCATCGAAGAAGCGCACTAACGGAATATCCAGGCCATCCAGCCAGACGACTGGTTGCTTGCCGAGATTGCCGTGGTCGTGCCAGGTCCAGGCCGGGGTGATGATGAAGTCGCCGCGGCGCATGGTCGTACGTTCGCCGTCAACGGCGGTATAGGCGCCCTCACCATCCAGCACCAGGCGCAACGCAGACTGCGTATGGCGATGAGCCGGAGCAACCTCGCCAGGCATGATCAGTTGCAGGCCGGCATAGAGACTCTGCGTCACGGACGAGTTGCCACGCAGACCGGGATTTTCCAGGATAAGCACACGGCGCTCCGCCTCTTCTGCACTGATAAGACGCCCGGCCAGCATGACCTGCTCACGCAATTCGGCGTATTTCCATAGCACCGGCTGCACCAGCGGCGTCGGTGATTTCGGTACGAGTCGTCCCAGCACTTCCCACAGTGGCGTCATGCTGAACCTATTGATCTGCTCGTAGTACTGTGCACGGGCGACGCGGACCTGTTCAGGGATATCCATTTTCATTCTCATTCCTTGACTTAGTTGGGACTGGCATAGAACGCATCCGCGTAGATGTGCTCCATGGCGATGCCCTTGGTCTTGGCGATCAACGTCGCCGCTTCCACCATCGGCGGAGCACCGCACAGATAAGCGCGCCAACCACTCAGATCCTGCCAGTCGGCGGCGACGGCGTCGGTTACGAGGCCTACGCGGTGACTTGAGCGGGGCTCGTTGGTCGCCAGCACGACATGGGTATGCAGGTTGGGATTTTTGCGAGCGAGAGCTTCCAGCCAATCCATGCCGTACAGATCACGAGACGAGCGCACGCCGAAATAGAGATGGATGGGATTGGTCATCTTCAGTACAGTTGCCGCGCGCACGATGGAGAGTACCGGCGCCAGCCCGGTTCCGCCGGCAATGCACAGCAGCGGTCCTTCATGTTTCTTGCGCAGGTAGGCCGTACCCATGGGCCCTGACACTCGTACCTGATCGCCCAGTTTGAGTTGCTCAAAAACATAGCCAGTCACGCGTCCACCGGGGACGCGACGCAGGTGAAACTCGAGCATGTCATCGTCCGGCATGCTGGCCATGGAATAAGGGCGGATATGCTCGGGTGCAAATTGCAGCAGCGCATACTGCCCTGGTGAAAAGGACAGTGGCTTGCTGGACTTCAGGACCAGGCGCTTGATGTCATGCGTGAGGTCTTCGATCTCAACCACATTGGTCTTCAGGATACGCGCGGGATGCATGACGATTTCGTCGGGCTCGGGGATCTCCACAACACAGCTCTCGGTGATGACGCTCATGCAGGCCAGCACATGACTGCCTTCTCCGGGATTGGTGAGCTTGGCGTCACCGGCTGATTCCAGTACGCGCCCCTCGATGAGCTTGCAACGACAGGTGCCGCAGCGACCGGCGCGGCAACTGTAGGACACCGGTACGTTATTGACTTGCAACACGTCCAGCAGGTTGTCACCTGCCTTCACCGCCAGCGAACGCCCGAGCGGTTGCACCACGACTTCCATGCCTGTCTCCTTCTGCCTGTCGTTTCTTTTTGAATGGGTGAGGCGATTATAGGAACAGGCATTATATAAACATAGAGTATTCTATGAATGTCTAACATCACTGCCAGTGATATTGCCCGCAATAGAAACTATCCGGAGACAAGTCTGTGGAACTGAAGGATATCGACCTGAACCTGCTGGTGGTCTTCAACCAGCTACTTACCGACCGTCGCGTTTCAATCGTGGCCGAAAAGCTTGGGCAGACCCAGCCGGCCATCAGCAATGCCCTGAACCGCTTGCGTAGGCTATTGGGAGATGAACTGTTCCTGCGTACCGCCAAAGGAATGGAACCAACTTCGCTGGCAATCCAGCTGGCCGAGCCGATTGCCTACGCACTCAGCGCCATTCACAGCACTCTCAACCAGCAGGCACTGTTCGATCCGCAGCGCACAAATCGTACCTTCACCATCGGCATGACTGATATCGGTGAAATCTATTTTCTGCCGCGCCTGATGGATACGCTGGCCAGCGTGGCACCCAACATCACGGTCAACACGGTCCGCAACACTTCGCTCAATCTCAAGGAAAGCATGGAGTCTGGTCACGTCGATTTGGCGGTTGGACTGCTGCCTCAGCTTAAGGCAGGATTTTTCCAACAGCGCTTGTTCGAGCAGAGATACGTTTGTCTTATGCGGCGCGGACATCCTCTTGACAAGAAGAAAATCACTGTAGAAGAGTTCTCGAAGGCCGATCACGTCAAGGTGGTAGCGTCGGGCACAGGACACGCGCGCTTGGACGAAGCGATTGAGCGCAAGGGAATACGTCGCAACATCCGTCTGAGCGTACCGCACTTCGTGGCGGTGGGCCATATCCTTTCCACCACCGACATGATTGCGACCGTACCGGAACGCTACGCGTTGCAATGCCTCAAGCCTTTCGACCTGCAATTCCTAAAGCATCCGGTGGATCTACCCGAGACGGGCATCAACTGCTTCTGGCATGCCAAGTTCCACAAGGAACCCGGCAATCAATGGATGCGCCGGCTGATCTTTCAGCTATTCTCAGACAAGAACGTCAAAAACGAGGAATAGGAATCTCAGAACCAAATTATGTCTTGCATCATAAGTACTTAGTTCATTAACTCACCTGCACTCATTAGGCAAATAGTCTTAAATCGTTTGGCCATGTACGCAGTCAAAATGCTGTCATCCCGCGTCTCGGTTGAATTGCATTGAAATCAGACCACATGGGTCAACTTAGGGTGCAAATTTCCGGGGAATGGGTCAGATTTCAATGCAATTCAACTCCTTATAAATGTGAGGGGAACGTCACCTTAATGCCAAGTGACAGGATCATTCTCTTATAAGCTCGCTTTTTTATGCTGACAAAATCCTTACAAATTCAATAACCAGAAATGAGATTTGTAAGTTTTTGTTAGCATCAACGAAAATTCACTTTTATTTTGAGAATCAATTCATCTAGGACGAGAAAATAATATAAATAAATAGATTATAAAAATTTCAAAGCCGAAGATGCGTTTAAACGCAATAAACGAATAAGCAGAAAAAATAGTAATTCTCATAGGTTTCTAAAAATTAACTCGCTTTCTTATTCGCGAAAAATGATATTAAAAAGGGAACTACAAAGTTTCTTTCCCTTGATAAGGGGCAGTCGCTAGGATGCACTCGACGCGAAGCGGCGCTTCTGATCAAAGTCCCTGCATTCCATTTTTTGCCGCAGTATTTCGCGATGTAGCACGCCAGTTTGTGAATGCCGTCCTTCCCGAAACCAGACCAGGAAGGATTGCGTCCATCGGTGTTTGACATCGGCCGCCATCTGCGAGCAAATCAACACGATGCTCAAGAACTATTTCCGCGAGCGTGTTTTAAAAGCGATTTGGAACTTTTAAGGAGAAGTTTTTACTTAGAAATGCCCCGTATGAACTACCAAAAGAGAATATGAAAGTTTCAAGCTTCAACGTCCTTTCAGGAACCGACCACACAAGCCAGGGCCCGGAAGAGGCCAACCACATGAATCGTCATCTGTTAAATGCGAGGGATGATACGAACGATAAGAAAACCCCAGGCGCCCACATGTGGGCTAGCTGTATTCTCGGGAAAAGTCGGCAAGCCAAATTACTCAACGCGGCAAAAGGTCAAAAAAAAGACATCCCGACTCAGATCAGACACGGCTTTCGAGGGGGCCACATGAGCACAGTTGGATCAAGCTCGACTTCAATGCAAGTGGAGGTGATTTCTGATGTGCCGTACATAAAACAAACTGGCTCGTACGGGTGCTGGGACGCAACGATGAATATGATTCGCAAATACTTTGGAGCAGAGCCTCTAGGAAAAGAATGCTTTAGTTATTTGTATGATGCGGAAGGGAATCCCAAAGCACTTGACAGTCAATTAGATTACAAGACGCGAAATCGACGAGCGAATCTTATCAATATCCCTGCTCCCGAAGACAAGCAATGGACTATCGAAAACTTATATTCGATGCTTGATAAATTCGGCCCCGTTGAAGCGACCATATACACTGACGAATCATATGACCACGCCATCGTTCTCATCGGTGTAGATAGAGCAAAAGAAAATGTGATCTATCACGACCCAGCAGAGCAAGAGCATGAATGGATGTCACTCTCCGACTTCAATGAACGCTTCTGCTGGAGAGATCACAGAAGCGCATTGACCGCTTATAAGAAGTAAGACATATGGCTAAATTCTATGCGAATCAAACATGGCAAATAGTCTGTTACTCGGGCCGGCACAGTTTCTAAAGTTCCAGAGCCGTGATAAGGAGCCGTTGGCGCAAGAGCGAGATTGATCGCCGTGACGAGAACGACGGTCCGGCAACCATGTCGTCCGTGGTCCCAGCCCCCGGTAAGTCAACCGTCTCTCAGCAGTTTGGCAATCCGGCTTTCAAGCCGCGCCGCACCGGTAGCAGACAGGTGCCATTGATCAGAGTAATTGGAGCGGCCTTGTTCAACCAGGTTGCACAGTCGCTCATCACAGAGCACATCCATCGGCCGAATGATGTCGACACCGCCACACAGCGATTCGATGCGAGACTCCACGGTCGCAAACACCTGTTCCATGTCGGATTGAGCATCCCGTGGCACGGCCATGCTGTCGATGGGTTTACGTCTGATCAGTTGTTCCATGGCCCAGGTGGATGGCACATCCCACTGGGCAACCGGGATCGGGGCGACCAGCACGACGTGGCGACCGAGACCTTTCAGGCGGCAGACAACCACGGGCAAGCGTTCAGTGAGGATGCCTGGCGCGTAGAGGCGATAGAACATCGCCATCACTACCGTATGGAGCGTTGGCGAGGTTTCTATATGCTGGAGGACCTTTGCCTGATAGCCGGAGGCACAGGATTGGAATCTTGCCCGATCCGCCGCGTCGGCGTAAGGAAAAACGTCCATCGGAGCGCAGCCCGAAACGGTCGCAACCTCGAGACTCGAATTGCTCTGCCTGGACGCAGCATCGAACGCGGGCTGCAGCGCGTCGGCAAAGGAATCCCCCCACAAGATGGCGGTGGCAGGGCCAGCGCGGCCAGAATGGCAGAAGGTGGGCGGATGCGCGGCTTTCGCATCATCCCGCTCCAGAAAACATTCGGCGCGCCTTGGGTTCACGTCCGCCGATGCCAGCTCGGCACGTTGCACATATTGGGGCAGGCGAAAAGGCATACCACCGGATTTGATGGCAGCGACCAGGCCAAGTCCGGTCAGTACGCAGGTGGCTGCATAGCTCCAGCCGATGCGACGATTGCTCCAGAACTGGCGGTCATTGCGCAGTGGCGTCTCTATCCAGCGCCAGCATAAATAGCCGAGCACAATGGAGGCCGAGATGCCGCCGATCCTGGCAATGCTGGAAAGATGCCCCTGCTGAAGCAGCGTGAGAAATACGACGATGGGCCAATGCCACAAATAGAGCGAATAGGAGATGTTTCCGAAAAATTGCGCGATCCCGTTCTGAAGGCATTTGCGCATGAACCCGACGTCTCCGTTCGCGATGAACAAAAGCCCCGTCAAGACCGGGAACAATGCCACCCAACCAGGAAACAAGGTTTGCTCAGTCACCGTCAACATCAAACCGGCCAGAACCATAGCGCCTCCCAAGCGAAGGGCACCCAGGTTCTTCAACTTGTTCCAGGCCGCGCATTGAGGTGGATAAAGGGCCAGCAGTCCTCCGGCCAGCAATTCCCATATGCGTGAAAAAGGCAGGTAGAAGGCGGCAACCGGATTGTGTTGTGTCTGCCACAGGCAGAAAGCCAGTGACATCCCCGACAAGCTCAACAGGGCCAGCTTAAGACGTTTGCGGGGGATGACCTTCAGCAATAACGGGAATGCGAAATAAAACTGCCACTCCACTGCCAGTGACCAGGTATGTATCAGTGGCTTGGTGGTGGTAACGGCATCGAAATAACCCGCCTCGCGCTGAAACGCGACATTCGAAAAAAAGAGCAGCGCCGCGCCGAGGTGGCGCCACAGTTTCAGATAATCGGCCGAGCTCAGAATGGTCCCGAACGCCAGCATTGTGCCCACGCATACAACCACCAGCGCGGGGACAATACGGCGCAGGCGCGCGCTATAGAATGCGCCCAGCCGGAAGCTGCCGGCGTCCACATTGGTAACGATGTTGCGGGTGATGAGGTAGCCTGAAATGACGAAAAAGATGTCTACGCCGATAAAGCCGGCGCGGAAACCCGGGACGCCGAAATGATGCAAGAGAACCAAAAGCACTGCGATGGCGCGCAAGCCATTGATGTTTTTCTGAAAGTCCATGCAGGTAAACGATGACCGAATAGCCGGTCATTGTGTCAGGTAGACCATCAATGAGCAACACTGCAGACCCGTCACCATCAGCGGATGAAAAGTCCCGCCGTCAAAGTTGAAAATTAATACCAAGTGAAATCAATGACTTGACGGCTCTTTGCATTCGCGATGTCAGCGGTTGAGCACCTTTTGCGGCCCGTAACTCTTTTCGATGCCGTGCAACTCCAGGGCCAGCCATTGAAAGCCAATGCTGAATACCGAAGCGATCAGGACGTAATAGACCGCTACCGCCAGCAGGATTTCAATCAGCAGGAAAGCCAGAACAGATCACTTTACGGAAAGGCCGGCAGGCCATTCAACATCGACGCAGCACCAGGGTCGATAACGCAGGCAAGGTCAGCACCAGGGAGGCAGACTGCCCATGAGACGGTTCCCGTTGCGCGGTCAGTTGACCGCCGTTGCCCTCGTTGGCACCACCATAGCAATGAGCGTCGGTATTGAGGATTTCTTCCCATTGATACTGATCGGCCTCACCTGGCGGCACGCCGACCCGGTAGTTGTGACGGGGCACCGGCGTCATGTTGATCACCACCAATACCGTCTCATTACTGGCATGCATGCTGTGCGCATCGGTTTGGCCGCCGTCGTCGCTCGTCTGCCGAAGATAGGCGAATACGCTGTTCGCGGCATCATCGCCCACCACCCACGAAAAGCCTTTTGCCTCCGTGTCATGGCGGTAAAGTGCCGGGGTTCGTACATACAGGCGGTTCAGATCGCGTACCAGCCGCTGGACGCCACGATGACGGAAATCATCCAGCAGATCCCAGTGCGGGGATCGGTCGGGATTGAACTCGTTGTTTTCAGCAAACTCGCAACCCATGAACAGCAGCTTTTTACCGGGATGCGTCCACATGAAGCCCAGATAAGCCCGCAGATTGGCCAGGCGCTGCCACGCGTCGCCAGACATCTTCTGCAACAGCGTGCCTTTTCCATGCACCACTTCATCGTGCGAGATCGGTAGCACAAAGGATTCCGAGAACGCGTAGACCATGCCGAAAGTCATGTCATGGTGGTGGTAGCGCCGATGGATGCTGTCGCGTTCTACGTAGCGTAGCGTATCGTGCATCCAGCCCATGTTCCATTTGTAGGAAAACCCCAGTCCGCCCTTCTCCACCGGCGCCGTGACACCGGGCCAGGCCGTGGATTCCTCGGCGATCATCAGTGCGCCGGGACAGCGCTCGGCTACCGTCTGGTTGAGCTCGCGCAGGAAATCCACGGCTTCCAGGTTTTCCCGGCCGCCATAAATATTGGGCACCCATTCCCCGGCGTTGCGGCTGTAGTCCCGATAGAGCATGGAAGCAACCGCATCCACACGCAGGCCGTCGACATGAAAGTGCTCCAGCCATTCGAGCGCGCTGGCGATGAGGAATCCGCGCACTTCATGCCGCCCGAAATTGTAGATATGGGTATTCCAATCCTGATGAATGCCCTCGCGCGGATCGCCATGTTCATACAAAGGCGTGCCATCAAAATACGCCAGGCCGTGCGCATCCGAAGGAAAATGCGCCGGTACCCAGTCGAGCAGCACCCCGATTTCAGCACGATGGCACGCATTCACGAAGGCGGCAAAATCCGTCGGCGGACCGAAGCGGGCGCTCGGGGCGAACTGCGACAAGGGCTGGTATCCCCATGAACCGCCAAACGGATGCTCCATCACCGGCAGCAGCTCCACATGCGTGAAGCCCATGCCTTTGACGTAGGGAATCAAGCGGTCGGCCAGCTCGTTCCAGTCGAGGTTGCGATTGCCCTCTTCGGTCACCCTTATCCAGGAAGCCGGATGGACTTCATAGACCGACATCGGCGCCTGGCGGGACTGCCGCTGCGGACGCTGGCGCAGCCACGCATCATCCTGCCAGCGGTGGCCTGCGGCCAGTTTTCTGTCATCGATGACGCGCGAGGCGGTGGCCGGAGGAGCTTGGGTGGCGCGCGCCATCGGGTCAGCCTTCCCAGGCAGCAGTTCGCCGCGCGGGCCGATGATTTCATACTTATAAAGCGCGCCCTCACCCAGGCGCGGAATGAACAACTCCCATACGCCGGCGCTCTGGCGCAGCCGCATGGGATTGCGTCTGCCATCCCACTGATTGAAATCGCCGATCACCGAGACACGCTGCGCATTGGGGGCCCAGACCGCGAAACGCACGCCCTCTACGCCATCGATCACCATCACTTGCGAGCCGAAACAGCGCGCCAGTTGCCGATGCCGCCCTTCGCGAAACAGATGCAGATCGAAGTCGCTCAGCAACAGGCCAAAGGCGTAGACATCTTCAGTCACCTGGACCGTTTCCGTGCCATCCCTGCCCGGCCATGCAACGTGATAAACATAGGGGATCGCGTGTGTTGCGCCTCGTATTGGTAGCGTTACCTCACCATAAAAAATGCCACTGCCTGCACGCGCGTTTTCATCGCTTTGACCCACGGCGGCGGTCTCGATGGCAGGCGACCATTCGGGCAAATCGTCCAGCAATGCTCCAGGCACACCGGGCGCGTCGGGTGAGCTGGCATATACCCGCACGGCGCTTGCGCCCGGAAAATAGCAGCAAAGCCGCAACCGCTTTTGTTTGGCTTTGCGAGTCCCCGAACCTGTGGCGCCGGAGATCTCCCGTGGCCCCAGCAATGCAAAGGGGTCGCCCAGCCGTCCTTCCTGCAGCCTGGTCGCCAGTGTCACATCCAAAGAGATTTCCGATGGATGATCATCTGCGTTTTCAGTGAGGCTCTTGCTTTGCGACCGTACCATTCCTGCTCCTTTGTCGATCAGTAGCGTCCCGGGCCGGACGATGTTCTACACGCCGCTTTCCTGTTCTAGAACCCATTTCATAAATAGGCGTGAGTGCGAGCGAGTCCCGTTTGGGATGAAGTGCAAGGTGCCAGTATAGCGGGCAGGCCGTCGTGCTTCGATGACCGGCACAGTACGGGGACAGTACGTGGGCATGTACAGCCGCCCCAGGCCCGCTCAGACAACGCCAGGCGCTATTTACCCGACGTGCGGCACGCAAGGCACGGCTGTTTCATTCATGGCCTTGCGCCTTCTCTGTCACGGCTTCGGAGGTTTGCTGCCGGTAGTTGTTCTTCAGTGTTGCCCGGTAGGCACTGACCTCGGAGATCTTCATCCCCTCCGGATGCGGACGATGCTTGGCCTGACCGATCCGTTGCGCATGGTAGATGCCGGTATGCCCGGAAAACAGATAGCTGACCACGCAGGCAAGCGCAGCGAAGGGGCCGATTTCCGGACCGAACAATTCAATGGCCATGATGGTGGAGGCAATGGGCGTGTTGGCTGCACCGGCAAAGACCGCCACGAATCCGATACCCGCCAGCAGGGAAAACGGCAGGTGCAGCAGCGGCGCCAAGGCATTGCCGAGGGTGGCACCGATGTAGAACAAGGGGGTCACCTCCCCTCCCTTGAAGCCGGTCCCCAGTGAGGTGACGGTAAAGATCATCTTGGTCAGGAAATCCCACGGCGCTACCGGATGCTGAAAGGACTCCACGATCACCGGGATGCCCAACCCGATATAGCGATCCGTGCCCACCAGCCATACCGCGACCGCGACCACCACGCCGCCGATGAAGGGGCGCAACGGCGCATAGGCAATATGCCGCTTCATGAAAGCAGACAGGCGATGCGTGGTGTTGGAGAAGATCATGCCGACCAGACCGAAGACGATGCCTGCTGCGATCACGGCAGCCACGCTCCAGAGCGCGATGGGTGCGCTGCCGGTCATTGCATAGTGGGTGTGATGCACACCCCAGGCCAGACCGACCTGATCGGCCGCAATGGCGGCGACGAAGCAAGGGAAGATGGCGTCATAGCGCATGCGCCCGATGGCCAGGACTTCCAGCCCGAAGATAGCGCCGGCCATGGGGGTGCCGAAGACCGAGGAGAAGCCGGCGCTGATACCGGCCATCAGCAGGATGCGGCGATCCTCCTGCCGCAGCCTGAAGAGGTGTGTCAGCTGGTCTGCCAGCGAACCGCCCATCTGCACGGCCGTGCCCTCGCGGCCGACCGAGGCGCCGAACAGATGCGACATCACGGTGCCGAACAGCACCAGCGGCGCCATTCGCAGCGGGATCACCTTTTTTGGATCGTGGATTTCATCGATCAGCAGGTTGTTGCCGGCCTCGACCGATTTGCCGGTATGGAGGTAGAGCCAACCGACCACGAAGCCGCCCAGCGGCAGCAGCCAGATGATCCAGGCGTGGCTTTGCCGCCATTGCGTGGCATGGTCCAGAGAAAACAGGAAGAAAGCCGATGCCGAGCCAGCCAGCCCCGCAATCAGGCTGGCAATGACGCACCACTTTCCGATGTAGGGAAGCAGATCGAGTTGTTCGGGGTAGTTGTGAGGTTTCATGCTGCCAGGAATCAAGGTCATCGGCCCGGCGCAGAACTATCAGGCGCATGCCTACAGTCCCGGGTTGCCAGGGTGCTGTAGGCATCATCAGCCCCAACAGAACGTTGGTGGCGGTTCAAGGAGGAATGCCATCTCCTAGGCGGCAGATACTAGCAAGTTTCGATTTAAAGAACAACCGGCAGGCGCGCTGCATGTTGTCTTATTCAGACGACGCCTTGAGGTACCTGGCAGTCCGAAAGTCGCATGCAGACAGAATTTCCGGACGGCCACGATGCTTGTGCCAGCCGACCTGCCCCCCCGGCTATGGCTTGCCGCTGCCTGCTTTACTGCGCGGCCGGCTCATCATCCCCCACCAGTTCCTTGACCCTGCGGGCCAGCACATCGGCTGCAAACGGCTTGGTCAGCACCTGCATCCCGCGCTCCAGGTGGCCGTGATTGAGTACCGCGTTCTCGGCATAGCCCGTCACGAAGAGCACCGGCAACTCCGGTCGCGGGGCGCGGATGGCATCTGCCAGCTGGCGGCCGTTCATGCCGTTGGGCAGGCCCACGTCGGTGACCAGCAGATCCAGTTCCGGACAGGCTGTCAGCAGCTTGAGCGCGGAGGGTCCGTCTTCCGCTTCCAGGACGCTGTAACCCAGGTCACTGAGCACCTCCACCGTGACCATGCGCACCAGCGGCTCGTCATCGACCACCAGGATGGTCTTGCTGCCGGGCGCGGCCGGGAGGCTGCTCTCGTCGGGCAATGACAGATCATCTTCGCCACCCTCGCCCAGATGGCGCGGGAGGTAGATGCACAGCGTGGCGCCTTGCCCCAGTTCCGAATAGATCCGCACGGCGCCACCCGATTGCCCGGCAAATCCATACACCATCGACAAGCCCAGCCCCGTGCCCTGCCCGGTGGGCTTGGTGGTGAAGAAAGGATCGAAGGCGCGCGCCACCACATCGGGTGACATGCCGGTGCCGGTATCGCTCACGCACAGCGATACGTATTGCCCTGGCGCCACACCACGCTGCATGGCGGCGATGTCGTCCAGCCAGCGGTTGGCGGTTTCGATGGTCAGGCGCCCGCCGTGCGGCATGGCGTCGCGCGCATTGATGCACAGGTTGAGCAAGGCGTTCTCGAGCTGGCCAATGTCGACGAAGGTGTTCCACAAACCACCTGCGGCGATCGTCTCCACCGTGATGGCCGGGCCGACGCTGCGGCCAATGAGTTCATGCATATCGGCCACGATGCGGTTCAGATCGGCGGGCCGGGGGTCCAGCGTCTGCCGGCGCGAGAAGGCCAGCAGGCGCTGCGTGAGCGCGGCAGCGCGCTTGACGGCGGCTTGCGCACCATTGAGGTGGCGCTCGATATCCGAAATGCGGCCCTGGGCCAGCCTCACCTTCATCAGTTCCAGACTGCCGCTGATGCCCGCAAGGATGTTGTTGAAGTCATGTGCCAGGCCACCGGTGAGCTGCCCCACGGCTTCCATCTTTTGTGCCTGGCGCAGCGCTTCCTCGGCTTCCAGCAAGGCAGCGGTGCGCTCCTGCACGCGTTGTTCGAGGGTGTCATTGAGGGTGCGCAGCGCCGCCAGGGCGCGGTCGCGTTCGGCTTCCACGGCGCGCCGGCCTTCGATGTCGATCAGGACGCCCGGGAAAGTGCTGGCCTGCCCGTCCGGGGTCAGCTCCACGCGGCCATTGGCTTCCAGCCAGTAGTAACGGCCATCGCGCCGACGCGTGCGGTATTGGTGGGCGTAGGCGCCTCCGCGCGCCAGCGCTTCGCCAATGCGCGTGGAAAGCAATTCGCGGTCGTCCGGGTGGACCGATTGCATCAGGTCTTCCAGCGTCAGTCCGACCAGGCCTTTTTCCGGGGGCACGCCGAACGCGGCGGCGAAGCCTTCGTCGACGTTGAAGCGGTCCGAGGGTATGTCCCAGATCCAGGTGCCGATGATGGCGCCAGCCTCCAGCGCCAGCTGCACGCGCTGGACGTTTTCGCGCAGCGCGGCTTCGGTGCGCCTGCGTACGGTGATGTCGCGAAACAGCACCGAGACCTGGCGCATTTCCACCGGCCCCACGCGGGTGGCCGAGACTTCGATGTGGCGGCCGACGGCCTGGAACTCCTGCTCGAAACGCAATGGCCGACCGGTCAGCAGGACCTGACCGTACACGTCCAGCCAGACCTGGGCATTGTCCGGTTCGATTTCGCGCAGGCGCTTGCCGACGATGCCTTCGATACCGGTGTGCCGGTAATAGCCTGAATTGGCTTCGATATGCACGTAATCACTGAGCGGCCCATGCGGGCCATCGATGAATTCGATGATGCAGAACCCGTCATCGATTGCCTCCAGCAAAGCGTGCCGATACGCCTTGCTCAAAGGAGGATTGCCTTCCATTGCCGCTTGCTGATCCAAGATAACGCCCTTCCTCGTCGCACTGGTCTGATTGAGCGTCATCCGCCAACACGGTCGTGCCGTCACGGTAGAGCTTGCCGGCATGGTAATCGAATAACAGGCGCTGCGACCATGTTGCCGGTCAACTCCCCTCGCCATGACAGGCAAGCCCGCGGCCCGTAAAATGGCGGCCCGCCGACCGTTGGCGTGCTCTTTCTTGTTGATTGGCCTCTATGACCTCCGCCCCAAGCAAAATGCTCCCCTCTGCACAAAATATTCCTGCCCGGCTTGATCACGTGGTGCTCAACACCCATGACGACATCGATCATGCCCATGCACAGTTGCAGGCGCTGGGCTTTACCCTCACGCCGCGCGGCCACCATACGCTGGGATCAGTCAATCATCTGGTGATGTTCGAGGGGGGTTACCTGGAGTTGATCGGCCAGCCGCGCGACAGTGCCAAGGTGCGACAGGAAATCCTCGACAGTCCCCTGGGCCTGGATGGACTGGTCTATGCCGTCGAGGACGTGCCTGCCTGTCATGATGCCTGGCAGGCGCTGGGGCTGGCGGTGCAGCCGGTGCAGCATTTCTCGCGGCCGGTGCAGGTGGATGGCGTGACCATCGATGCGCGCTTCTCCACGGTGCGCCTGATCCCCGGCCAGTTCGCGGCGGGCCGCGTCTATGCCTGCCACCACTTCACGCCGGAACTGGTGTGGCGGCGGGAGTGGATGGGACATGCCAACGGCGTGCACGGCATTGCCAGCATGGTGGTGGTGGATGGCGATCCGGAAGCGGCACGCCAGTCCTATGCGCGGCTGGGCCAGTGGGAGGACGGATTCCAGCTGGAGTTCATGGATGCCCGGGCGCTCGCCCAGCGGCTGGACGGGCTGGCAGCCCATGCCCCTGGGAGGCCGTCGTCCTTTGCGGTCTTGCGCTTCAAGGGCGGTGAGCGCGATGCGATTGCCGCCCGCGCGCATGCCCACGGCCTGCCGCTGCAGCAGGATGCACAGCGGCTCTTGGTGGCGCTGCCGGCGTTTGCTACCGTGTTCGAATTCGCCGACTGAGCCGCCATGCCGTCATGAGGGGGCGGCCGCCCCGTGCGCTGCGCAATCGTCCGGGATCTTCTGTCCCGGCGTAATCAGCGGAATCACCGCCGCTACCGGTGCCACCAACGCCAGGGCCGCCGCTGCGCCAGCCCTTGCAGCCAGCCCCTCCTTGTTGGCGCCGATGTCCGGTTTTGCGAAAGTGCCGCTTACATACAAGGGTGTGCGCAGCGACAGGATACGCACCTGTTTGGTCCGCGGAACCACGTTCAAGGCCAGGCTTTCCTTGCCCAGGTCGACCTGCCCGCTGACATCGATGGCTGCATCCTCGGTATTGAGAATACCGTGACGCACCTGCGCCAATCCGTCCTTGATGCTGACATCGGCCGCACCGCACAGCAGCTTGACCTGCTGATCACGATAGAGCTTGGCAAACACCGCATTGGCCAGATTCAAACCGGCCGCTTCGAGAATGAACTGGCTGATCGTGCCTTCACTGAGAGTGGCCTTGATCTCGCCATTGGCGCCCGCCAGCATGCCGGCCACCGAATTGCCGCTGCCGCTCAGCGTCGCCTGACCATCGACCTTGCCAAAGGTCGCATCGAACCTGCTCAGGCGCGGAAACAGCTGGCGCACCTGCACTGCCTGCAATTGCAGCTGCAGCCGCGCACGGATGTCGGTCTGACGTCCGTCCAGACTGATCTCGCCCTCGCCCTTTCCACCGGCCAGCGCAAAGTGCAGCGGTGCGGCTGTCAGCACCTGGTCTTGCAGGCGCAGGGTAGTCGTGGCGTCCTGCAACTGGATGTCTGGATGCAACTCCACGCGTTTTGCATACAAGCCGAACTCCGCGTCCAGCTTGGCCCAGCGCTCGGGCTGGGCGGAGTCCTCCGGAAGGACGCGCGTCCTGGCGCGGCCGTGGCCGTCCGCTGCGTCCTTGCCTGCGGCCGGAACATAATCCGAGAGGCGCAAGAGTTCCGCCTGTGCTTTTACGTTCAGCCGGTTCTTGGGTGGGCCTCGGTAATACTGCGCGTCGCCGGCAAAGTCACTGTCACCGACCTTGCCCGTGAAGTGGGCATAGTGCCAGTTCCAGGCGCGTGTCTCGGTATCGACGCGGCTGATGGTGAGCTGGCCCTGTGTGCTGAAAGCACGCGTGGCCGGCAGCGGTACACCGCTGGCAGCGTAGAGCCGATCCAGGCTGTCGCCGTTGAGCCCGATCTGCAGCTCGGCGCGAGTGAGGTGATGCGGATTGACGAGATTGCCTGCCAGCACGGTATGCACGCCGCCTACGTCGCCTTCGGCCTGCAGCGGATAAATGCTGTTTTCGTTGAGCAGATCAGGCAAGGCACCGCCGCGCAGCTTGCCTTCGATATGGGCCTGGCCAAGGCGGCCGGACACCGCAGCCTGCAACACCAGAGCCTCCGGGCTGGCCGGGCCGACGCTGGCCGGCGCCTGCTTCTCGCGGACCTGCGCCGCCTGATTGGTCGGGCTCACCAACGGACGGACATCGAAGTGCAGATCCAGGTCCAGGGGCTGGTCCACATAGCGGATCTGCGCACGTTCGAAAACGATCTGATGGATGTCGAAACTCCAGCGCGAACGCGGCTGGTCGGAGAAGCGCCAGTTCTTGCGGCGCTCGTCGACGCGTTCCATGGCCAGGTCCAGGCCGTCAACGCGCAGGTCGGTGATGTGCCAATGCCAGTGCAGCAGCGGCAAGGGGGGAAAATGCAGGTCCAGAGTCCGGGCGCGCAACAGATGGCCGGTACTGCGGGCCCAGTCGGGGTTGCCGATTTTTAGCCCGCGTGCGGTGAAATGCAGTTGCGGCAGCCAGTTGACGCTGCCGGTCTCATCCTTGCGCGCCAGCGACCAGCCCAGCGTGATCGGCCCATCGACGCGAATGTCGCGCGCCAGGGCGGCGGAGAGCTGGCGGGTGATCCAGGGCTTGGCGAGGTTCCAGTCGAACAAGGCGACGACCAGTGCCATGACGGCCATCAGTGCAATCAGCGTGAGAGCACACCAGGTCAAGACCTTGGATGCCTTTGCCATCAATGCTGCCTTGGGCCCGTCCGAGCGCATCGTTCTCCCTTCCTCCGTGGCTGCCGTTCATTGGCTGTTGCGATCATGTGAACGCAACAGTATCAGCTTCCCGGCTGGCCCGGGCTATAGGAGGTGAAGCCGCCTGCTTGTCAGAGTTGCGGCAAGCAGGCGCTGCGCGGCAGCGCGTGGGGGGCTCAGAACGTTTCCCAGGCGTCTTCATCCACGCGGGACGCGACTTTGGATTTGGAGGCAGGTGCCGGTGCGGCCACGGCGGGCAGTCGCTGCACCGGAGCAACAGTCGCAGCCCTGGTCACGACCACCGGACGCACCACGGGAGCGGGCTTGACGGGAACGGCTGCGGAGACACCGCTTCCCTGGGCCAGCTTGAAGATACTGATCGCCTGTGCAAGCTGAGCGGCCTGCTCCTGCATGGCACCGGCGGCAGCGGCTGCTTGTTCGACCAGGGCGGCATTTTGCTGGGTGCTTTCGTCCATCTGGCCGACTGCCCGGTTGATTTCTTCGATGCCGCTGCTTTGCTCGGCGCTGGCGGCCGAGATCTCACCCACGATGTCGGTGACGCTACGCACGCTGCTGACCACCTGTTCCATGGTATTGCCAGCGTCGGCCACCAGGGCGCTACCGCCTTCCACCTTGGCAACGGAATCGCTGATGAGCTCCTTGATTTCCTTGGCCGCAGCGGCCGAACGCTGGGCCAGCGAGCGCACTTCCGAAGCCACCACCGCAAAACCGCGTCCCTGCTCGCCGGCACGCGCCGCTTCCACGGCGGCATTCAGGGCCAAGATATTGGTCTGGAAGGCGATGCCGTCGATGACCCCGATGATGTCCACGATCTTGCGCGAGGATTGATTGATCTCTTCCATCGTCGTCACCACGCGACCCACGATTTCGCCGCCTTGCAAGGCGACCTGGGAGGCATTGGCCGCCAGCTGGTTGGCCTGGCGGGCATTGTCGGCATTCTGGCGCACAGTGGAGGTCATCTCTTCCATGGCCGAGGCGGTTTCTTCCAGCGAGCTGGCCTGCTGCTCGGTGCGAGAAGACAGATCCAGGTTGCCGCTGGCGATTTCACCCGAAGCCGTGGCAATGGCGTCCGTGCTGCGCCGCACGCCAGTGACGATATCGATCAGGTTGTCGTTCATCTTGCGCAGCGCCACCATCAGCTGGCCGGTCTCGTCCTTGGAATGGGGCGCGATCTGCGTGGTCAGGTCGCCAGCGGCAACGTTTTCCGCCACCCGCACAGCCTCGTTGAGCGGCTTGACGATGGAGCGCGCCATCAGATAGCCCAGCAGGATGGCCGCCAGCACGGCGGCGGCCGAACAGGCCAGAGTCACCCGGATCGCAACCGCACCATCGGCCACGGCCTGCGCACCTTCGGCGCGCAATTGACTGTCCTGCGAATCGGCGAAGGCCGTGGCCAGAGACAGAAACTTGTTCTGGCTATCGGTGATCTTGCGCAAGACGAATTCGTCGGCAGCATCGCTCTGGCCGGCCCGCACCAGGGCAAGGAACTGGATCCTGCTGGCATCAAAGTCCTGACGCGCGTCATCCAGTACTTTGGCCTTCTTCTGTCCCACCGCCGTGACCTGGCGCGCCGTAATCTTGTCCAGGGCTTCCTTGGTGGCGCGTACGGCCACCTCCAACTGACCGGTGCGCTTTTCATTGGCGGCCGGGTTGGCGATGTCGATGGCCATGCCACGCAGGTACTTGATCTGCTCATTGACGCCATCGCGCAGGTCGAAGGCCCAGCGCACCTTCAGGTAGCGGTCATTGACGATCTGGTCAATCCCGCGATTGATGTTGTTGATCTTGATGAAGGCGGTGACGGCGACCACCGCCAGCAGCGCCACGATGAAGGTAAAGACCACCGCCAGGCGCGTGGCGACCTTGAGATTTCCGAAATATCCAAACATGCTGCTGTCCTCTGCTGTTCATTTATTGGCTGTCTCTCCTTATCCTCGAAGATCCAGCTTGTTGTTATCGAACAGGGTAAGCATCCACTGAACTATTTCTGGAGCCGGAATGATGCGCCAAGGAAACCCGCCACACAACCCTTGACGGACACTATTTCTGCAAGTGTCGCAAAGTCCTCACACAACTAGAGGTATAGATGTATCGTCTTGCAAACTTCTTGTTCAGAACACCACGCCCGAGCCAAGGATGATGTTGGCATAAGGAGTACATTCGCCCGTACGGATATAGGCCCTGGCGCGCCCGCTTGCCTGCTTGAACGCCTCATGCGACATGCTGCGGCGCTGCGGCAGGTGCAGCGCTTCAATCTGCGCGGCCAATGCCGGGCTGACGCTCTGCATTTCATCGGCGACGATGTGGAACTCGACCTGCAATTCGCTGAGCACGGTCTCAAGCACGGTCATGAAACCGGGTACGCCACGCGTGACAGCCAGGTCGATGACAGGCACGCCCGCTGGCGCCGGCAGGCCGACGTCACCGATGACCAGAGTATCGCCATGACCCATGCTAGCGATGAGCTGGGAAATGGCGGCATTGAGCAGAGCAGTCTTTTTCATGGAAATCCTGAATGAAAGCGGACGCAGGCGCTCAGAGCACCACTTCGTCGCGCGTGGGAATGGAGGTCTGCGCGCCGATGCGGGTCACGCTCAGCGCGGCGGCGGCCTGGGCATAGGCGATGGCGTCGAACTGGTCGCGGCCTTGGGCAATGGCGCCGATGAAGCCACCGATGAAGGTGTCGCCAGCCGCCGTGGTATCGACCGCCTGCACCTTGCGGGCCGGCAGATGGCGCTGCTGACCATCGACGAAGGAGCCGTAGACGCCCTTCTCGCCCAGCGTCACCACTACGTTGCGTGCGCCCAGTTCATGCAGCTTCTGGGCCAGCAAGGGAATATCCTCCGACTGCACATCGGACTGCACCTCGGCCAGCATGGCCGCTTCGATTTCATTCAGGATCAGGTAATCGATCTTCTGCAGCAATTCGCGCGGCAAGGCTTGCGCCGGCGCCGGGTTCAGCACCACGGTCTTGCCCAGGGCGTGGGCCAGTTCGATGCTGTGGATGACGGTGGCCATCGGCACTTCCAGTTGCAGCAGCACGATGGAAGCCTGTTCAATCAGCGGGCGGGCGCGCTCGATGCGCTCCACGTCCAGGCGGCCATTGGCGCCGGCGGCGATGACGATGCTGTTCTGGGCCTTGGCATCCACCATGATGGAAGCGATACCGGTGGCCTCGCCGGCCACCTCGTCGATGTAGCGGTCGTCGATGCCGCAGGCGGTGATCGAGCCGCGCATCTGGCTGCCGAAAGCATCGTCGCCCACGCAGGCCACCATGGCGACCGCCGTGCCGGGTGCCGCCAGGCGGGCGCAGGCCACGGCCTGGTTGGCCCCCTTGCCGCCGGGGATGGTCATGAATTTGTCGCCGGCCAGGGTTTCGCCCGGCAAGGGCATGCGCGGTACGCGCAAGACCAGATCCATGTTGACGCTGCCGATGATGACGATCATGTGTGCTCTCTAGTTCTCAAGTCGGTTTGACGCGCGGGGCCGTCGAGCCCCGCTGCTGGAGTTGTGGCGCCACCGTCTCGCGGCGCGCCGGCAGGCCGGGATCGGCGATGCGTTCCAGCAGGAACTGCGCCGTCAGGTTGCCCAGCTTGCGGGTATTCTGTGCCACCGTGGTCAGCGGCGGATGGACGAACTGGGCCAGTTCGATATCGTCGAAACCCACCACCGACAATTCGCCCGGCACCTCGATCTGCAGTTCGCCCGCCGCACGCAGCACGCCGATGGCCATCATGTCGTTACAGCAGAAGATGGCGTCCGGCCGCTCCCCGGCCGGGCGCCCCTGCAACAACTGCATGGCGGCCTGGTAGCCGCCGATGCCGCTGAAGTCGGCATGCAGCAGATCACCCTCGCCCAGGCTCAGGCCACCTGCCTGCAAGGTCTGGCGAAAGCCCTGCACGCGCTCGTCGGACAGTTCAAGACCATCCGGGCCGGCGATGCAGGCCACATGGCGGTGCTGCAGCTCCAGCAGATGAAGCGCGGCCAGGCTGCCGCCCAGAGCGTTGTCGGTGCTGACCAGATCGATATCCAGTTCCTTGGGGGCGCGGTCCAGCAGCACTGTCGGGATATCCAGCTTGCCGGTCGGATTGAGGTCGGCCTGGTTCAGGGTGGCGATGATGAGGCCATCGCAGCGCTTGGTCTGCAGCACCTGCAGGTAATCGCGCTGCTTGTCCGGGTCATCGTCGGAATTGCACAGGATGACGCTGTAGCCGGCACCGTAGCAATGGTCTTCGATCCCGCGCGCCAGTTCCGAGAAGTACGGGTTGGTGTTGTTGGGAATGATCAGGCCGATACTGCCGGTGACCTTGCTGCGCAAGGAGCGCGCCAGGGCGCTGGGCACGTAGTCCAGCTCCTTGACGGCGGCCAGCACGCGCTCGCGGGCGTCGCTGCTGACCGGACGCGTCTGGTTGAGCACATGCGAGACCGTGGTGTAGGACACCCCGGCCAGCCTGGCGACATCCTTGATGGTGGCCATGGCGTGTTCGCTCAGCGCGCGTGGCGTTGGCCGCGGCGGCGATAGGTATCCAGGATCACGGCCACCACGATGACGGCGCCGGTGATGATGCGCTTCATCGGCTCGCTCACGCCGACCTGGGCCAGGCCGGCTTCCAGCACCGAGATGATGAGCACGCCGATGAAGGTACTGACGATGGAACCACGGCCGCCCATCAGGCTGGTGCCACCGATGACCACTGCTGCAATGACTTGCAGTTCCATGCCCACACCGCCATTGGGATCAGCCGCTTCCAGACGCGACACCTGGAACAGCGCAGCGATGCCGGAGAGCGCACCCATCAGGGCGAAGGCCAGGATCTTGCTGGGATTGGGATTCACGCCGGACAACCGCACCGCTTCCTCATTGGTGCCGATACCGATCCAGTAGCGGCCCAGCACGGTACGGGTCAGCACCAGTTGCGCAATGATGACGATGGCGATGGCTGACAGGAAGGCCGGCGACATGCCGAACAGGACCGGCGAACTGATCACGTCCACGGCGCTGCCGATGTATTCGGTGCGCGAATTGGTGACCTGGTAGGCCAGGCCGCGTGCGATTTCGAGCACGCCCAGGGAAACGATGAAGGAAGGAATGCGCCAGTGCACCGACACCATGCCGGTCAGCGTGCCGCACAGCGCAGCCACCACCACGCCCAGGGTGGCGGCGGCATACAGAGGCCAGCCCCAGCGCACCATGGCCATGGAGAGCATGGAGGCCGCCAGCGCCATCACCGAACCGACCGAGAGGTCGATGCCGCCGATGATGAGGATGAAGGTCATGCCCACCGACATCACCACCAGCGGCGGAATGTCATTGGAGAGGGTGATGAAGGTCGCTGCACTGAGGAAGTTCTCGCTCAGGAAGGCGAACATCACGCACATCGCCAGCAAGGCGGCCATCAGGCCCAGGTAGTTCTTGAAACCGGCCAGGTAGGCCGCTTGCCGGCTGGCGGCGGGGGTAGAAGAAGTTTGCATCTGTCTCGTTGATTCTTGGCAGTTGAAAGTCGGGCCGCAGAGTCCGGCCGCTCAGGCGGTGTTGCCCGCCACGTGGGCGGCTTGGGCCGCTTCCTGGCGTCCCACGTAACCACTGAAGGCGGCCGCCAGGATGCGCTCCTGCGACCAGTCGTCGCGGCTGAAGGTATCGGCAATACGCCCTGCGCTCATGACGGCGATGCGGTCGCAGATCTGCATCAGCTCGCGCAGGTCGCTCGATACCACCAAC
This sequence comes from Herbaspirillum sp. DW155, assembly GCF_037076565.1. Taxonomy (NCBI): domain Bacteria; kingdom Pseudomonadati; phylum Pseudomonadota; class Betaproteobacteria; order Burkholderiales; family Oxalobacteraceae; genus Herbaspirillum; species Herbaspirillum sp. DW155. Next base: position 2,478,668 of record NZ_AP029028.1, on the reverse strand, counting down.
AGGCCCTTGCCTTGCGCGGCCAGCTCGGCGAAGAGACGATAGATATCCGACTTGGCGCCGATATCGATGCCGCGCGTGGGTTCATCGAACAACATGATCGGGCAATCGCGGTACAGCCAGCGCGCGATCACCACCTTCTGCTGGTTGCCGCCCGACAGTTCACCGGCGGCTTGTGCCACGCTGCCGCTGCGGATACGCAGTTTCTTCACATAATCCTGTGCAATGCTGCTCTCGCGGGCATGATCGAGCATGCCGCCGCGGCTCACGCTGCCCAGGTTGGCCAGCGAGGTGTTGACGCTGATGGCCTGCGGCAGCAGCAGGCCCTGCCCTTTGCGGTCTTCGGTGACCATGGCGATACCGGCCTTGACCGCATCCTTGGGACTGCGAATGCGTGCGGGGGCTTGCGCATCGCCGATGAAGATTTCACCCTGGTCGGCACGGTCGGCGCCGAAGATCAGGCGCAGCAGTTCGGTGCGGCCGGAACCGATCAGGCCGGCAATGCCCAGCACTTCACCGGCATGCAGCGCCAGGCTGGCCGGCTGCACGACCGGCGCACGGCCCAGGCCGCGGATGCGCAGCACGGGGGCGCCGATGCGGCGGTGGTCGGCGTCCAGGTCGACCTTGGTCAGCTCGCCCGCCATCAGTTGCACCAGTTGCTCGGTCGAGTAGCGGCCGATATCGTCATTGCAGACCAGCTTGCCGTCGCGCAGGACCACGATGCGGTCGGCGATGCGCTTCAATTCTTCCAGCCGGTGCGAGATGTAGATGATGGCCACGCCTTCGGCGCGCAGGCGCTCGATGCGCGAGAACAGCAGTTCCACCTCGCGGTTGGTCAGCATGGCCGTGGGTTCGTCCAGAATCAGGCAGCGGCAGCTGCCGATCAGGTTGCGCGCGATCTCGACCATCTGCTGGTGGCCCAGGCCCAGGTCGCCAACCGGCGTCCACGGGTCGAGTTCACCCAGACCGACCACTTCCATCTGGGCGCGGGCGGCCTCGGCCAGCTTCTTGCGGTCGATCCAGCCGAAGCGGCGCGGCAGTTTTTCCAGAAACAGGTTTTCGGCAATCGAGAGCGTCGGGATCAGGTTCAATTCCTGCATCACCATGCGGATGCCCAGGCTTTCTGCCTGGGTGCGCGAGGCCGGTGCATAGGGCTGGCCATCCAGTGTCATGCTGCCGGCGCTGGCATCGACCAGGCCGCAGATGATCTTGGAGAGCGTACTCTTGCCGGCACCGTTTTCGCCGGTCAGGGCCAGCACCTGGCCGGGATGCAGATCCAGGTCGATGCCGTCCAGCACCGGGCCGGCGTAGCTCTTGCCGATGCCGGACAACGACAGCAAAGGCGAGCGTGGGGAGGAAGATTCGTTGGGCTGCATGGTTCTGTAGCGCGCAAGGAGGGAGAGGCAAAGTCCCGCGCCCGATGTGGGCGCGGGAACCTTGCAGAGAAGACGCGCAGACGCGCCGGTATTACTTGGTGACCAGCGAGACCTTGGTCTCGACCACGCCACCCAGGGCGCTTTGCGGCTTCTTCTCGGACAGCGCCTTCAGGGCGGTCTCGATGCCAAAGACGGCTTGCTGCTGGGCGAACTGGTCGACGGTCGCCAGCACGCGGCCATCCTTTAACATCGGCTTGATGGCGTTGATGTTGTCGTAGCCCACCAGTTGCACCTTGCCGGTCTTGCCAGCGGCGCGGATGGCAGCCACGGCGCCCAGCGCCATGTTGTCGTTACCGGCCAGGATGGCCTTGATGTCCGGATGGGCGTTCATGATAGAAGCGGCGACCTTGTTGCCCTGGTCGATTTCCCACTGGCCGGACTGAACCGTCACCACGTTGGCACCGACATCCTTCATGGCATCCTGGAAGCCCAGGGTGCGCTGCTGTGCATTGAAGGTGGTGGAGACGCCTTCGATGATGGCAACCTTGTCACCCTTCTGCAGTTGCTTGCCCAGGTAGTCGCCGGCCAGCTTGGCGCCCTTGCGGTTGTCCGGGCCCACGAACGGCACGGTGATGCCCTTTTCCTTCAGGGCGGCGTCGTCGAGTTTGTTGTCGATGTTGACCACGATGATGCCGGCATCGATGGCCTTCTTGACCACCGGCACCAGGGCCTTGGAATCCGCCGGGGCGATCACCAGGGCATTGACCTTGGAAACGATCATCTGCTCGACGATCTTGATCTGGTTGGCGGTGTCCTGCTCATCCTTGATGCCGTTGGCGATCAGGTCGAACTTGCTGGCGTTGGCCTTCTGATATTCGCGGGCGCCGTTCTCCATGTTCAGGAAGAACTCGTTGGCCAGCGACTTCATGACCAGCGCCACCTTGGGCTTGGCCGGGGTCTGCGCCATGGCGGCACCGGGAAGGACTGCACAAGCCAGAGCGGCGATGGCGAAATGGCGGCGGGTGAATTTGTTCATCTGGGTCTCCAGTATTGATGTTGCCGGCGTTTCCCAGGGCCTGTTCACACTTCGAATCTGCATCTCGCAGATTAAGGGCAAACAGGCCCTAGATAGACGCCGTTATCGGAGCGCAAACGTTTGCGCGGATGGGAGAATAGCACCGCAAAAACAGAAAATAAAGCTGCGGTGCAGCTTTATTTTGCATATCGGGAGTCTATCGGCAGAAGCTTGCTGCAGGTCAGGCGGGCAGTCGACGATGCTCGGCGGCGGAGAGCGCCGGCGGACGCTCCCCGCCGCTGTGGCAGGAAAAATGGGAAGAAAAATGACGATACGGACGGAAAACCAGCGCGGCACCGCTCCCATGGCAGCGCCCGTGCGCGGGATGGGAGACGGCATGCTTCAGGCCAGCACTGGTCCGGTACCTGTCGGCTTGACGCCGACTGCGCCGCGTGGGGTTCGCACCCGCGCGCCAGGAAAAACGAATGAGGATCAGTGGCCCAGATGGGTGCGACGCCAGACGTAAGCCCCAAAGGCACAGCTGCCCACGATCACATACATCGCATACCACACCAGCGCCTGGCTACCATAGGCCATGAGCAATTCAACCAGTTTCATGCTTGTCTCCTCTGCTTTTTGATGGCCGGACTGTTATTCGCCCGGCTTATCGTTCCAAGGGGTGAAAATGTCGAAACGACAATATCCCCGGCTTGCTGCGGGCGCTGTTGTCAGTAGTGTCAGCATCGGCGCCCTGCCACGCCGCGCCGTTACAGGCCCGTGCAAGCATGGTGCTACTGCCAAAAGGTGGTGTAAAGCATCGTCTGTTCTGCGCAGCAGCAATTCAAGGCCGAGCTGGTTGATGTCATTTCGTTGTCATAGAGGCGCACTTCGCGATGTGAAACCGGAAAGGCCCTTTCCACCCGGAATCGCACCGTTGATGTGCAAAAACTTAATTTTTATTTAATTTTTTGCGTCGCAAAACCGAAAGTTGCGAAATCGTCGCCAAACGACGACTCAGCGCAGCTTGTGGGCGAATGCTCGGCGCTTTTACGTGACAGCGCGCCGAGTTACCGTGACGAAAACAAGCGTCGCAGTGATGTTCACCGCACTTATATCTCTTTGCGCCACAACACCAGCGTGCCGAGCAGACCGGCGAGGATCGAGCCTCCCAACACGCCCAGCTTGAGTTGGGCCTCAAAATCGGCACTGAGGCCCTGGAAAGCCAGGCCACCGATGAACAGACTCATGGTGAAGCCGATGCCGCACAGCATGCACACGCCCACGAACTGTCGCGTGGTGGCACCGGCCGGGGCCGCTGCCAGGCCGCTTTTGATCATCAGCCAGGCCGCGCCGAAGACGCCGATGGTCTTGCCCAGCACCAGCCCGCCGGCAATGCCCAGCGGAATCGGCGCGAACAGGCTGCCCGGCGACATACCCTGCAGCGAGACGCCGGCATTGGCAAAGGCAAACATGGGCAGTACCAGGAAGGCCACCCAGGGATGCAGGCCATGCTCCAGCGCTGCGGCCAGCGGCTGGCCTTTGGCATCGCGCATGGGGATGGCCAGCGCCGTGACCACGCCGGCCAGCGTAGCGTGAATACCCGACTTGAGCACGCACACCCAGATCACCAGGCCGACCACCAGATAGACATCCGCGCGCCGCACGCCACTGCGATTGAGCAGCACCAGCAGCAGCGTCCCTATCCCCGCACTGGCCAGCATGCCCAGCGACAGGTGGTCGGTATAGAACAGGGCGATCACGACGATGGCACCCAGGTCATCGATGATGGCCACGGCCGTCAAGAACACCTTGAGCGAGGTCGGCACGCGCGAGCCCAACAGCATGACGATGCCGATGGCAAAGGCGATGTCGGTGGCGGCTGGAATGGCCCAGCCGCGCAGGGCAACCGGATCGCCGAAGTTGATGAGGGCATAGATGCCGGCCGGCACCAGCATGCCGCCCAAGGCGGCTGCGGCCGGCAGGATCGCCTGCTTGCGCGAAGCCAGTTCGCCCTCGACGAATTCGCGCTTGATCTCCAGACCCACCAGGAAAAAGAAGACCGCCATCCACAGGTCGTTGACCCACAGCAGCAGCGGCTTGGACAGCACCACCAGACCGCCGACATCGACCGTCCCCGGGATGCGGGTGAAGGCCTCATAGGCCTCGCGCCAGCCGCTGTTGCTGATGATCAGCGCCAGCACGGCGGCGATGGCCAGCACGATGCCGCCAGCGGCTTCATGCGCAAAGAATCGGGTAAAGGCGTTGCCGCCGTGGGTCTTGCTAGGGGATGTGGTCAATGCCGGCTCCTTGTTGGCCTCGTCGAAACAAGGGCCGACTGTAACAAAGGCAGCAGCTTTTCTCCAGACTTCTTCGGCCGGGAGCCCGTAGATTGAATATGAACAGGCCCTAGTTCACGGGCAGAACCTGGTCGTCGGCCGCGGCCACACAGCCATCCGGAATCTGGCTCCATCCCCGGTGGATCACGATGCGGTCTTCGGCCATGCACATTTCGACCCGATAACTCTGCGGATCACGGCGATGGATGAAGGACTCGATGGCAGCCGGCATGGTGACCTGGTACAGGTTCTTCTGAAGATTGGCCGCAGGATGATCGACATCATGCAGCAAGGGAATGAAATGACTGGCCCACATCAGATAGTCGTGCTTCACGTTGATGTCGGTGGGCCGGAAATCGCTCTCGCGCAGCCATTGCTGGGCTGCAGCGCGGGCATCGTCCTTGAGGCGCAACTGCCCCCAGGCGAAGGCCAGCATTTCCATGAGCCACTGGTTGCAGTTCTGGAACTGCGTGGAAAAGGGATAGGCATTGGCACTGTAACGCTGCCCCAGCAGTTGGCTGGTGAGCTTGTCGTCCTCGACCGCGCGGCGCATCTCCACGCCCAGCACCCCGGGCACGAAAACCAGCGACACGTAGGCCGTGGAAGCGCTGTCGTTATCGATCAGGAAGCCGGCGATCCCCTGATCGTAGATGTCTGGCTTCTCTTTCTCGCATTCATAGAACAGCTGGCGCACATGCCAGGACGCCTTCTCGCTGCGGACGGCCAGGCCGGCGTGGGAATAGCGGATGTTGAAGCGGTCCAGATCGATGGCCGAGCGGGAGATGATGGCACTGCCCTCACCCGAACGTTCCAGTTCCGCCCGCACGGTGGAAGCAAAGAGCAGCACGCGGTTCTTCTGGGCCGCACTCAGTTCCAGGGACTGGTCGCAATAGACGAACAGGTTGGCTGCATGCGGCTGCGCCATGGCGCCCAGGGTTAGCACGCAAAGAAACGCCTGCAGCCAGGCGCGGCACCAGGAAAAACTCATGCTCGGGCAACCAGCGGGATTACTGCAACGCCACTTGCCGGGCCGGAAGATCGGCCATCCATTGGTCGTTGAGGACTACAACGAAGGGGTGCTTGTCGTAGTGCTGATAGAACGCCAGGCCATAGGGCTTTTGCGCCGCGTCCACGATTTGTCCCACGCCGAGATTGACGTTGGCGTAATCCTGAGCCGACACATACAGGTAGAGATCCGGTCGTTGCTCGTCGCCCTGGGCTTTCAAGGTCAGCCGCATCTGGTCCTCACGATTTTCCGCTACCTTGATATCGGTGACCTCGTAGGGGCCGTGCGTCTCTTCCACCAGGGTCATCACCGTCGAGGTGGCCTTGCTGATGCTGTCAGAGATACTGGTCACGGTGCCGCTGACGCTGAGCGACACGGAGACCGAGAAGCCCTTGGCAAGGGCATGCTGGGAGCCAAGCAGGAACAAAAGCGCCATTGCCGACGCGCAGGTCTTAGTTAGTCTTTTCATGTAGTGGATGGCTGCGTGGTGCTGGAGTTGCATCTGGCACGGGTCGGTGGCACCAGACCGGCCAGGTTCTCATGGGGCTATCTTCGGCGTGAGTCTATCCTGCGCGATCTGCCCTGCTACCGATCTTTGCGCAGACTGATCGTTATTATCGGAACCTGACGCTTGTAAGCGCACCCTTAACGCTTCGATTTATCGCAGCGCCCCAAAACAAAAAAGGGCCGTCCCTCTCCACAGGAACGGCCCGACCCTCCACACCACAAACCTTCACGACGATACTTTCAATCGCCCAATGCGCACCGCATGCTGAGCGCATTTCTTCATCTTTTGCCCAATCAGCGGTAAACCAGCACCGGCACCTTGCTGTGCGCCAGCAGCTTCTGGGTCTGGCTGCCCAGGAGCAGCCGGCCCAGCGTGGAGCGCGCCTCGGACGCCATGATGATGGCATCGCAATGCTCGCGCTCGGCCACGCGCATGATCTCTTCATAGGGGCGGCCGCCCTGGGCCACCTGCACCGTGCAGGGCACGCCTTCTTCACGTGCCATCGCGGTGATCATTTCAACGCTGGCCAGTGCACGTTCGCGGCCGGCTTCCTCGGTGCGCGCCACATCCACGCCCACGCTGACTTCAGGAATCGACAGTGCCCGCAGATTGCCCGCCACCGACAAACCGATCAAGGTGCTGCCGCAGCTCTTGGCCAGCGCAATGGCGGCCTTCACGGACTCGTTGCACAGACGGGAACCATCGGTTGCCAACAGGATGTTCTTGAACATGATGACCTCAGCAGGTGACTGGATTGCGTTGACTTGGTATGACTGCATACTAAGCCTCACCGAACTGAACGGACTTGACATGCATCAAGCCGCACCGGCTGCACCGCCAGAGCTGGCGTGCATTTGCGCTGGATCAAATGGCGCCGCGCGCGAGCGCCTCAATCGGGACGGAACGCCATGAAGCGTGTCACCAGTTGCATCAGCACCGGCTTGAGCTGTTGGGTCAGTGCCGGCTGCAGCGCATAAGGCGCCTGCTCCTGCATGTAGCTGCGCTGGGCCAGTTCCAGCTGGATGGCATGCACCTGCTGTAGCGGCTGTCCGTAATGACGGGTGATGTAGCCGCCCTTGAAACGCCCGTTGAGCACCGCCGGATACTGCGGCGCCAGTTGCTGCGCCAGCGCCAGCAGGTCCTCGCCCAGGCCGGGCGCGCAGGCAGCGCCGCTGGCGGTGCCAAAATTGAAGACCGGCAGCTCGCCCTCGAACAGATGCGGAATCAGCGAGCGGATCGAATGCGCATCCCACAGCAGCGCGTACCCGTGTCGCGCCTTCAACCTTGCCAGCTCGGCCTGCAAGGCGGCGTGATAGGGATACCAGTAAAGTTCAAGACGGCGTGCGATCTCGGCACCATCGGGCTCACAACCGCTGCGGTACAGCGGCACGTTGTCGAAGGTCGTCAATGGACAGAGCCCGGTGGTGTTCTGGCCCGGATAGAGGCTCTGTCCGTCGGCTGGCCGGTTCAGATCGATCACGTAACGTGAATGAAAAGGACGAATCACCGATGCCCCCAGATCGGCGGCAAAGTCATACAGTTCGGCGATGTGCCAGTCGGTATCGTCGACCTGCAAGCCAACCTGGCTGTACGAAGATGTCAGATCCGCGGGCAGGCGGGTGCCGACGTGCGGCATGGAGATGAGCAAGGGCGAACTGCCCTGGTGCAGGTGGAATACCTCTTGCGGCATGACGGGCATGGTTGTTTCCTCAGTCCTTGAGCAGATCGGCAATCGCACGGCGATAGGCCTGACGGGCCGTCTCCTGCAGGGGATGGCGGCCCGCCGTCACCACCTGGCGGCCACCGACGTAGACATCCTGGATGGGCTGGCCGTCGTGCTCGCAGAACACCAGGGCAGAGAGCAATTGCGCCGGGCTGCGATCGGCCAGATTGACGTCTTCCCCATCGAGCAGCACGAAGTCGGCCCGCTGACCGACCGCCAGCCCGGCCACTGCACGCCCGGTCGCGGCGGCGCCTCCCGCCTGGGCCTGGACGAACAGGCGGTCGGCGGTGGCCGGCACGGATTCGGAAGCCAGCACGTTGCGCCGCCGGTGATGCAGGCGCTGGCCGTATTCCAGCAGGCGCAATTCGGCACGCAGATTGATGGCGATATGGCTGTCCGATCCGATACCCCAGCGTGTCCCCGATTCCAGCAGTTGTCCGGCATCGATGATGCCGTCGCCGAGATTGGCTTCGGTGGTTGGACACAGCCCGACCACCGCCCCGCTGGCCGCCAGTCCACGGTATTCCCCCAGGTCCATGTGCGTGGCATGGATGAGGCACCAGCGGGCATCCAGTTCCTGCTGCGAGAGCAGCAATTGCACCGGCCGCTGGCCGCTCCAGGCCAGGCAATCCTGGATCTCGCGCCATTGCTCGGCAATGTGGATATGAATCGGGGCATCCCGGCCGCCAGGCTGTTGCCGCAATCCGCTCACCAGTTCATCGAGCCCCTCGGGCGACACTGCGCGCAGGGAATGCGGCGCCACCCCGTAGCGCCGCATGGGATTCTCCGGCAAGACCTGCTGCAGGCGCTCGCGCAAGGCCAGCAGGCTCTGCGGCGAACCGAGGAAGCGCGCCTGCTCGGCCGAGGCCGCCTGGCGGCCGAAGCCGCTGTACTGGTACAGCACCGGCAGCAGCGTCATGCCGATACCGGCTTCAGCGGCAGCCTGCATCAGGCGCAGCGCCAGTTCGGCGCGATCAGCATAGGGGGTGCCGCCGGGGGCGTGATGCAGGTAATGGAATTCGCAGACCGAGGTATACCCCGCCTTGAGCATCTCGATGTAGAGATGGCGGGCAATGGCTTCCAGATGCTCGGGCTGCAGGCGCTGCGCAAACCGGTACATCAGCTTGCGCCAGCTCCAGAAAGAATCCGACGGGCTGCCCATGACTTCGGTCAGGCCGGCCATGGCGCGCTGGAAGGCGTGCGAATGCAGATTGGGCATGCCGGCGATGACCGGGCCGCACGCGCTTCTGGCCTCGCCAGCAGCACTGCCAGGGCTGACGTCGACCAGATTGCCGGCAGCGTCCCAACGCAGCAGGACATCCTTGCGCCAGCCTTGCGGCAACAGGGCCAGCGGGCAAAACAATGCATCCCCGGACTGACCATCGGAGCGATGCTGATGCAGGTGTTGCGGCGTATGTTCGCCAAGCGAAACCATGTGCTCACCTTCTTATTGGCGGTTTTGTAGTCTAAACCGGACGCTTCGCTGCCGCTCGCGCGGGTGGAATCAGCAAGGCGCCGGTCCGTTCAACGCTGAGATGCGTGTCCCCTCTCGCGGGTGCGCAGGATGCAGACCACCAGCACCACCGATCCCGGCGCGCAGAGCAGATTGGGCAGGTCTGCCGCGTGGTCCTCGCGCAGGCGGGCAAATTCGCCACGGCGCAGGGATTGCCGCAGCCCGTGCCGATCCGACAGGCAAGCCGCACCCTGTGCGACATAGAGCAGCACGCTATGTCTGGGCAGGCAACGCGGTTTGCCCTCGCCCAGCACCAACACCCTGCCCTCGGCGCACTCGCGCCGCACCATCAGGTTGAAGTCCAACGTGGGCGCGCCATGCAGCCGCACCGTGATGGCTTGCTCGCCCGGGAAGGGATAAGGCACGAAACAATGCGCCAGATCATGCACCTGCCGACCCTGGCTGTGCATGCTGAAGCCGTCGCCTTCGAGCAGGACGATGGTGCGGTCGATGCCGGCGAAGGTGGAAAATTCGCCATCCATGCCCACGTCGGCCACACTGGCGCGCCAGACGAAATGGGCGAAATCCGCACCGGGCGGCTCCACGCACAGTTCGCGGGTCTGGCCGCCCTCGTTCTTCCAGGGTACGGCGTCAATGCGCCCCAGCTCACCGACGTACTCAATGGCACTGACCTGCGCAAGCGTGCCGGACACCGCCGCCGGATGGACCTCAGCGACCATGCACCACCTCGCGGGCCAGCATGGTTTGCAAGAAACTGCGGGTGCGCGCTTCCCGGGGTGAAGTAAAAATCTCGGAGGGCGGACCGGCTTCGACGATGCTGCCGTGATCCATCACCACCACCACATCGGCGACTTCGCGCGCAAAGCCCATTTCATGCGTGACGATCAGCATGGTCATGCCTTCGCCGGCCAGATCCTTCATCACCTGCAGCACTTCACCGACCAGTTCGGGATCCAGCGCCGAGGTCGGTTCATCGAAGAGCATCACCTTGGGTTCCATGGCCAGCGCGCGGGCAATGGCCACCCGCTGCTTCTGGCCACCGGACAAGGTACCGGGATAATCCTTCGCCTTGTGCTCCAGCCCGACCTTCCTGAGCAGGCGCAGGCCCTGCTCCTGGGCCGCCTTGCGCGGCAGGCCGCGCAGGCAGGTGGGCGCCAGGATGATGTTGTCCAGCACGCTCAGATGCGGGAACAGGTTGAAGGACTGGAACACCATGCCCACCTCGGCGCGCAGGGCGTCGAGACTGTCCTCGGGCATCATGCGGCCGCCCTCCACCACCGGATGGCCGCAGACCATCACCGTGCCGCCCTCGGCGGTTTCCAGCCCGTTCAGGCAGCGCAGGAAGGTACTCTTGCCGCTGCCGCTGGGGCCGATGATGACCACCACCTGGCTGGGCGCCACGGCGAAGTCGATGTCCTTCAGGACGAGGTGGCTGCCGAAGGATTTGCGCAAGCCCTTGATGTCGACGATGGCCTGTTGCATCACACCCTCCCTTCCGAACGCAGCACTTTTTCGATGCGCCGCAGCACCAGCGTGGTCACGCCGGTCAGTACGAGATAGATGAGCGCGATGACCAGATAGGTTTCCAGCGAGCGGTAGGTGATGCTGATGATCTTCTCGCCTTCATGCATCAGGTCGGCAATGGTCAGCAGCGACACCAGCGCCGAGTTCTTGATCAGCGCAATGAATTCATTGCCCAGCGGCGGAATCATGCGCACGAAGGCCTGCGGCAGGATCACGCGGCGCATCGCCATGCGGTACGGCAAGCCCAGCGAACGCGCCGCTTCCATCTGGCCGCGCTCGATGGACTGGATGGCGCCACGCACGATTTCCGACACGTAGGCCGCGCTGTAGATGCCCAGCCCGAGGATGCCGCATACATAGGCGGGCAGGATCACGCCCACATGCGGCAGTCCGAAGAACCACAGGAACAACTGCACCAGCAAGGGCGTACCGCGCACCAGCGTCAGATAGAAGGTGCAGATGGCATAGAGCGTGCGGCGGCGCGGATTGAGCCGCCCCAGGCCGACCAGCAGGCCCAGCACGCAACCCAGGACCAGCGAGGCGGCGGTGATTTCCACCGTCACCAAGGTGCCGTGGAGGAGCGAGGGCCAACTGTCCCAGACGCCCGAAAAATCCAGTTTCATGATGTGCTCCGGCAAAAGGAGACCCTTGCCCGGTCAATGACGAACGGGCCAGGTCACGCATGCACAGGGGGGATGAATGCGCCCGGCGAACCCGCCCGGCCGGGCGCTCAGAACCTTACTCGCTCTTGCCGAACCACTTGTCGGTCAGCGCGGTATAGGTGCCGTTGATGCGCAGGGTCTGCAGGGCCTTGTTGAGGTGCTCGGCCAGTTCGGTATCGTTCTTGCGCAAGGCGAAACCATACAGCTCGGTAGTGAGGCCCTTGTCCAGCACCCGCACCAGCGGCTGGGTACGGGCATATTCCACCGCCGCCGGACGGCCGGTCACCACGGCATTCACACGGCCGGTGGCCAGCAGGTCGAACATGGCCTGGTTCTTTTCCACTTCCACTCGCTCCACGCCGGGGAAGTTGTCGCGCAGGTAGCCCACCGATTTGGTGCCGACCTGGACCGAGACGCGCTTGCCGCGATTCAGATCCTCGGGCACCTTGATACTGCTGTCATCGCGGCGCACCAGCACGGCCAGGCCGCCCCGGTAATAGGGATCGCTGAAGGCCACCACCTTGCGGCGCTCGTCGGTCATGTAGATGGCCGAGGCGGCAATGTCGAAGCGGTTGGAGATGAGGCCGGGGATCAGGCCCTTGAAATCGATGTCGATCCACTGGATCTTCTTGCCCATGGTCTTGGCCAGGGCTTCCATCAGTTCGACATCGAAACCGGTGCGTTTGCCATCCTTGACGAACTCCATCGGTGGGAAGGTGGCATCGGTGCCGACCCGGATCACGTTGTCGGCCGCACGGGCGGCGGGCGCGGCCGCCATTAACAGGACCAGGCTGGTCGTGAAGGCGCAGAGCAGCTTGCATAGCTTCATCATGAGTTCCTCAATAGAAACGACGATATCGACTGGACGCCGGGAACCGGCGCAACGGACAGCACATCCCTGGAGCCGGTCGGCCCCCCCCCTTGTCCAGCCAGCACCGTCTTCTGTGGACGGCGCAACCTGAACCTGACTGGCTTAAAAACGATTACATATGCGCTGAGCGGCCTCCACCGTCATGCGTACCAGCTCCTGTTCGCGGTTGCCCACGCGCAGCGCCGGTGCCATCAGGGTGATGGTGCCTTCCAGGCGGCCATTGGAGGTCATGATGGGAACCGAGACGCCCCACACGCCCAGGTCCACTTCACTCTCGCTGATGGAATAGCCGCGGCGGCGGATCTCCTCGAGTTGCACCTCCAGCGCGGCGGCTTCCTCGGGCTTGTCGCCCAGCTGGTCCGCCAGCAGTTTCTGCTGCAGCTTGCGTGGCATGAAGGCCAGCAGGCTTTTGGCCGATGCTCCCTTAAGCAAGGGATGTGCCCGGCCCTTGGTGAAGGAACAGCGCAGCGGCTGGTCGCTTTCTTCCATGGCAATGCACACCATCTGCCCATTGATCGGCACCAGCAGGCCCACGCTCTCGCCGCTGCGCTGGACCAGCGAAATGATTTCTTCGCGGCTCTGGCTGATCAGGTTGGAGTTCTGATCGAATCCCCAGGCCAGTTGCACACCGGTCGGCCCCGGCTCGAAGGTGCCCGAATTCATGTGCTCCTGCAACAGTCCCCACTTCTTGAGGGAGGCCAGGTGGCGATAAACGGTACTGACCGGTTGTTGCACCATGGCAGCAATCTGCTTGGCACTGACGGGCTTGCCGGCACGGGCCACGCCGGAGAGTACGTGGAGAACGCGGTCAACGATGGTAGAGGTTTGTGGTGAGTCCATGGCGGCAATATAAGGTTAGTTTCTCACTTTAGGCGAACGATTCCCGCATATGAGGAAATTTATAGAAAAATTTTGAAGCTCTTATTCATATATTCCCAGCGGGCGGCTGAATTTTCTCACCTGTAACGAAAATTGCCTCATGCTATTTTTTTACTATCCAGTGCCGAAAATATTCTAGTGTCGACACTTCTTCCATTTTTTGGGCAAGATGCTATGATTAAACGCATCAAATCCTAAAGATTGTTGACACGGTAAAAAACCATGAGCGAGCTCATTACACTGCCGGGCACAGACCGCGAGGGAGAAACGCTCTCCGAACACGTTTTTCGCAAAATCCAGAGCGCCATCGTGCAGGGTGAGATCGCCCCCGGCAGCAAGATTTCCGAGCCGGAACTGGCCCGTACCTATGGCATCAGCCGAGGGCCACTGCGTGAAGCCATCCATCGCCTCGAAGGCCAGAACCTGCTGGTGCGCGTGCCGCACGTGGGCGCCCGGGTGGTCTCGCTGACGCTGGAGGGCCTGGTGGAACTGTTCCAGATCCGCGAATCCCTGGAAGGCATGGCCTGCCGCCTGGCTGCACAGCGCATGAGCCGGGCCGAGCTGGACGAACTGCGCCGGGTGCTCGACACCCACGAGAAGGACGAAGCCTTCCAAGCCGGGCGCGGCTACTATCAGCAGGAAGGCGACTACGACTTCCACTACAAGATCATCCAGGCCAGTGGCAACCAGATCCTCACGCGCATCCTCTGCGGCGAGCTGTACCAGCTGGCCCGCATGTACCGCATCCAGTATTCCGCTGCCCCCAACCGGCCGCGCCAGGCCTTTGCCGAACACCATCGCATCCTCGATGCGCTGGCTGATGGCGATGGCGAACTGGCCGACCTGCTCATGCGGCGCCACATCGGCGCCTCCCGCCGCAACATCGAGCACCAGATCGCCCAGGCCGGGCCCGGCAGCACCGGCCAGCAGCGCGACCAGGCCTGAAGCGCATCCCCTGCACAACAACCATTCCATCAACGAGACACGAGCCAACCGCCATGAATACCCAATACCGCAAGCAACTGCCCGGCACCCGACTGGATTATTTCGATGCCCGCGCCGCCGTGGAAGCGATCCGTCCCGGCGCCTGGGACACCCTGCCCTACACCTCCCGCGTGCTGGCAGAAAACCTGGTGCGCCGCTGTGATCCTGCCACCCTCACCGATTCGCTGCGCCAGCTGATCGAACGCAAGCGCGAGCTGGATTTCCCGTGGTTCCCGGCGCGCGTGGTGTGCCACGACATCCTTGGACAGACCGCGCTGGTGGACCTGGCCGGCTTGCGCGACGCGATTGCCGACATGGGCGGCGACCCGGCCAAGGTCAATCCGGTGGTGCCGGTGCAACTGATCGTGGACCACTCGCTGGCGGTGGAATGTGGCGGCGATGATCCGCAGGCCTTTGAAAAGAATCGTGCCATCGAAGACCGCCGCAATGAAGATCGCTTCCACTTCATCGACTGGACCAAGCTGGCCTTCGAGAACGTGGACGTGATCCCCCCCGGCAACGGCATCATGCACCAGATCAATCTGGAGAAGATGTCGCCGGTGATCCATGCCAAGGATGGCGTGGCCTTCCCCGACACCCTGGTCGGCACCGACAGCCACACCCCGCACGTGGACGCGCTGGGCGTGATCGCCATCGGCGTGGGCGGCCTGGAAGCCGAAAACGTCATGCTGGGCCGCGCCTCCTGGATGCGCCTGCCCGACATCATCGGGGTGGAACTGAGCGGCCGCCGCCAGCCGGGCATCACTGCCACCGACATCGTGCTCTCGCTGACCGAATTCCTGCGCAAGCAGAAGGTGGTGGGCGCTTATCTGGAGTTCTACGGCGACGGTGCTGCCAGCCTGACCCTGGGCGACCGCGCCACCATTTCCAACATGGCCCCGGAATATGGCGCGACCGCCGCCATGTTCTCCATCGACCAGCAGACCATCGATTACCTGAAGCTGACCGGCCGTGACGATGAACAGGTCAAGCTGGTGGAAACCTATGCCAAGGAAGCCGGCCTCTGGTCCGACACGCTAGCCAAGGTCGAGTACGAGCGCGTGCTGCGCTTTGACCTCTCCACCGTGGTGCGTACCCTGGCCGGGCCGAGCAATCCGCACAAGCGCCTGCCGGTGTCCGAGCTGGCCGCGCAAGGCATTGCCGGCAAGGTCGAGAACGAACCGGGCAAGATGCCTGATGGCGCCGTCATCATCGCCGCCATCACCAGCTGCACCAATACCAGCAACCCGCGCAACGTGATCGCCGCCGGTTTGCTGGCGCGCAATGCCAATCGTCTCGGCCTGGCGCGCAAGCCTTGGGTGAAGAGTTCGCTGGCGCCCGGTTCCAAGGCGGTTGAACTGTATCTGGAAGAAGCCGGCCTGACCGCCGACCTGGAGAAACTGGGCTTTGGTATCGTGGCGTTTGCCTGCACGACCTGCAATGGCATGTCGGGTGCGCTCGATCCCAGGATCCAGCAGGAAATCATCGACCGCGACCTCTACAGCACTGCCGTGCTGTCCGGCAACCGCAACTTCGATGGCCGCATCCATCCTTACGCCAAGCAGGCCTTCCTGGCTTCGCCACCGCTGGTGGTGGCCTATGCCATCGCCGGCACCATCCGCTTCGACATCGAACAGGACGTGCTGGGCGTCACCGCCGAGGGCCGCGAAATCCGCTTGAAGGACATCTGGCCCAGCGATGAAGAAATCGACGCCGTGGTGGCGACCGCCGTCAAGCCGCAGCAGTTCCGCAATGTCTACACGCCGATGTTCGCCGCCCGGGTCGATCGCAGCCAAGCGGTCAGCCCGCTGTATGACTGGCGCCCCCATAGCACCTACATCCGCCGCCCGCCGTACTGGGAAGGCGCGCTGGCCGGTGAGCGTACGCTCTCGGGCATGCGGGCGCTGGCGGTGCTGGGCGACAACATCACCACCGACCACCTTTCGCCCTCCAACGCCATCCTGCTCGACAGCGCCGCCGGCGAATACCTGGCCAAGATGGGCTTGCCGGAAGAAGACTTCAATTCCTACGCCACCCACCGCGGCGACCACCTCACTGCGCAGCGCGCCACCTTTGCCAACCCCAAGCTGTTCAACGAGATGGTGAAGAAAGCCGACGGCAGCGTGCAGCAAGGTTCACTGGCGCGCCTGGAACCGGAAGGCAAAGTCATGCGCATGTGGGAAACCATCGAAACCTACATGGAGCGCAAACAGCCCCTGATCATCATCGCCGGGGCCGACTACGGCCAGGGCTCGTCCCGTGACTGGGCCGCCAAGGGCGTGCGCCTGGCCGGGGTGGAAGCCATCGTGGCCGAGGGCTTCGAGCGCATCCACCGCACCAACCTGATCGGCATGGGCGTGCTGCCGCTGGAATTCAAACCCGGCGAGAACCGCAACACCTATGCCATCGACGGCACCGAGACCTATGACGTCATCGGCGAACGCCGTCCGCGTGCGGACCTGACGCTGGTCATCCATCGCAGCAACGGCGAGCGTGTGGAAGTGCCGGTGACCTGCCGCCTCGATACCGCCGAAGAAGTCTCGATCTACGAAGCCGGTGGCGTGCTGCAGCGCTTCGCCCAGGATTTCCTGGAAGCCTCCGCCAACGCCGGCCAGAATGCCAAGGAACAAGCATGAGCCAAGTCCCCCAAATCCGCATTCCCGCCACCTACCTGCGTGGCGGTACCAGCAAGGGTGTCTTCTTCAAGCTGGATGACCTGCCCGAAGCTGCCCGTGTGCCGGGCCGTGCCCGCGACAAGCTGCTGCAACGGGTCATCGGCAGTCCCGATCCCTATGGCAAGCAGATCGATGGCATGGGTGGTGCCACCTCCAGCACCAGCAAGACCGTCATCATCTCGCGCAGCGAGCGGCCCGGCCATGACGTCGATTACCTGTTCGGCCAGGTCTCCATCGACAAGGATTTCGTCGACTGGAGCGGCAACTGCGGCAATCTGTCGGCCGCCGTGGGGCCCTTCGCCATCGCTGCCGGGCTGGTCGATCCCTCCAGGCTGCCGCAGGATGGCGTGGCCGTCATCACCATCTGGCAAGCCAACATCGGCAAGACCATCGTGGCCCACGTGCCGATGCGCGGCGGACAGGTACAGGAAACCGGCGACTTCGAACTGGATGGCGTGACCTTCCCGGCCGCCGAAGTGCAACTGGAATTCATGGACCCCGCCGCCGAAGAAGAAGGCGCCGGCGGGGCCATGTTCCCGACCGGCAACGTGGTCGATACGTTGGAGGTGCCCGGCGTGGGCAGCTTCCAGGCGACCATGATCAATGCCGGCATCCCGACCATCTTCCTCAATGCCGAGGAGATCGGCTACACGGGTACCGAGCTGCAGGATGCCATCAACAGCGATCCCGCCGCGCTGGCCCGCTTCGAGACCATCCGTGCCCATGGGGCGATCCGCATGGGGCTCATCAGCAAGGTGGAAGAAGCCGCGACCCGGCAGCACACCCCCAAGGTGGCCTTTGTCGCGCCGCCCAAGGAATATGTCTCTTCCAGCGGCAAGACCGTCACCGTGCAGGACACCGACGTGCTGGTGCGCGCCATGTCCATGGGCAAGCTGCACCACGCCATGATGGGTACCGCCGCGGTGGCCATCGGCACGGCCGCGGCCATTCCCGGCACGCTGGTCAACCTTGCTGCGGGCGGCGGCGAGCGCAACAGCGTGCGCTTCGGCCATCCGTCCGGCACGCTGCGCGTGGGTGCGCAAGCGAAGCTGGAAGGCGGACAATGGGTCGTTACCAAGGCCATCATGAGCCGCAGTGCGCGCGTGCTGATGGAAGGATGGGTGCGGGTGCCGGGGGATGCGTTCTGAGCCGCAAGTAGGCTGCCTCTGCGGCAAGACTAGGGCCTGTGCAGATTCAATGTGAACAGGCCCTAGCGCCAGTGCTTGCGGCGTGAAGTCTGGCCGATGCCGGGATTGAAGCTGTTGGTCGGGTCCAGCCGGCGATAGAAGTCTTCTAGCGCGGGTTCGGCCCGATATTGGTGTCCCACGTTGTGTTCAGCCGGATATCTGGCCCCCTTGGCCTCCAGCAGCGCCAGGATGGCTTCTTTGATGGCGTCGCAATTCTCGCCCTTCCTGACCAGGTATTCCTGGTGCATCACGTGGCAAAAGAAGTGGCCGCACAGCATGGTGAAGCGGATCTTTTCCGCAAGCTTTGCCGGCAGGTGTTCGAACCAGTCCTGCATATTGCGCGGCAAGGCGACGTCCAGCGCCACGATATCTTCCACCTCATCCACATGCACGGCGCGATAACGCACGATGGCCGCGCCCACGACAAAACGGTTCAGGAACGCGGCGCGACCCTCCTCCTCCTCGCATTCGAAGAAATCGCCGGTGGCTGAAGGAAAATGTTGCTGTAGCAACCGGCGCGCCTCTTGCACACCCTCCTCGTTCATTTTCAGCAGCAGATGATGCTCATAGCGGTTGCGCCAAGCGATCAGCCGTGCCGGCAGGTGTGACGGCAGCCAGCCTGAGAGGCGCTGAAGCAGGCGGTCCGTGCAGCCCGGTCGCAGCCCTAGCTTGTCCAGCCATGCATCGACCCGGCTCTTGATCGCATAGGCTTGCATCAGCCGCTCGGTGCCGCAGCGGCGGATGAAGAGAAAGAGGTCCTTGCCATAGCGCTCACTGGCCTCGAAGGCCGAGCGGTGCATGTATTCGCCTGCGATGGGCAGGTGCTCGGCATGCGTGAGCATACTGCGCCGGAACGCTTCCAGCTCGGCAGGGTCATTGCTGCCGATGTAGAACACGGTAGGCGTGAGATCAGCGGCGAAGGTATCAAGCCGCAACGCAAACACCACCACGTGGCCGGCTGAGCCCGAAGCTTCATATAGCCGTCGAGGGTCCGCGTTGTAACGGGCGGGGGTAGCGGCCTGGACATCCCTTACATGCCGGGCATACTCATGATCGGAGGCGTGGCGGGTGCAATGGCGGGAATTTTCGTTCACTTCGGACAAATTCCCTTGCTCCAACCGGGCCAGTATCTCTTCCGGGGTGGTGCCCAGCTCCAGGCCAAGATGATTGATCAGTTGCAGCTGTCCCTGGGAGTCGACCTGGGCATACAAGGCTAGTTCGGTATAGGCTGGACCGCGCCGGATCAGGGAGCCGCCGGAGTTGTTGCAGACGCCGCCGGTGACCGATGCCCCCATGCAACTGGAACCGATCACCGAATGCGGCTCGCGGCCCAGAGGCTTGAGCCGGCGTTCCAGCTGATCTAGCGTCACGCCCGGCTGGGTCACCACCTGCAGTCCCTGGTCCAGCAGATCCAGGCGTCGCAGACGTAGGGTATTGAGCACGATCACCGGGCGGTCATAGCCGCCATCGGCTGGCGTCGAACCACCGGTCAAGCCGGTATTGGCTGCCTGGCATATCACGATGACGTCAGCCGCATGGCAGGCCTGCAATACGCGCCACATTTCGACCAGGCTGCCCGGGCGCACGACGGCGGCGGCTTCCCCCTGCCCGTAGCGATAGCCACGGCAGTAACGCCGCTTGGCTGCGGCACTGATGAGCACCTGACGTGGACCCACGATGCCGCGCAGCTTGCTCAGCAAGCTCTCCACCGTCTCGATGTCGGGGCTCATTGCACGAAAAACCGCACGCGGATGGCGTCGATGGCCACCGCAATGAAGATCATCACGCCACCGATCATGCCCACATAGAAGGACGGCACGTTGATGATGGCCAGCCCGACCTGGATCACCGTAAGCAGGAGCACACCGCCTAGGATGCCCAGCACGCTGCCGCGCCCGCCGAAGGTGCTGACCCCGCCGATGATGGGCGCCGCAATCGCATACAGCAGGTAGCTCGCGCCCTGGTTGGAGGTGATGGCGATCTGCCAGGAGGCCAGCAGATACCCGGCCACGCCAGCCATGCAACCGGCCAGTGCATAGCAGATGATCTTGATGCGATGCACGCGGATGCCGGCCGCGTGCGAGGCCAGCGCATTGCCGCCCACCGCATAGATGGAGCGGCCCAGCACGGTCCGCCGCAGCATGACCGACATAACCAGCAACGCAATGACGAAGATCACCGGCATCAGCGGCCAGCCGCCCAGGGTCGCCGAGCCGATCCAGATGTAGCCATCGTCCAGGTTGGTGATGGTCTTGCCCTGGGTGAGTGCCAGCAAGGCGCCTTGCAGCACGATCATCATCGCCAGGGTCTGGATCAGCGAGACCATGCGCAGGCGCGTAATGCACAGGCCATTGAACCAGCCGATCAGGGTCGCCACCGCCACGCCGGCCAGCATGGTGAGCCACCAAGGTCCGCCCACGCTGGCGTACAACCAGGCGCCGATGGCCGAGGAAAAGCCCAGGTTGGCCGGCAGCGACAGGTCGATCTCTCCCACCAGCAAGGGCAGCGCCACGGCCAGCGCCAACATGCCCAGCACGGTGGCCTGCACCAGGATGTTCTGCAGATTCATCACACTCAGGAAGAACTGGCTGAACAGGCCAAAGCCCAGCACCAGTGTCACCAGCCAGATCCAGACCACATTGCGCAGGATCCAGGCCAGTAGCTGGCGTGACTTGCGCGGCCCCGGGGCGGAATGATCGGGATCCGGCGTCGTGCCGATCTCGGTTGCGGTTGTCATGGAGGAGTCTCCTTGTTTCATGTTGTCGTCACTGCGCCAACTGGCGCAGGCGGTCGGTGCTGATGTCGCTGCCACTGAGCGTGTGCGCGATGCGTCCACGCTGGAAGATGCAGACCCGGTCGGCCGCTCGCGCCAGCTCGTCCACATCGGTGGAGACGATGATCACGGCCACGCCAGAGCGGCTCAACTGATCGAGGATGCGCAGCACATCCTGCTTGACGCCGACGTCGATGCCGCGGGTGGGCTCGTCCAGGATCAACAGGCGCGGCGTGGTGGCCAGCACCCGCCCCAGGCAGACCTTCTGCTGGTTGCCGCCGCTGAGCGTATTGACGGCTTCCTCGCTGCTGCCGGCCTTGATCCCCATGCGCTGGACATAGCTGCTGCAGATGGCGTGCTCCTGCAGCTGGTCCACCAGGCCGGCCCGCAAGCGGCGCGGCAACGATGACAGCGCGATGTTCTCGCGGATGGACAGGTGGCCGACCACGCCGTCGCGCCTGCGGTCGTCGGACAGATAGGCGATGCCCATGGCAAAGGCCTGGTCGGGCGACTGCGGCAGGCGCGCCATATCCTCCCGCGGAAAGCGGATGCTGCCAGCCGGCAGCGGCGTCAAGCCGAACAGGCCGCGCGCCAGTTCCTTGGCCCCCTCGCCCGGCAAGCCGGTGAAACCGATGATCTCGCCGGGCCGGATCGTCAGTTGCTGCACGTCCAGCCGTTCAGCAGCGATATCGCTGAGGCAGATCAACTCCGCCGGCACACTGTGCGCCGGGAGCTGCCCCCGTTCACGCTGAAACAGCGCCAGGCCCCGCCCCAGCACGAATTCGGAGAGTTGTGACGATGTGAGACTCTGCACTTGCTCGCTGGTGGCGACCAGCCGCCCGTCACGCAAGACGGTGACGGCATCGCAGATGTCGAGGATTTCATCGTTATAGTGCGAGATGAAGAGGAAGGTCACGCCGCCAGCGCGCAACTGGCGCATGAACTCGAACAACTGCAGCCGGTCGGGAACGGTCAGTGCCGCCGTCGGCTCATCGAGGATGAGGAGGCTGCCGCCCGAGAACATGGCCCGCAGGATATTGAGCTTGCGCCGCGCAACGGCATTGAGGGAACCGGCCGGACACTCTGCATCAATACCGCTGCCGGCCAGCATGCGCGCGGCATTCTGGCACATGCGCCGGGTCGAGATAAAGCCGCGTGAGGCTGGCCAGAGGCCCAGCATCAGGTTATCCATCACCGACATGTGCTCGATGATCATCGGTTCCTGCGGCACCAGGAAAACACCGGCGGCTTCCATGCGGTGGACGTCGGCGCCCTGGATTTCCTGCTCGCCGAGGAAGATACGGCCCTCGCTGGGCGTGCGCTGGCCGGAGATGAGACCCACCAGCGTACTCTTGCCCGCCCCGTTCTCGCCCAGCAGGCCGTGGATGGTGCCACGCCGGATGCCCAGTGTAACGTCGCGCAGCGCGTGGAAGGCGCCATAGCGTTTGCCCAGCTTGTCCACGCGCAGCGCCAGGTCGGTATGGCCTGCGAGGGAATTGTCAGTCGTCATGGCGTCTCCTTGATTCGGTCACGTGACTCTCGCCTGTACCGTGAGCGGGGCTCAGGTATAGGCGATCCCCCAGACCTTTTCGGCTACATAGCCCCAGTGGCGCTGGTCGGCGGCATTGCTGCGGTCGATCACGAAGGGCGGAATGATGAGCGTGGGACCGGTCTTGCCTTTGACGATCTGGCCCTTTTCCCAGAAGTACTTCTTGTTTTCGTAGGGGCCGATGGGGACGTCCTTGCCGGGGATCGCGTGCTTCACCAGCATCTCCACGGCCACTTCGCCATAGGCAATCGGATCCTGCGAGACGCAGGCGTCCATGTAGCCGTCCTGGATCCAGCGCAGCGCCACCGGCTCGCCATCGATGGTGACGAAGATGACGTGATCCTTTTCATCCACCTTCTTCCAGCGGTTCTTCTGCTGCAAGGCCGTGGCGATGCCGCGCGCGGGCGAATCGCTGGGCGCGTGGACGGCATCGAGGTCAGGATGTTCGGACAGCGTGGCCAGGGTCACGGCCAGCATCTGGTCCAGCTTGCCTTCGGTCGGGCGGCTGATATAGGTGATGCCGGGATACTTGGCGAACTCGGCGTCCATGCCCTCCTTGCGCTGACGCCACGCCACGCTGGCCAGTGCCCCATAGCAGTTGAGCACCTTGCCCTTGGCGCTGCCATGTTTCTTGACGAGACGATTGATGATCTCCTTGGCGGCCATGACGCCGCCCAGATAATTGTCAAAGCTGACGGTGATGGCGACATTGCCGCTTTCGGCCGGCGTATCGATGATGGCCACCGGGATCTTCTGCTGGTTGTAGCGGCGCAGGCCGCTGACGATGGCCTGGCTGTCGATGGGGTCCGACACCAGGGCTGCCGGGCGCGAGAGCATCAGCGACTGCCACTGCTCCAGCTGGCGGGTATTGTCGAAGCTGGCATTGGTGGCCTGGAACTTGCCCTGATTGGCCTCCACCGCGCGCTTGACGGCGGCTTCTTCGATCACGAAAAAGTAATAGTCCAGGCTCTTGTTGCTGAATGGGATCAACAGCTTTTGCTGGGCCCCGGCCCAACCGGGAACACCCAAGGCGCTCAGGCCGCCCAGGGCCAATCCGCCGAGCAGAAGCTGGCGACGCGTCGATGCGGAATGCGATTTCATGTCTACCTCCAATTGGTTTATATAGTTTTACTATCAAGCCCACCGGCAATCAGGGTTCGAAGAAAAGCTTCACCCTGCCAACGGCAGACATCCTCGGGGAAAAACAGCCGGAAAAGAAACGTCATCTTTCGCACGCAAACGGCCCAGCCCGGACGCGCGAAGTTTTACTAGCTCGCCGGACGCAAGGAAACGTAGGTCGAGCCATCGAAACACCCCACCACCATGCCCGCCGCTTCACGGGTGAACAGTCCGTTCTCCACCACGCCGGGGATGCGATTGAGTTCCCTTTCCAACAGCGGTGCATCGGCGATGGCCTGGCAATGGCAATCGAGGATGAAATGACCACTGTCGGTGACCACCGGGCGCTCGTCGCGGGTGCGGCGGACGATGCGGGCCTCGATGCCCTGCGTGCGCAGCAGGCCGGCGATCATGCGGTCGGTCTGCTTCCAGGCGAACTGCACCACTTCCACCGGGAGTGGGAAAGCACCGAGCCGGTCAACGATCTTGCTCTCATCGCAAATGGTGATCATGCGGGTGGAGGCGTGGGCGATGATCTTCTCCCACAGCAGGCAGGCACCGCCACCCTTGATCATCTGGAAATCGCGGTCAATCTCGTCAGGCCCGTCGATGGTCAGATCGATCTGACCGATCTCGTTGGGGTCCACGATGGGGATACCGACTTCGCGCGCGACATCGATGGTCGAGCGCGAGGTGGCGGTGCAGGTGACGTCGAGGCCGTCGGCGATATGCTTGGCCAGTTCCCGCACGAAGAAGTGCGAGGTGGTCCCCGAGCCCAGGCCCAGGCGCATGCCGCCCCTTACGAATTCGTCGATGGCCCGACGACCGGCCAGTTTCTTTGCTTCGTTCTGGTTCAACTGCATGGTCTCTCCTTCAAAAAAGCTGCGTGATCCTGGCCACTGGTCCGACATCCCGGTCCATGGCCGGACTAGATCTTGTCGGTCATCCAGGAATCCAGGGCCGGCAACTGGTCGGGGAATTCGCTGTTGCTGGCCACGGCGATTGCCGTGACCAGCATGTTGACGACCAGGTGGTGATTCAGCCGTGAGGCCAGCGGGGTCATGAATTCGGTCTGGTCATAGGGCAAGACGGCGATGAGCGCATCGGTAACCTGTGCCAGCGGGCTGTCGGCGGCCGTCACCGAGACCACGCGCGCGCCCCCGGCACGCGCCGCGATGGCCAGCTCCACCATGCGCTTGGTATGGCCGGACTGCGAGAAAATCAGTGCCACTTCATGGGGCCGCGATTTCTCGGCATGCATCCATTGCTTCTTCTCTTCCATCACCGCCGAGCAGCGCAGGCCCAGGCGTTGGAACTTGTGCTCGGCATCCAGCGCGGTGATTTCAGAAATGCCGCTGGCATAAATGCCGATCCAGGTGGCCGATTGCAGCAGGGATGCCGCTTCTTCGATCTGTTGCGGCACAAGGTCTTCCAACGCGCGCTGGATGGCCGAAAGCGAATTACGGCAGGTCTTGCGCACGATCTGGCCGATATCGTCCTCCTTGGTGATCTGCTCATAGACGAAAGGTGCCGCAGGCACCAGGCTCTGTGCCAGACTCAGCTTGAAATCCTGATAGCCGTTGAATCCGAAGCGGCGGCAGAAGCGCACGATGGTCGGATCACTGACGGCACAGCGCTCGGCCAGTGATGCCATGCTCATGTGGATCACCTCGCCCGGCGCCTGGCTGACGAAATGCGCGATGCGCAACTCGGCCGGTTTCATTTCCTCTTGCTCGCGCACGATCTGCTGCAACAGACTGTTGCTCATGGCTGTCCTTTATGTGGTTGTCGATGGCCGTGCGGCCAAAGGCGCGATTTTATAAGACAGCAGGTCGATCAGCCGACGCAAGCGTTGCCCCGGGAGCACTTGGACCTCGCTGCCGCCACCCCACGGCACCACGAAGAACGGCACTCCGGCTGCAGCCGCGGTAGCCTGATCGACGGGCGTATCGCCGATGTAGGCCCAAGCACCGTCGACCAGTGCCATGCGCCGTGCCACAGCGCGCAAATGGCCGGGGTCAGGCTTGCAGGCCGGCACGGCATCGGCACCCAGCGCCACCTCCACCAGCGGCGACAAATCCAACAGATCGAGGATTTGGCGCGTCAAGGCATGGGGCTTGTTGGTACAGATACCCAGCCGGATGCCGGCAGCGTGCAGACTTTCCATATCTTCCTTCACATGCGGGAAGAAGCGCGTATGGCGGGCCGGATGGCGGTGATAGTGGCCTAGGTAGGATTGCACAGCCACGTCCAGAGCCGCCTCGTCAACGGCAATGCCCTGATCCATCAGGATATCCTCGATCAGGCGACGCGGACCGTTGCCGATGAAGCGTTCGACACAGGCGACCTCCAGCGTGGCATGCCCTTGCTCCTGCAGGTAGGCATTGACGGCGGCGGCGATATCGGGCGCGCTGTCGATCAGGGTGCCATCAAGATCAAAGATGAAAGCATCGTAGCCGGTCATGCCCCCTCCCCTTGGGCCGCGATCCTGCCCAGCCGCTGGAAGCTCTCGGCCAGTGTGGCGTAGAGGCCCTGATAGATCGCGTGCGCTTCGCGGTACAGCGCACCGCGCGCCGGATCAGGGCGCTCGCGCGTGAGTTCGGGCATGAGGCCGGCGGCGTGGTCGATGTCTGGCCAGACCTGCAGGCTGACACCCGCCAGCAAGGCCGCACCCAGCGCGGCACCTTCTGCTGCGCCCTGGCGGGTGACCACATCGCAGCCCAGCATGTCAGCCTGGATCTGGCGCCACAGCGCAGCCCGTGCACCGCCGCCGGAACTGCTGATCCATCCAGAGACCACGCCCATGGCATTCATCAGGCTGTGCATGTCGGCCAGGGAATGCACCACCCCTTCCAGCACACTGCGCGCCAGGTCGGCAAAACCATGACGCGCCGACAGACCGATGAAGGCGGCACGCGCCAAGGGATCGGGATACGGGCAGCGTTCCCCATGGAGATAAGGCAGGAACAGCAAGCCGCGTGCGCCGGGCAGGCTCTGCGCAGCGGCGGCGACGATATCCTCGAAGCCGGAGACCGGGCCGCCTGCCTGGATGGCGTGACGGAACCAGGCCAGCGCACCGCCCGCATTGAGCGATACGCCCATCGCATGCCAACGTCCGGGATCGACATTGCAGAACAACTGGATACGGCCATCCGAGGAGGACACGGGGCGATCCAGTGCCGCCGCCAGGATGCCGGCGGTACCGATGGTGGTCTGCAAGGCGCCCGGCGCCACCACGCCCGCCCCCAGCGACTGGATCACGCTGTCGCCGCCACCGCCGATGACCGGGATGCCGGGCGCGATACCAAACAAGTCTGCCGCCTGCGCGTGCACCTCGCCGCTGACCACCTGCGATTCATGACAGGCCGGAAAATGTGACGGATCAAGCCCGGCAGCGCGGATCAATCCGTCGGCCCAGCATCGCTCGCGCACGTTGAACAGGCCGGTGCCGGAGGCATCCGAGACTTCGGTGGCCAGCTCGCCGGTAAGCACGTAGCGCAGGTAATCCTTGGGATTGAGCGCCACACGCAGACGTGCATAGTGCTGCGGCTCATGCTGCTGCATCCATAGCAGCTTGCCGCCGGTATAGCCGACCAGCATGCGATTGCCGGTCTGTGCCAGCAAACCGGGCAAGCCGCCCGCCGCCTCGGTGATCTGAGCGGCCTGGGCTTGGTTACGCTGGTCATTCCAGAGGATGGCGTGGCGCAAGGGCCGATAGTGAGCGTCCAGCGCTGTCAGGCCATGCATCTGCCCCGACAGGCCGATACCCAGCAACTGCACTGGCCCCGCCGATTGCAAGGCCGATGCC
The DNA here is from genome assembly GCF_037076565.1 of Herbaspirillum sp. DW155. Classification (NCBI taxonomy): domain Bacteria; kingdom Pseudomonadati; phylum Pseudomonadota; class Betaproteobacteria; order Burkholderiales; family Oxalobacteraceae; genus Herbaspirillum; species Herbaspirillum sp. DW155. The sequence goes on along the minus strand of NZ_AP029028.1, from coordinate 2,451,202 downwards.
ACCGCCTCGCGTGCTGCCGCGATCCACGCGGCCGGATCCTGCTCAACCCAGCGCTCATGCGGCTGCGAGACGGGATAGCCGGCACTGGCGCTGGCCAGCACATGCGCTTCGGTGGAGAGCAGCAAGGCCTTGCAGGCCGAAGTGCCGAGGTCGATACCCAACAGAGCGGCACGCATGCTCAGCCCCCCACGCCATGACGCAGGCGCACGTGCTTGAACTGGAAATACTCCAGCAAGCCTTCGCGCCCGTGTTCGACACCGATGCCGCTCTGCTTGCGGCCACCATAGGGGGCATTCATGATGCCGGCATCGACATGGTTGATGGCGACGTTGCCGACATCGAGTTCGGCGGCGCAGCGATGGATCTCCTGCAGGTTCTGGGTGTAGACGTAGGCCGCCAAGCCATAAGGGGTGTCGTTGGCCAGGGCGATGGCCTCATCGAGATCGTCGAAGGGGGCAACCCCCACCAGCGGGCCGAAGGTTTCTTCACGCATGACCAGCATCTCGGGAGTGCAATCAGCCACGATGCTAGGCTGAAAGAACAGTCCCTTGTCAAAAGCTTCACCCTGCGGCACAGCACCACCCGTGAGCAACCGCGCGCCCTTGTCCAGCGCATCCTGCAGGTGCTGCCGCGTCTTCTGCAATGGCGCGACCTGGGCCATCGCACCAAGATCAGCCTGCGGAGACAGCAGACCATCACCGATGACCAGCTTGCGCGTGGCGGCAGTCAATTGCATCAGGAAATCTTCATAGACGGTGCGCTCGACGTAGATGCGATTAATGGCAATGCAGATCTGCCCCATGTTGCGGAACGCGCGCCGCACCGCGCCCTGCACGGCCTGCTGCAGGTCGGCATGGCGCGTGACCAGCAGCGGGCAGTTGCCGCCCAACTCCAGCGAGAGCCGCTTGATGGCGGGACAGGATTGCTGGATCCGCAGGCCAGTGCGGGACGAACCGGTAAACGCCACCTTGGGGATGTCCGGGTGATCGACCAGCGCCTGGCCCACGCCGGCGCCATCCCCGGTCAGCACGCTCACCACACCCGGCGGGATGCCGGCCTGGCGAGTCTTGTCAGCGATGTAGAGAGCGGTAAAGGGGGTGAACTCGGAAGGTTTGATGATGACCGGACAGCCCGCCGCCACGGCGGCACAGAGCTTCCAGCCTACCAATTCGGCCGGATAATTCCACGGCGTGATGGCGGCCACCACGCCAATGGCCTCGCGCAGCACCAGGCTCTGGTAGCCAGGCTGATCGTTGGGGATGACTTCGCCATGCACGCGCACGGCTTCTTCGGCGTAGAAGTGGCAGGCTTCGGCCAGTTTCCTGATCTCGCCCTGGGCTTCGTTGAAGGGCTTGCCCTGCTCCAGCGTCATCACCTCGGCCATGCCCGCGGCATCTTCGAGGATCAGGCGGCCTAGCGCGTGCAAGGCTGCGGCCCGCACCCGCGCCGGTTGACCTGCCCAAGGACGCCAGGCGGCGACGGCTGCGGCCACCGTTTCCCTGACCTCGAAGGGCGTGGCCACGGCGATGTGGCCGATCAGCTCGTCGCGGGCCGGATTGCGGACCGGTATGCGGGCGCCCTCTCCGGCAATGAATCGGCCTTGCGCAAACAGCTTGCCCGACAGGCGGGTTACGACCTCATGCATCTCCGACATTATGCATCTCCCAAAGCGATGACAAATATAGTATAACTAGATAAAGAGACGTAATGCAAACCTGCTCTCTCGAATATTTACAGAAAATTGGCGCAAAATCGGATTAAATATGCTGCATTCGTCAATTTCACTACCGCAATATATAGTATAACTACAATCCGTTATTAAAAAGGAGACAAGATGCAATCCCCTGCTTCAAGCGATCTACAGAACAGGCTAGCCTTGGTCACCGGTGCCGGTCAGGGCATAGGCGCGGCCTGCGCCGCTGCCCTTTCACGGCAGGGCGCAAGGGTCATCTGCACCGACCTGGATGGGCAAAGGGCGTGCAACACGGCGCTCCGGCTAGGTGCATCGGCCCAGGCCTTCACCCTGGATGTCACCGACAGCGCTGCCCTCCATGCGCTGGCAGCGCGCCTGCCGCCCCTGGACATCTTGGTCTGCAACGCAGGCATCGTCCGCAATACGCCGGCCGAAGAGATGAGCGATGAAGAATGGGACACGGTGCTGGGCGTGAATCTGGGCGGCGTCTTCAAGACCTGCCGCGCGTTCGGCCGACGTATGCTGGAACGCGGCCGTGGAAGCATCGTCAATATCGGGTCGATGTCGGGGATGATCGTCAACGTGCCGCAGCCGCAATGTCACTACAATGCGTCCAAGGCGGCCGTGCATCACCTGACCCGCTCTTTGGCCGTGGAGTGGGCGGCACGCGGGGTGCGCGTCAATGCGGTCGCGCCCACCTACATCGTCACACCGTTGCTGCAGGAACTGGAAAAGGAACAGACGCAGATGGCGCGCTGGATGACGATGACACCCCAGGGGCGCATGGGGCGGCCGGAGGAAATCGCCGAAGTGGTGGCCTTCCTGGCCTCGGATGCTGCCAGTCTCATGACCGGCGCCATCGTCAATGCAGATGGTGGTTATACCTGCTTATGAAGGTTCGTGCAGGCAGGGGAGGCGCAAAAAAGCCGGCCACCTTGCGGTGCCGGCTTGATCGGCCTGCTGCGGGTCCAGGCTGGACTCAGACGCGGTAGATTTTCTCGCCGGTCTGGACAATCCTGAATTTCTCGTTGGTCAGGGGATCCAGCGCGCGGCCGTCGGCCAGCTTGTAGCTGCGGGTGAAGGCTTGTGCAGCCTCATCGGCCTCATCCTGCTGCGTCTGGTACACCTCTACGTGATAAGGTGCGCCGGTCTTGCCCTTGGCATCGAATTTTTCCACCAGATCCATATGTCGTCTCCTTAGTCGTGGCCTTGCGCCAAGGTGGAAGATAGCAGATTTGGCGCGGCTTTCCAGCGCATTGCATGTTGCAGCGCACAGAGATGAAGCTTTGTGCGCTGCCGGCCGGGCCGATCAGAAGTGCAAGGTGACCCCTGCCCCTAACTGGCGCGTCACCTCGGCCTTGTTCAGGCCGAATTTGGCACCGGCGTCCAGATCCACCGTCTTGCTCGGCGACCAGATCACCCCTACCAGCGCGTAGGACGGCAGCTTCTTGCTGGAGGCATCGGGATTCTGCGCCACGCCGGTATCGGCCACCAGGCGCCATTGCTCGTTCAAGCCATACCAGACGGCCGCCGAAGCGCGCCACAGGGTCTTGCGCTGGGCCTGCTGGTCACTCTCCAGCTTGAAGCGGCTGTAGCGCAGGCCGAGGTTGCCGTGCAAGGTCCACGGACCGGCTTCGTAGGAGGCAATCCCGGTCAGGGCCATGCTGCTCTTGCCCGTGCCCAGGCCCTTGTCTTCATCGCCGCTGGGCATGAAGAACTCCGGCTTGAGCGCCAGCGCCAGGCCGTCGGCCTCGTAGTAGCGCCACTTGGCGCCGGCCGAGACGTCTCCCACGCCCGTTCCGGTCGGGGACTGGAAGGTCTGCGGCAGGTTGAAGAACAGGTCCAGCTTGTCGGTGACCCCATAGGTGAACGTCAACGCACCCACATGACCGGCGTTGCCGTTCTGCTTGCTCCAGTCGGTATTCATTTCGAGCTGGATGCCGCCGGCTCCCTGCACGCCAGCGTCGTCCGTCACCAGCGGGTGCGCCGCGAAGGCCGGATGACTGGCAGCCAGCAGCAGTGCGCTCAGGCAGGACAGCTTGATGGTTTTGGTGTTCATGAAAGACCCCACTTTCTTGTGTTTTTTTCTTTGATCGGTACGGCATTCTCCGCGCCGCCGCGATGACACACCTCCGCCTGCTACGGACGTGACGGAGCACGTCGCAGGCGACGGAAAAGCAATGTGGTCGGAGCGAACCGAAGGGAAATCGCACCACTGGCATGCCAGGACACATTAGCAAAGAGACTGGCCATGCATTCCGGACTGGAGAAGTGCTGGCAAGGCTTATTTGATGAATATGTCCTCGTTGGTGGCTGCGGTAAATGCCGTGGCTTTTACGGAAGGAACATCAATCGGGCTGGGTTCATCGCGCCTAGCACGCAGCTGGAAGCGAAGTGCGGGCCGGGTCCGGTGCGCTTCACTTCCAGAGCGAGGTGGATAGTAACACCGGGGTCTGACAACTCTGCAACAAAAAACTTCGATTTTTGCTGACTAAATCTGACGATTCTTACAGGGCTCAAATCGGCTGCTCGGCGGCGGCGACCAGTTCCGGGCCGATTTCGCGCAATACGCGGGTAGGCACCTTGAGCAAGGCGCCCCAGTCGCTCCAGTCCCAGGAGACACGGCCGCACAGGTATTCCAGACTCGAAACCGGCAACCCGAAACGTTCACCCAAGGCCAGCAGGCGCGGCAGCAAGGCGGCCCGCCCGGTGTCGCTGGCCACGCAGACATCGGCCACACAGGCGGCCAGTTCCAGCAGGCGGATCAGGCGTTGCTGGCGGTCTTCCTCATCCATACCGGTGTGGTCGGCGTCACTATGGTGCAGCACGCTGTCACAGAAGAGCTTGGGGAAGAGCCAGTCCTGCATCATCGCCGCCGCCAGTTCCAGATGGTTGAATCCGAAGAGCGTCTTTTCTTCCTGGCGCAAAGCGGCCCCCTGTACACCACTGCCCAACAGTTCGCCATAAGGCTTCGGGCGCGCCGAGGCCAGGCCCAGGCGGCCGATATCGGCCAGCAGGCCGATGGTGAACATCTCGGCCGGTGGCGCTATCTGCAACAGGTCGCCCAGGGCCTGGCCGGCACAGGCCATGGCAGTGGACCGGCTCCAGAACTGGTCATAGTCGAATTCCTTGCAATCCCCGCGCCGGGCAGATTCGGTCAGCGAGATCGCCAGCGCCATCTGGCGCACGGCGTGCAAGCCCACCATCAGCAGCAGCTCGACATTGACCGACGCCACCATGCGGCCCTTGTTGATGTTGGGGATGTTGGCGATCTGGATCAGACGGCCAGCCAGCACCGGATCGCCCTGGACCTGCGCTACCAGTTCAGGCAGGGCAATGTCTTCCTGCTGGCACATCTGCATGATTTTCAGACGCACACCTGAGGGGGCGGGCAAGACTTCGGAGTCCTGCAATGCACGGAAAACCTGAGGATCGACGTAGTGAGACATGAGGATTTGAGTGATTCTTTGTAGTTCGATACTTGGCGCGGTGCCAATTTGAGTTGGCGACAAGCATACCCAAATAATGGCTGTTGTGCGATGCGGCAATGCAAAGGCGACACAAGTTTTCTCGGCTGGTGATTTCCTGCTTGCTGACAGAAACGCAAGACCGGCGCCGACAGCCGGGCGTCGGACCTGCCGTTAAGCTGACGGGACGGCACCAGGGCAACTTTGCCGAAAGTTTCATATAACGCGCTGCAAAGCCGCTACAAAAGCCCTGCGGGCATGGACAAAAACCTTCAGAGACGGCACAAGAGAGCCGCACGATTTTTCAAAGCAGAGCAAGGACGACACACGCATGGAAGACATGGTGGTGGTACGCAAGGAAGGCCTGTATTGCGTCCCCGGTGATTTCTACATCGACCCCTGGCGCCCGGTAGCGCGCGCAGTGATCACCCACGCCCACGCCGACCACGCCCGCATGGGCCATGCGCACTATCTGGCCGCCGCGCCAGGCGCAGGCATCCTGCGTGCCCGGCTCGGCGCCGGGATCAATCTGCAAGCGCTGCCCTATGGTGAAGGGATCAGCCACAACGGCGTGCAATTGTCGCTGCATCCGGCCGGCCATGTCCTGGGCTCGGCGCAACTGCGCATGGAGCATGCGGGTCGCATCTGGGTGGCCTCCGGCGATTACAAGCTGGAACCCGATGGCACCTGTGCCCCTTTCGAACCGGTACGCTGCCATGCCTTCATTACCGAATCCACCTTTGGCATGCCGATCTACCGCTGGCAGCCGCAGCAGGACATCTTCGAGGAGATCAACCAGTGGTGGCGCGGCAACGCCGCCGAAGGCCGCGCCAGCGTACTGTTCTGCTATTGCTTCGGCAAGGCCCAGCGGATCTTGCATGGTATCGACGCCAGTATCGGCCCCATCGTCTGCCATGGTGCGGTGGAGCCGCTCAATCGTCTCTATCGTGAGGCCGGTGTCGCCTTGCCGGATACCCTCACCGTGGGCGAAGCCGAGGCCGGCAGGCGCGGCAAGGCCGCTGCCTATGCCGGCAGTCTGATCATTGCGCCGCCCTCCGCTGCAGGCTCGCCCTGGATACGCCGCTTTGGCGACTACAGCGATGCCTTCGCCAGCGGCTGGATGCGCCTGCGCGGCACGCGCCGGCGGCGCGGGGTGGACCGTGGGTTCGTGCTGTCCGATCACGCGGACTGGCCGGCGCTGCAGGAAGCGATCAGCGCCACCGGGGCCGAGCGCATCATCGTGACCCACGGGCAAGTCGCCACGATGGTGCGCTGGCTGCGGCAGAACGGGCTGGATGCAGGGGCCTTCGCGACCGAGTATGGCGATGAGGAGACGGAGGACGGCCCGGTCCCGGCCCCGGCTACCGCAGTCATGGAGGAGGACGGCCGCCATGCGTGAATTTTCCCGGCTCTACACCGAACTGGACGCCACCACCTCCACCACCCGCAAGCTGGCGGCCCTGCAGGATTACTTCGGCCGTGCCGAGGCCGCCGATGCTGCCTGGGCGGTCTATTTCCTGGCCGGGGGCAAGCCGCGCCAGGCGGTCCCTACCGGCTTGCTCAAGCAATGTGCGATGGACTATGCGCAGATCGATGAATGGCTGTTCGAGGAGTGCTATCACAGCGTGGGTGACCTGGCCGAAACCATCGCTCACGTGTTGCCCCCGCCGAAGGCCAGCAACGACCTGGGCCTGGCACGCTGGATGGAAGAACGCATCGCCCCGTTGCGGGGGGCCGATCCGACACTGATCCGCACGGCGCTCTTCGCGGCCTGGGATGAACTGGACTGGCAAGGGCGCTTCCTGCTCTCCAAACTGATCGGCGGCGGCTTTCGCGTGGGGGTCTCACGTCTCCTGGTCACGCGTGCGCTGGCAAGCGTCGCCCAGCTCGATCCCAAACTGGTAGCCCAGCGCATGGTTGGCTGGACCGACGGCCGCGCCCGGCCCGATGCCTTGCGCTATGCACAACTGATCGCCCCGGCCGAAGGCCAGGATGCACAATTGCAGGGCGGCCAGCCCTACCCCTTCTTCCTGGCGCATCCCCTGCTGGAGCCGCCGGACACCCTTGGCCCGCTCACGGACTGGCAAGTGGAATGGAAATACGACGGCATCCGCGCCCAGCTGGTGCGGCGCCACGGCAGCAACTGGCTGTGGTCGCGCGGCGAAGAACTGATCACCGATCGCTTTCCGGAACTGGCCGCGCTGGCTCTGCCCGATGGCACCGTCATCGATGGCGAGATCGTGATCCGCCTGCCCGATTCCGGCTCGCAAGCCGATCGCGTAGCACCCTTCGCCGAGCTGCAAAAGCGCATCGGCCGCAAGAACCTGAACGCGCGCCTGCTGGCAGAACTGCCAGCAGGCCTGATCGCCTACGACCTGCTGGAACAGGAGGGCCAGGACCTGCGCAGCCTGCCCCAGCACGAGCGGCGCACCCGGCTGGCAGCGATGGTCCAAGATCATGCGGCACCAGCCCTGATGCTGGCCCCACAAATTGCAGCCGCCGACTGGGATGCGCTGGCGCAGTTGCGCACCACCTCGCGCGAGCGCGGCGTGGAAGGCATGATGTTGAAGCAGCGCGACGCCCACTACGGCATAGGCCGCACCCGCAACGTCGGTACCTGGTGGAAGTGGAAGGTCGACCCCTATTGCATCGATGCCGTGCTGATCTATGCCCAGGCCGGCCACGGGCGGCGCGCCTCGCTCTATACCGACTACACCTTCGCGCTCTGGGATGCCCCTGACGAACAGGGCGAACGCAAGCTGGTGCCCTTCGCCAAGGCCTATTCCGGCCTCACCGATGCGGAGATTGCCGTGGTGGACCAGACCATCCGCAAGACCACCATCGAGAAATTCGGCCCGGTGCGCAGCGTCAGGCCCAGCATGGTCTTCGAGATCGGCTTTGAAGGGATCGCCCTGTCTTCGCGCCACAAGGCCGGGATTGCAGTGCGTTTCCCGCGCATCTTGCGCCAGCGCCTGGACAAGACCGTCGAACAGGCCGATACCCTGGCCAGCCTGCGCGCACTGCTGGGACCATCGCCCAGCCTGCAGCAGGACGATCAGAAAGAACTGCACCGTGCCACGCAAGACGAATAAACCCGGCCCAGACGGAAAAGCCGCGCTGACGATGACCGGACAATGGTTCACCCGGCGCGGCTGGGAGGTCTTCGACTTCCAGCGCGCAGTCTGGCAGGCCGCCAGCCAGGGCAAGAGCGGCCTGCTGCATTCGGGCACCGGGTCGGGCAAGACCTATGCCGTCTGGTTCGGCGCCCTGCTGCACGCCGAGCCGAGGCTGGGTCAGCCTGCACTGCCGGCCAGCGCAAGCGGCCTGCGGGTGTTGTGGATCACCCCGATGCGCGCGCTGGCCGCCGACACCCTGCGCGCCCTGCAAGCGCCGCTGGCCGATCTGCTGCCGCACTGGCAGGCCGGCATGCGGACCGGCGACACCGCCTCGGGCGAACGCGCGCGCCAGATGAAATCCCTGCCCCAGGCGCTGGTGACAACCCCGGAAAGCCTGTCGCTGCTGCTCTCGCAGGCCGATGCCCAACAACGCTTTGGCCGTCTCGACGCGGTAATCGTCGATGAATGGCACGAACTGATGGGCAACAAGCGCGGCGTGCAGGTGCAACTGGCCCTGGCGCGGCTGCGCCGCTGGCGCCCCGGGATGGTCGTATGGGGTCTCTCCGCCACGCTGGGCAATCTGGAACAATCCCTGCAGGCTCTGCTGGGCCCCGGTGCCGCCGCGCAAGGCGTGCTGGTGCGAGGCGAACAGCGCAAGCGCATCGTCATCGATACCCTGTTGCCGCCCCAGCCCGCCCGCTTTGCCTGGGCCGGGCACCTGGGCATGCAGATGCTGCCGGCCGTGGTGCAGGAAATCGAGGCCAGCGGCAGTACTCTGGTCTTCACCAATACACGCTCCCAGGCTGAACTTTGGTACCAGAATCTGTTGGATGCGCGACCCGACTGGGCCGGCCTCATCGCCCTGCATCACGGCTCGCTGGACCGCGAGGTCCGCGACTGGGTGGAGCAAGGCCTGCGCGATGGGCGTCTCAAGGCGGTGGTCTGTACCTCAAGCCTCGATCTCGGCGTGGATTTCACGCCCGTGGAGCGGGTGCTGCAGATCGGCAGCCCGCGCGGCGTGGCCCGGCTGCTGCAGCGCGCCGGGCGATCCGGCCACTCACCGGGGCGCAGCTCGTGCGCCACGCTGGTGCCGACCAACAGCCTGGAACTGGTGGAAGCCATCGCTGCCCAGGATGCGGTAGCGGCCGGCCGCGTCGAACAGCGGCCGGTGCCGGAAACGCCGCTGGACGTGCTGGTCCAGCATCTGGTGACCATCGCCCTGGGCGGCGGCTTCCGGGCCGACAGCTTGCTGGAGGAGGTGCGCCAGGCCTGGTCCTACCGGGACTTGCGCGAGGACCAGTGGCAATGGGCGCTGGATTTCGTGGTGCGCGGCGGCCAGAGCCTGACCGCCTATCCCGAATACCACCGTGTCCGCGCGGGCGAGGATGGCATCTACCGCGTGGAAGTCCCGGCCATCGCGCGCCGGCATCGCATGAACATCGGCACCATCGTGGCCGACGCCAGCCTGCACGTGCAATACATGAAGGGCGGGCGGATCGGCACCATTGAAGAAGGCTTCATTGCGCGCCTGCGTCCGGGTGACCGTTTCCTCTTCGGCGGCCGGGTGCTGGAGTTCGTCCGGGTGCACGAGATGACGGCCTGGGTACGCCGCAGTAACGCCGGCAGTGGCGCCGTGCCGCGCTGGCAAGGCGGCCGTATGCCCTTGTCGTCGACCCTGGCACACGCAGTATTGGACCGTCTGCAACAAGCCGAGCAGCAGCACTTCGACGGACCTGAAATGCAGGCCGTGCAGCCGCTGCTGGCGCTGCAGCACGCCTGGTCGGCACTGCCTACCGGAGCTCGGCTGGTGGTCGAAGCCCTCAAGAGCCGCGAGGGCCATCACCTGTTCTTCTATCCCTTTGCCGGCCGCCTGGTACACATGGGTCTGGCCTCGCTATTGGCCTGGCGCCTGGCCCGCACGCGGGCGGCGACGTTCTCCATTGCCGTCAACGACTACGGTTTTGAACTGCTGGCCGCCGATGAAGTGGAGATGGCCCGGCTGGCTCCGGAACAGGCACAAGCGCTCTTCAGCGAAGACCATCTGCTGGATGACGTGCTCTCCAGCCTGAACGCCACCGAGCTGTCGCAGCGGCGCTTCCGCGAGATCGCCCGCATTGCCGGGCTGGTCAGCCAGGGCTATCCGGGCCAGCACAAAAGCGCGCGCCAGCTGCAGGCCTCCTCGGCGCTGTTCTTCGAAGTCTTCCGCAAGCACGACGCCGGCAACCTGCTGCTGACGCAAGCCCAGCGCGAAGTGCTGGAGCAGGAGCTGGAACTGGAACGCCTGCGCCTCACCCTGGCCGAGCTGCGCGCGCGCAAGCTGACGCTGGTACAACTGGAGCGCCCCACCCCGTTCGCCTTGCCGCTGATGGTGGAACGCTTCCGTGAGAAACTCTCCACCGAGAAACTGGCGGACCGCGTGGCCCGCATGCTGCGCGAACTGGAAGGCGCCGCCGACAAGACCGCCGCCCGTGATCAGCCCAGGCCTGTCGTGCGGCGCACACCCCGCCCCAGGAAAACCGGATGATGGAACACCCTAGCTTCGACGCCGATGGCGTATCCCTGACCATGCTGCCGGAACGCGCCCTGCTGTGGCGCGAGCGGGCCATGCTGATCCTGGCGGACGTGCATTTCGGCAAGGCGGCCGCCTTTCGTGCCGGTGGCATCCCGGTCCCGCACGGAACCACGCGCGCCAATCTGGACGCCATCGATGCGCTGGTTCAGCAGCATGCGGTAGGTCACATCGTTTTCCTCGGCGATTTCCTGCACGCACGCACAGGCCGGGTGGCGGGCACCCTATCGGCCCTGGCGCAATGGCGCGCCCGCAACCGGGCGCTTGCCCTCACACTGGTACGCGGCAATCATGACCACCATGCCGGCGATCCTCCTGCCGAACTTGATATCGAGATTGTCGATGAACCCTGGCGCGCAGGCCCGCTGGCCTTTTGCCATCATCCGCAGACGGTGGCGGGCGCCTTTGCCCTCGTCGGCCATGTGCATCCCGTCTATCGCCTGTCCGCCGCAGGCGATACCCTGCGCCTGCCCTGCTTCGTGGTCGATGGCCGCTGGGCCATGCTGCCGGCTTTCGGCGCCTTTACGGGCGGCTACCCTGTCCAGGCCCAGCCGGGCCAGCGCATCTTCCTGGCGGCCGAAGACTGCGTGCTGCCGCTGCCGGGCTCAATCCCGGCCCGATAAGGGGTATCATCGGCCGCGCCCATATCGATACGAGGAGACAACGAAGATGACACCCAAGAACCGCCTGCTGACCCTCTCGCTTGCGCTCGGCCTGTGCGCGCTGTCCGGTACTGCGGCCCGTGCCGATGCCCTGGCCGACATCCAGAAAGCCGGCGTGGTCCGCATCGGCGTACCGCAGGATTTTGCACCGTTCGGCTCGGTCAATACCGACCTGCAATTGCAGGGCCTGGACATTGACGTGGCAAAGCTGATCGCTCAAAAGATGGGCCTGAAAGTGCAACTGGTCCCGGTGGCCAGCGCCAACCGCATCGCCTACCTGCAGACGCACAAGGCCGATCTGGTCATCTCCACCCTGGGCAAGAATGCCGAGCGTGAAAAGGTGATCGATTTTTCCCAGCCCTATGCGCCCTACAACAACAGCGTATTCGGCGTGGCGAGCATCGCAGTGGCCGGTCCGGCCGACCTGGCCGGCAAGACCGTGGGCGTGGCGCGCGGCACCTTCCAGGATCTGCAACTGACCGACACCGCCCCCAAGAGCGCCACCATCAAGCGCTACGAGGATAACAACGCCATGATCTCAGCCTATGTCTCCGGCCAGGTCCAGCTGGTCGGCACCGGTGACTTCGTGGCCTATGCCCTGGCCGAGAAGGCGCCCAACAACAAGCCGGTGCTCAAGTACATCATCCAGGAGTCCGCCTGCAGCGTCGGGCTGAACAAGGGCGAGGCGGCCTTGCTGGGCAAGGTCAACGACGTATTGACGGCCGCCAAGAAGAGCGGCGAACTCAATGCCATCGTGCAGAAGTGGCTCAATGTGCCGCTGCCGGCGAAGATGGCCAGTACCTTCCAATAAGCGGGAAATCGGATCGGAACTTCATGCTGTGGCAACGCGGCATGAAGCTTTCGGCTGCGCAGCCCTATTTCAGTAGTGAATTAACGAATTAATTCGATGGAGGTAGAAAGCCTGGGTTGGCAAAATGCACGGCACAAAAAACGGACGGACTCTTTATCTGAAGCCGTCGCCATGCAGCAGTCGATGACAGGGGTAGCACGGGGACAACTTGATGCCGGCGTGGTGTTGAAGACCAACACACGTGCATTCGCCGCAGAGCGCGAATGGCGGACCATCAAGATGAGGCTATCCCGTGACCCAAGATGCACCAACGCCCCGCAGGCAGCGCACCGCTCTGGCTGCGCCGCGCTCGTTTCCCGCTTCGAATCTCCCCGCCGCATTCCTTTCTGCGCTGTCCGGTCCAGGCCTGTCGCAACATGCGCGCCTGATCACCCTGAGCAGCGTCCAGGCTGCCGATCTCCCTGAATCGCTGGTGGTGGAACGCTTCCACGGCAAGGAAAGCGTCAATGACAACTTCCTGTTCGACATCGATGCGCTGTCCGTCTCCACCGATCTCGATCTCAAGCAATTCATCGGCACCGAGCTGACCCTGCGGCTGCTGCAGGCCGATGGCAGCCGGCGCGCCTGGCACGGCTACTGCACCCAGGCTTCCTGGCTGGGTGCCGATGGCGGCCTGGCACGCTACCGGCTGCGGCTGGAATCCTTCCTGGCCTTCCTCGACCGGCGCCGCGACAGCTTCCTGTTCCAGGACATGAGCATCACCGACATCGCCAGCGCAGTCCTGAAGGAATACCCACAAGCCAATTTCTCGCTGGACGTGACACAGACGCTCGCCCGGCGCGATATCTGCACGCAATACCGCGAGAGCGATTTCGCCTTCCTGCGCCGCATCCTGGCCAGCGAAGGCCTCAACTTCCGCTTCGAACATCAGCAGGATGGTGACGATGGCCAAGCCTCCGGCCAGCAACAGGCGCGACACAAACTGGTCATCTTCGACCGTAACGCCAAGGCGCCGGACCTGCCGGGTGGCGATACGCGCGTTCGCTTTCACCGTGTCGCAGCCACCGAGTCCAGTGATGCCATCACCGACTTCAGCGCCGTGCGCAGCGTGCGTTCCAACGCGGTGGCCCTGGCCAGCTGGCATCCTGAGAAGATTTCTTCACCTTCGGCCGAAGAGCGCTCCAGCCTGGATGCCGGCGAGCTCCCTGCCCTGCCGATCTACGACGGCAGCGGCCAGCAGGACTTTGCCGACCAGCAGGTGGCATCGGAGCATGCCCTGCTGATGCTGCAGGCCATGGAATTGCAGAACAAGCGCTTCGAAGGTGCGGGTGCGGTGCGTCAGTTCAGTGCCGGTGCTCAGTTCGCGCTCACCCAGCATGAGCGCTATCCCGAGGGAGAGAACCGTTTCAAGCTGCTTTCGGTCAGCCATAGTGCCCGCAATAATTTCGAGAGCAACATCGTCCGGATCCTTGACGAGGTATTGCCCGCGTCGTTCGGCCAGGGCTGGGCCGGCTCACCATCGCCGCGTGCCAGCTCAGACGATGAGCTCAAAGCCGGCACCTACCGCAACAGCTTCGTGGCCGTGCGCGATGTGGTTCCCATCGTTCCGGCTGCGATCACGGAGCGTCTCAAGCCCACTGCACGCGGCACGCAGACCGCATTGGTCACCGGCCTGCCGGACGCTGCCATCACCACGGACCGCAATCATCGCGTCAAGGTGCAGTTCCACTGGCAGCGCGGCCAGGCGCCGAATCCTGGCGGCCTGCGCGAGACCGGCAACCTCGATGACAAAGACGGCAACGCGCCCGGCAACGACGCCTCCGGCACATGGGTACGGGTGGCCGAAGCCCAGTCCGGCCCCAACTGGGGCAGCCAGTTCACGCCGCGCATTGGCAGCGAGGTGCTGATTGATTTCATCGAGGGCGATATCGACCGGCCTGTCGTCGTCGCGCAGCTCTACAACGGCAGCGATGTGCCGCCTTTCCCGGCCGGTGCTGATTCCGCAGCCAACCACGCCGGCACGATCTCGGGATGGCACAGCACGGCGCATGATGGCAGCGGTTTCAATCAATGGGTGGTGGACGACACGCAATCGCAACTACGCATGCGGCTGGCCTCCAGCCAGGCCAGATCCCAGCTCAGTCTCGGCCATCTGATCGAACAGGCCGACACCGGCGCCCAGCGCGGCAGCTATCGCGGCCAGGGCTTTGAATTGCGCAGCGATGCCTGGGGCGTGGTACGCGGTGCGGAGGGCTTGCTGATTTCCTCGACGGCGCGTCCCGCTGCCGGGGCAAGCGTGACCAGCACGCAAATGGATGCTCATGAAGCCGTCGCCCAACTCAAGGGAGCGCAGCAACTGGCCCGAACGATGGGCGACGCTGCCGCAAAGCAACAGGCGCTGCATAGTATGGCTGCCTTGCAGGCCAAGACCGATTTCATCTCCATCATCGACCCGGCTGACCAGGGCAAGCATCCGGGTAGCGTCAATGGTCAGGATGCATTCAAGAGCAAAGAGGGATCCCGCGAGAGCGACAGCGCGCAGCCGGTCGAGAAGTTCGCCAAGGCGGCGGTGCTGATGGAATCCCCTGCCAACATCAACTGGGCCTGCACTGCCTCCACGGTGCTCTATGCCGGCGAGAATCTGCACTGGACCAGCCAGGGCGATACCCACTGGACCGCTGCCGACACCACCAGTCTGGCCGCTGGCAAGACGGCCACTCTGTTTGCGCATGAGGGCGGTATCCAGGCTTATGCGGGCAACGGACCGGTCTCGTTGCAGGCGCATACCGATGCGCTGGAGATCCTGGCCGACAAGGATGTGAGCGTGATCAGCGTCAATGAAGGCATCGAGATCAAAGCGCGCCAGAAGATCGTGCTGCAGGCGGGGCAGGCTTCGGTGACGCTGGAGGGCGGGAATATTACGTTTGCTTGTCCGGGGACGTTTTCGGTGAAGGGGGGAACGCATGCGTTTCCGGGTGGGGCGAGTGCAGCGGCAAGCCAGACTCCTTTACCGAACAGCACCGTGAGTGCAAAAGGTTCACGGAAATTCTCGTTCTCAAGCTAAGGGAGTGTTTATGCTCATCAGTCCGCCTTTTCTTCCTCCTCGTCTCACTCATGACGATGATGCTTATCTGGAGACGGCCATGCGTAGCCCGGAGCATGGAAACTTCCCGGTCAGCCATAAACTCTCGTGGCATGGAGGCTTGCATCTGGAAGCCCCGGCACGCAGCAATGGTCGAGAACCGGTTCGAGCCATTGCTGATGGCATCGTCGCCTATGTCCGCCAACCGACGGCGCGCCCAGACACCGCCTCTGAAGATGAAAAGCATGTACTCGGCTATATGGGATGGACGGATGATGGTTGCATCATCATTCGACACGATTCCACGATTGGAGCCCAGAACGAAACGGAAACGCCGGTACGCTTCTACTCCATCTACATGCATCTGCAGACCATACGCGGTGTTAAAGCTGGCCAAACGATTTCCCGCAAAGCCGAGTTGGGCAGTGCGGGCTCATTTGAGGGACACGCCAACATCATCCACTTTGAGATCATCTGTGACGACGACAACCTCAAAAGACTGATAGGTCGAAATACGGGAGATCTCAATCTCACGACGAACGGTCGTACCGATGCTGTCTTTGGTGAAATCTACTTTAGATTGCCTGCCAATACCCGGCTCTACCCGCAGCGTCCTCCTCTCAACGAAAAATCAGGCTCTGGTGAGACGGTATTGAATGAACCACTGTTCGTCGGCGTACGATTTGGAGGTGGGAACGCATATGTCAGTACCTACCGAGCCGATGGGACTCGGGTAGGTGCAGCGCTGACAGAAAATAATGCTGAATATGAGCTTTACCGACAAGCAGGAAACGTCGTTCAGGCTTACAGAGCCGCACGTGCCAGTCAAGTACCGTCGCATAGTGCTGTCTACGAATTGCTGCGCTTCGGGCGGATATTGGGGCCGGATGCCTTGACGCCAAGTGACACGCCACACTGGCGGCAGATCTCCACAGCGAACGGGCAAGGATGGGTGAACCTGAACGCCGCCGGCGTATTCAAGTACAGCGATGCCGATGCGCAACATTGGGCTGGCTGGAAACTATTGATGGACTACGACGACCAGAACAGTCGCTGCGATATCGATGTCGTCCGCAACATGCTGGATGAAGACGGCGATGGGATCACGACCCGATCCGAAGCGGAAAATCGGATGAAAGACGCAGGGGTTCAACGGTCCATGCGCGGGATGGTGTGTAAATTTCCGACTGAATGGCAACGAGCAGGCGTCGCACAGCGGTGGAATTGGCTGACCAAGGAAGGCCCAAGTTCCAAGGTTGGGAAAACGCCAAGCCTGATGAAAAGTACCTACCTGTCACTCGCCGATTTCCCTGCTTTTCAGCGTCATGTGGAGGCGTTGGCATTCTGGGAGCACGCTGCGCTCGGCGGTATCGATGCCGCGCATTGGCACTTTCATCCGAGGAAATTCATTGAACACTTCAGGAAATGTGGCTGGTTAAGCGTAGGGGAGATGAAGCGCATTTATGCGGACAAGGAGAGCGTCTATAGAGATGTTGGTCAGTCAGGGGATACCGTGAAAGAAAGATTTCGGCTCAGTCTCAATCTCGTTTTTCGGAAATATCTACTCAATACCTCCGTCAGGATGGCGCATTTCTTCGGTCAAGCCGCTCAAGAGAGCTATTTCCTCATGGCGACACGTGAGGTTGCCATAGACGTCAGCACTGCAATCAGGGAAAACCATATCTCGGCCCAGAGTGAAGCAAACGGATATCTTCAGATCACGCCAACTAATCGGAATCAGTTATTGTTTTTTGCCGAACCTGGTCGAAAAGGTTACTACGAAGGACGTACCAGCTTGGGCAACACGGATCAGGGCGACGGAATAAAATTTCGCGGCCGAGGGATGAAGCAATTGACTGGACGCTATAACTATTCAGAGTACTGGGTATTTCGTGGCTGGCTTGATCGTAACTCTTACGACGCTGGCTGGTTTAACAATGGACGAGAGGGACCGGCGATTGGCAACCCGCAAATTGTGGCAGACATCCCTTACAACGCTGTGGATACCGCTGGCTTCTACTGTGCAAAGAACAATATTCTGAAAGCAGCTGATGGCGGGGCTACGGCAGAAGCTTCCGCTGCAGTAAGCCGATTGGTTAATCCATTCGAACGCCCGCTAGCACCAACACGCACAATAGAGACGAAATCTTCCTACCGCATACTTGGCGATGAAAACTAAACTTTCCGTAACTCTATGTTTTTTAATAGGACTCTCTTTCTCAGGGACGACTTTGGGAGAGAGCCTTGAACTCCGCAGTTCGTTCCGAGGGGCTGCGAACCGATTCGAGTTCGAAATTGGCACACGGACTATCAATATTCATCTAAACATCTTCATTAATGACTGGGCCGTTAACTGCGCTCGGACTCGCGCAGTGGTATGGGGAGTCGATCGCAGCAAAGAACAGCTAGGCATACCACCTTTTAGCAAGGTTTACCTCATTAACCTTGAGAAGGGAAAGATCATTAATTACTATACGGTCACGCGGGGCCCCTA